>NZ_WHJI01000070.1:0-22221 GCF_011682155.1 Massilia sp. CCM 8734
TCGATGTCCCGTTCAATCGGGTAGGGCATCCATTACCCGCGACCATCGAAAACACTGCCGACGAGGTTTCGTATCGTCCAGCCAGCAACGCACTGGCAGTTCATGAAACATTCAGGCTAGCAGCCTGCCGGACGTGGGATCGTCGGCTGCAAAAATACCTGGGACGGTCCCTATTTCGCCGCTTTCTCGGCCAATAGTTCGCTATTGGCACTACGAAATCGTCAAAATCTGGCCTCGCCCAGCTATCTTTTCGCTTCGACTCCCCACGTCCGACAGGCTGCTGGCCGGTCGCGCCGCCGTTCACCGGGCGCCAGCGGCCATTGGCCGAAATCCCCTGTGCAGCGCCGCCGCGCCGATGTATCGTTGCGCCTGAACTGACTACAGGAGCAATCGTGTCCAATAAATCCTCTTACGAATGGCGCAAGCAGTTGATGTGGGGCTTGCTGCTGATCGGCTTCGGCACCGTCGTGCTGCTCGACCGGCTCGATGTGTACCACGTCGATAACATCTGGCATTACTCGCCACTGGTGCTGACCGTCATGGGCGTGAACAGAATGATCGGTTTCCCGACCGCCAAAGACTTCACCAGGGGCCTGTGGGAGGTGTTCGGCAGCCTGTGGCTGTTTGCCGTGTTCGAACACCTGTTCGGCCTGACCTTTAGCAACGGCTGGCCGGTTCCGGTCATCTTCTGCGGCGTGACCATGATCCTGGAACCGTTCATCGAACGCCGCCTCGCGCCCGGCACGGAGCCGACCAATGAAAAATAAGGCCCGCACCTCCGGCGTCCCCAACCAGGTCTGGCTCGGCCTGGCGGTGATCGGCTTCGGCATGCTGTACCTGCTCGATAACCTGTACATCATCGACCGCCGCCAGGTCATGCATTTCTGGCCCGTGCTGGTCATCATCGGCGGCCTGGTCAAGTTCGCCGAAGCCGATTCGCGCCACGAGCGCATGTTGTTCGGCCTGATCACCGCCGCCGGCGTGGTCCTCACCCTCAACCGCCTCGGCTACGGCTACTTCTTCAACGCCCGCACCTTGTGGCCGGTGCTGCTGATTTTGTTCGGCATCGGCGTGATCCACAAAGCGTTGCGCAAGCGCGATACGGCGCCCGGCGTGCCGCTCAAGGACGATGCCGGCGCCACGTTCTCGGCCGATGCCGACGCCGACGGCGACGCCGTGGTCGATATCACCGCCATCCTCGGCGGATTCCGGCGCCGCCTTAGCACGCCGGCGTTTCGTGGCGGCGATATCAGCGCATTCATGGGCGACTGCATGCTCGACCTGCGCGAGTCGTCGATCATTGGCGAGGCCGAGATCAATGTGTTCGCTGTCATGGGCGGCGTGACCATCAAGTGCCCGCCCGACTGGACCATCATCCTGAAAGGCGTGCCGGTGCTCGGCGGCTTCGAGGACAGGACCGCGCCCGCCACGGACGCCGGCAAGCGCCTCACCATCCGCGGCTACGCCATCATGGGCGGCGTGGAAGTGCGCAACTGATGCAAGGACCGTTCTCCACGCGGCGCGGCGCCGGGCTGTACCTGCTCGCGTGGCTGCTGCTGGCGATCGTGTTCGCGGGCCTGATCGTGGCCGCCAGCGGCGCCGCGTGGACCGACGGCTTGTTCTTTACCGTACCGGTGACGCTGCTGTATGCCTGCGCCACCGGGTTTTCGAGCTACTACCTGTGCCGCGCCTATCCGCTCAACGAGCGCAGCGCGATTTCCGTGCTGCTGGTGTTCGCGGTCGCCGCCGTCGTGGCCAGCCTTGCGTGGACCGCGCTGTGCATCGGCTGGAACCATGCCTGCGCCGCCATCGCCATGAGCGCCCCCCTGCAAGCGGCGATCTTCGGCCTGGGCGTGATCCTGTACGCGCTGTGCGCCGTGGCGCATTACCTGGCGTTCGAATTCCAGCGCGCGCGCGCCGCCGAACGGCGCGAACTGGAAGCGGCATTGACCTCGCAGGACGCCGAACTGCGCATGCTGCGCACCCAGATCGATCCGCATTTTCTGTTCAATAGCCTCAATTCGATCAGCGCGCTCACTTCCATCGACCCGGCCCGCGCGCGAGACATGACCTTGCAACTGGCCGATTTTTTTCGTCACAGCCTTGGCCTGGAGGCGAGCCGCAAGGTCACCCTGGAAGCGGAAGCGGCGATGGCGATGCACTTCGTCGCCATCGAAAAAGTGCGCTTCGGCGCGCGCCTGAACATCGAGCGGGCGCTCGACGCCGGCGCGCTCGACTGCCTGCTGCCGCCGATGATCCTGCAGCCCTTGATCGAAAACGCCATCAAGCACGGCATCGCCCACCTGACCGGCGGCGGCACCATCCGCATCGCGGCGCGGCGCGCCGGCTCGGTCCTGCACATCGTGGTGGAAAACGATATCGACAACGATCCGCCGGCCGTCACCAGCCATGGCATCGGCCTGGCTAACGTGCGCCAGCGCCTGGCGGCCACCTATGGCAATGAGGCCAGCATCCACTGGACGCGCGAGGCGCACCAGTTCCGGGTGGCGCTGTCGCTGCCCTTTCACACCACGGAGAGACAAGCATGCGCGTGATAATCGTCGACGATGAAGACCTGGCGCGCGCCCTGGTGCGCGAGTTCCTGGCGATGCACGCCGATATCGAGATCGTGGCCGAATGCGCCAACGGCTTCGACGCCGTCAAGGCCATCACCGAACTGGCGCCGGACCTGGTCTTTCTCGACATCCAGATGCCCAAGCTGAACGGCTTCGAGGTGGTGGAACTGGCCGGCGCCGGGGCGCGCTATATCTTCGTGACCGCCTTCGACCAGTACGCGCTCAAGGCTTTCGATATCCACGCCGTCGATTACCTGCTCAAACCCTTCAGTCAGCAGCGGCTGGACGCGGCCCTGGCGCATGCGCGCAGCAGCGTCAAGCAGCTTGGCGTCGATGCCGTGCTGCGCGAGTCGGCGCTACGCGGCAAGCCGCTCGAGCGGGTGCTGATTCGCGATGGCGCGCGCGTGCACATCATCGCCGCCGGGCAGATCGACTATATCGAAGCGCAGGACGATTACGTGCGCATCAGCGCCGGCGGCAGGCATTATTTAAAGAACCAGCGGCTGACGGAACTCGAAAGCCAGCTCGATCCGGCTGTTTTCGTGCGCGTTCACCGGTCCTGGATGCTCAATCTTGGCGCGATCGACCGCATCGAGCAGGGCAGGGACAGCCATACCGCGATTCTCAAGGACGCCACCCGCATCCCGATCAGCCGCAGTGGCTACCAGAAGGTCAGGGCGCTTGTCGGCTGACACCTCGTCATTCCCGCGCTAACATCAAAACCGTCATTCCCGCGCAGGCGGGAATCCAAGGTCTCACTGCAGTCGCGAATCTACTAACCTGGATTCCCGCCTGCGCGGGAATGACGACGGGTTTGAGGACGGCTGGTCACCGCGGCTTACGACACCGGCAATCCCGCCTGGTCCACATGCCACCAGCGCGGCAGCAGTTCGCGCACCTCCGGCTGCGCAAAGCGGTCATCGATCAGATACACCACCCCGCGGTCGCCCTCCGTACGGATCACGCGCCCTGCCGCCTGCACCACCTTCTGCATCCCCGGATACAAATACGTGTAGTCGTAGCCCGCCCCGAACGTGGCTTGCATGCGCTGGCGGATCTGCTCATTGACCGGATTCATTTGCGGCAGCCCGAGCGTGGCGATGAAGGCCCCGATCAGGCGCGCGCCCGGCAGGTCGATCCCTTCGCCGAACGCGCCGCCCAGCACCGCAAACCCGACCCCGCGACTGTCCAGCGTGAAGCGCCCCAAAAAAGCATCGCGCTCCGTCTCGGCCATGCGGCGCGGCTGGCGGAACACGGCAATGTCGGGATAATCGCGCTCGACCCGCTCGGCCACCTGCTCGAGGTAATCGAAGCTGCTGAAAAACGCCAGGTAATTGCCCGGCGCCTGCGCATACTGACGCGCGATCAAGGCCGCAATCGGCGCCACCGACCTGGCCCGGTGCGTAAAGCGCGTCGAGATATCGCGCACCACATGCACGCTTAACTGGTCGGCGACAAAAGGCGAGTCGATGTCGACCCAGGCCGTATCGGCCGGCAGGCCGAGCGCGTCGCTGTAGTAGTTCCATGGGCTGAGCGTGGCCGAAAACAGCGCCGTCGCATGCGCCAGCGCGAAGCGCGGTTTCAGGAACGGCGCCGGCACGATATTGCGGATCGCCAGGGTGGACGCGTGCGCGCCGTCACGCGTGCAGTCGACCATCGAGTGCTCGGCAAAGGTCTCGGCCAGCCGCGCGAAGTGCAGGGCGTTGAAGTAGAAGCGCTGCAGGTCCGGTTCCATCGGCCCCGGATTGTCGGCCAGGTAGTCGGTGATCGCGCTTGACGCGCCCTGCAGCGCATCGAGCAGTTTTTCGGGCGGCGCGCCTAGTACTTCGTAATCGGCGCCATCGCTGGACGGCCAGCTGCGCCCCACCTTGTCGAGCGCCTTTTTCAGGTGCGCCGGCGCCACCGCGCGCGCCGCCCGCAAGGCGCCGCGTTCCAGGTCGGCCGAATACATCTTGCGCGCGCGAGAGACCATATTGTGCGCCTCGTCCACCAGCACGCTCACGCGCCACTGGTTCGCCAGCGCCAGCCCGTACAGCATCGCGCCCATGTCGAAGTAGTAGTTATAGTCGCCCACCACCACGTCGCTCCAGCGCGTCATTTCGCTGCCCAGGTAATACGGGCAGACCTGGTGCGCCAGCGCGACCGCGCGCAAGCCCTCGCGGTCGAGCAGCGGGACTGCGCGCGCCGCACTGCGCGCTGCCGGCAGGCGGTCGTAAAAGCCCTTCGCCAGCGGACAGGAGTCGCCGTGGCAAGCCTTGTCGGGATGCTCGCACGCCTTGTCGCGCGCGACCAGTTCCAGCACGCGCAGCGGCAGGCCGGGCGCGCTGCGCTGGATCGCTTCGGCCGCGTCGAGCGCCAGCTTGCGTCCCGGCGTCTTGGCGGCCAGGTAAAACACCTTGTCGAGCCGGTGCAGCGGCGCCGCCTTGAGCGCCGGGAACAGGGTGCCGATGGTCTTGCCGATGCCGGTCGGCGCCTGCGCCAGCACGCAGCGCGCGCCGCTGTTGGCGCGGAAGATGGTTTCGGCCAGGTCGCGCTGGCCGGGACGAAACGCCGGATGCGGAAAGCGCAGTGCGCCCAGCGCCGCGTCGCGCGCCTCGCGGTGCGCCAGCTCGTGCGCGGCCCACGCCACGAAGCGCTCGCACTGGTCGGCGAACATGGCGCGCAAATCAAACGCGCTGTGTGTCTCGCGCAGCACCGTTTCGGTCTGCTTGCCGATGTCGAAGTAGACCAGCGCCAGCGACACCTGCTCCAGGCCGAGCTGCGCGCACAGCAGATGCCCGTAGACGCGCACCTGCGCCCAGTGCAGGTGGCGGTGATTGGCGGGCATGCGATCGAGGTCGCCGCGGAAGGTCTTGATTTCTTCGATCAGGTTCTGGGCCGGGTCGTAGCCGTCGGCCCGCCCGCGCACCAGCAGCGGACCGTATTCGCCCGCCAGGCTGACCTCTTTCTGGTAGCCGGGGCCGCGCCGCCCGGTCACCACGGCGTGGCCGGCGATGCCTTCCTGGGCGGTGGGCGAGGGCGTGAAGCGCAGGTCGAGGTCGCCCTGCTTGGCGCAAAATTCGCACAGGGCGCGCACCGCGACGACGTAGCTCACTGCGCCCACTGCAGGTAGCACACGGAAATGGGCATCTGATGCGCGGCGCAGTATTCGATCCAGCGCAGCTGGTTGTCCTGCAGGCGGTCTCCCGGGCCTTTGACTTCGATCATGTTGTAGCGCCGCTCCAGCGGCCAAAACTGGATCAGGTCCGGGAAGCCGTTGCGGTTGGCCTTGACGTCGAGCAGGATGCGCTCGCACCATTTTTTCAGGTGCTCGGCGGGGATGCAGGCCAGCGCCATCCCGAGCAGCTCGGCGCTGAGCGCTTCCCAGGCCACGAACGGCGAGACGATGCCGCGCTTGCTGTCGTAGTTGGCGCGGATGGTGTCCTGGTAGCGGCCGTCGTCCAACTGGTCGAGGCAGGCGCGGAATTCGCGCTCGCGCCGGCGATAAAAATCGGCGCTGTGCAGGTCGGCCGGGCCACGGTGGAACGGGTGGAAAAACGCGCCCGGAATGGCGCTGAAGATCGGTCCCCAGCACAGCAGCCCGAACAGGGAATTGATCAGCGCGTTCTCGACGTAGAACACGGGCGCGTCGGCGCTGGCCAGATGGTCGCGCACGATGCCTTCGACCCACCAGTTCGCTTCAAGCGGCATCGGCAGGCAGAGGTCGAGCCGCCGCACCGCCGGCGTGCGCTGCGACGGCAGCGCCTGGTGCCCGAGCTTGCGGCGCAGGCGCGGCGCAATGCGCAGCAGTTGCTGACGCTCGGCGTCGCTCTCGGGCGCGGCCTGGGCGCGTTCGAGCAGCGCGTGCGCCTCGGCATGGCGTTCGTGTTTTTCCAGCACGCGGATGGCGCGCGCCCGCGCACCGGGATAATTGCAGCAGGCGTACAACTCGAACGCCTGGCCCCAGTCTTTTTGCTTTTCCACGTGTTGGGCGATCTGGAACATCAGCCGTTCGCGCCGGCTGTCGATCCATTCGTTGTCAAAAGGCGCGCGCGGCAGCGTGGCCAGCACCTCGTCCAGGGCGTCGCCGGCGCGAAAGCGCTCC
The DNA here is from genome assembly GCF_011682155.1 of Massilia sp. CCM 8734. Taxonomy (NCBI): domain Bacteria; kingdom Pseudomonadati; phylum Pseudomonadota; class Betaproteobacteria; order Burkholderiales; family Oxalobacteraceae; genus Massilia; species Massilia sp. CCM 8734. Next base: position 6,661 of record NZ_WHJI01000070.1, read on the forward strand.
TTGCACTGGTGCAGGGCCAGGTAATCGTCGACATCGCGGCGCGTGCGAAAACCACGCGAGGAGGTTGAAAATTCGACTTTTTCGTACTGGAACAAGCCCAGGTCGGACAGCACAAATTCGGTCCAGTCCTGGTGCAGGTTGCCGAAGAAGATCAGGCGCAGGCGGTCGCACAGGTCCTTGACGGTGATGCTGTAGACAGTGTCGGGCGAGTCGCGGTACCAGGCCGAAAACGCGCGCGCGTCGCCGAAGGCATCGCGCAGGGCGGCCAGTTGTTCGCCCTTGCGTGCGCTCTTTTCGTGCAGCGACAGGCTGAAAATGGCGCCGATCTCGGCTTTGAGGAGCAGCTCGAACAGCGCGTCGAGCGTCAGCACCGGGTCGGCATGGACCCAGCCGGTGGGCAGCAGGTGGCGCGCAGCCTCGACCGAGCAGCCGATTTCGGCGTAATTGAGCTTGCTGGCGCGAAAAATCGTGCCTTTGCGCATGACCATGCGCACCAGCAGCGCGCGCGAGGCTTGCGGCAGCGACGGGAACGTGGCGATGAACGCGCGCTCCTCCTCGGTCAGCAAGTCGTTGTAACGCCCGGCAATCCATTCCAGTACCTGACGAAAATTATCCAGATAATAGAACTCATTCTCAAGAACTTTGCGCATTGTGCTGCGGACCATCGACCAAACCCTGTAATTATGTACAGTATATCGTCAGTGGCCGGCAAACCCCAGCAAATTCGTCTAGCAGCCTGTCGGACTTGGGGAGTCGAAGCGAAAAAATAGCTGGGCGAGGCCAGATTTTGACGATTTCGCAGTGCCAATAGCGAGCTATTGGCCGAGAAAGCGGCGAAATATGGACCGTTCCAGGTATTTTTGCAGCCGACGATCCCAAGTCCGACAGGCTGCTCAGGTGCTGCGCGGCGTGGTTTTCAGGGCTCGGCGAGGTGGCGCCGGCGCGGCGCGTGGCGGGCCGCCAGCATCGGCCCGGGCTGGGCCAGGTCGCGCCGCTGCGCGCCGGCGTTCGAGAGCAGGGTGATGAGCGCGCCGCCGTGCTCGTTTTGCCGCGCCGGCGCCGCCATCGACGCCACCTTGCGTTTCACTGCAACGGGCGCCTTGCGCGGCTCGCCGCGGCTGGCCTTGCGCGGCGCCGGCTGTTGCACCGTTTTCCCCACTTTCACGGTGACATGCTTGCCCGCGGCGGCGGCCGGTTTGAGGTGCTCGCGCAGCCTGGCCGATGCCTTGACCGGGCTCGCCAGCCGTGCCGGGGCCGGCGGCGCCGACGCCTGAACCGCCTCCGGCGCCAGCAGCACCAGCGGTGGAATCGGTTCCGGGGCCACCACCGGCCGCGCCGGCGCATCCTCTTTTTCATCGATGATCACGACCGGCTTGGCGCGCGCCGCCAGCGCCACGCCGGCCGTGCGCGGCTCGACCTTGGCCGGGGAGGCGGCCTTGAGCACATGCGGCGACTTGATGTTGTCGTACGTCAGCAGCGCCACCAGCGTGACCAGCATCACGACCGTGATCGACGCCGCCGCCGCCAGCACAAGGCGCACGTAGCGCACCCTGCTGGCGGCGCCGGTGGCGAACCTGCGCCCCACGGCGGCGTACGCTTGCTGTTCGATATCGGATGAACGCCGGTTGCCCTGGCGCAGCTCGGGCTTGATGCTGGAATAAGTATTCTGGGCGGAAATGGACACGGACGACTCCCTGAAGGTGAGGATGCATTCCAATTAGAAACAATTCCGCTCAGCACCTTCATGATATTTGTCGTGCTTCCACTCCAGCGCAAGGCGCTGTTTGATCAAGATCAATCGTGCCCGGATTGAGCAAGACCTCAAGCGAACTGAGCCGAGCTTGATCGTGCGCAATCGCGGGTCGCTTCGCCGCTCCAATAATGGGGTTTGTGTTCAATATCTCGCGGTCTCATTCCTCACACACGGAGTTCAACATGGCAATCGACGTTTACTTGCAAATCGACGGCATCAAGGGCGAATCGACCGATAACCTGCACAAGGACTGGATCGAATGCCAGTCGGTGTCGTGGGGCGTGTCGCAGCCCAAGTCGGCCACCGCGTCGACCGGCGGAGGCCATACCGCCGAGCGCTGCGAACACAGCGAGCTGTTCATCGCCAAGCTGGCCGACCTGGCCACGCCGCTGCTGCTGCAAAACTGCTCGTCCGGCAAGACGCTGCCGAAAGCCAAGCTGGAATTCATGCGCGCCGATGGCCAGGGCGAACGCATCAAGTATTTTGAGATGGAACTGGAAAACGTCTTGATCAGCACCGTCAGCCCGTCCGTGACCGAAGGCGACATCCTGAACGAGCACCTGGGCTTGAAGTATTCCAAGGTGAAATGGAAGTACACGCAGCAAAAAGTCGGTGGTGGAACGGGCGGCAATACCTCGGGCGGATGGGACCTGGCCACCAACAAAGTGGTCTGACAGACAGACGCAACCGCCGTGGCGCACGCCGCGGCTCCATCGGGAGAACAGAGTGAGACAATATGCACACCGGGCGGTCGATCGCCTCGCCACGCGCAAGCGCATTACCCTGCTGGTGCTGGTGATCATCGTTTGCAGCGGCGCGGTCGCCTGACGCAGCGCGTTCCAAACGTAAAAAGCGCCGTCCCGGATTGCCGGGAACGGCGCTTTTTCATGCCTGAAGCAATCAGGCGGCGTTTTTCTCGGCCGGCGCAACCTGCGCGGTGGCCTTGGCAATCTGCTCTTCCACCACTTGCACGGCCTGGCGCGTGGCCTTGGTCACCTGCTCGTAGCCCTGGAAGGCATTGTCGATCGCGGTCTTGATGATTTCGACGGCGTTCTCCGAGCCCGGCTTGACGTTCTGCGTCACGTCGTAGATCAGCGCCGTCAGGGCGCTCTTGGCTTCGGCGATATGGGCGTCGGCGGCTTGCGTGAATTCGCTGTGGATGTCGTCGATGATCACCTTGAGCTGCTCGCCGTACTGCACCGCGCCGGCCATCGGCTTGGCGTGGGCGGTGGCAACGTCGATCGCCGCTTTCGGGTCCTTGGCCTGGCTCATTTCCTTGCCCATCGCCATGGAACCTTGCACCGAATTTTTTGCAGTCGTCATGTTCAGCGAGACAACCTGTTCCACGCCTTGCACCGCTTTGCTGGTGAGGGCGTTAAAAGTCATCATCTGGAGTTCAAACAGCGTCTTGGTGGCGGATGCAAATTGTTCGGGATTCGTAAACATGGACTTCTCCTCAGTGTGAATGGATGTACTAACAACCCTCAACCTTCAAGTTTCTCCTCTATGTTTTTAGCTATTATTTAGCAATAAGCAACTTCATGCAATGGCTATCTCGATAGGGGCCGTTGACTTTTTCCCAACCCGGTCCGAGCGGCGTCTGGTGGCACACCTGTTTGCTGTCGGCCTTGCTGCGCCAGGTGAACCAGGGCGCCGGGGCGGCCAGCAGCGCTGCGCTTGCGCAGGCGAGCAGGACGGCCACAGCGGATTTGCGGAAAGTTGTCATATGCCAGAGCGAGCATAGCCTGTTGGCGCCGCAAGTCAAGTGTGCGGCGTGCGCGCAGCGGTTCAGCGCCCGGGCGGGGCGGCGGCGGGGCGATGCCGGCGCCGTTGTCGCTGACCGAGACGGGCACGCTCGCAAACGGTCCCGCGACCGCGCCGAGGCTTGCCCCCCGGGAACAAGGTCAGCGTGGCGCGCGCAGGTAGTGGGCGGCGACCAGTTCGAGCAGCCTGGCGATGTCGGCCTCGGAGCGGTTGGTCAGCACCACCACCGCCAGCCCATCGTCGACGAAGCGGGTGCCCTGGGTGGTGAATCCCTGCCATGCGCCATCGTGCCAGACCGAGCGGCGCTCCAGGGTGGGCGATGTCTCCCAGCCGAAACCGTAGGCTTTGGTGCCGCCGTTGGTGAGCGTGGTCGGGCGCCACATGGCTTGTTTGAGCGCCGCGCCCAGCACCTTGTCGCCATCGAGCGCGATATGCCATTTGGCCAGGTCGCGCGCGGTCAGGTACAGGCTGCCGTCGGCGGTGGTGTTGAGCGTGGGCGAGACCCATTCCTGGTTCTTGAATGCGCCTTCGACCAGGTCATAGCCGGCGGCGCGGTGCGGTACGATGTTGCGCTCGCTGATGATGCGCGCCTGCATGCCCGCCGGTGCGAAGATGCGCTCACGCAGCTGTTCGCCGTAATGTTTGCCGCCCACCCGGGTGCACAGGATGCCCAGCAGCTGGTAGCCGAAATTGCTGTATGCCCATGTCGTCCCCGGCGCCCACTGCAGCGGCAGCTTGCTGCCTGCGCGTTGCAATTGCGCATCGGTGTAGTCCTGGTTGAGCTTGATGATATGGTCCGGATCGCGCAAACCCGAGGTGTGATTGAGCAAATGGCGCACCGTAATCTTTTTCCAGGCCGGCGGCGTGGCCGCAAGATGGCGCGAAATCGGGTCGTCCAAGGTCAGTTTGCCGTCGGATGCCAGCAACAGGACCAGCGCGGCGGTAAATTGCTTGCCGAGCGAACCGGACTGAAACACGGTATCGGGCGTGACGGCGACCTGATGTTCCAGGTTGGCCATGCCGTAAGCGCCTTCCTTGATGGTGTTTCCATCCTTGACGATGGCGATGGCGGCGCCGGGAATGCGCTGGCGCGCCATTTCGGCGTTGACGGTGTCGTCAACCGGGTCGGCATGCGCCGCGCCGCAGAGTGCGAGGAGGACGACAGCCAGCACGCGGCCGGGCAAACGATCAATCATGGCGAATTCCTGAATCGGATATATGGGGCATGCATGAAACCGGCCGCGCAACGCAAAACGCCGCAGCCTTTATGCAAGGACTGCGGCGCTTCCGGAATTTTGCGGGAAATAATCTAACCCGGTAGAGTGGTGCCCACGGAGGGACTCGAACCCCCACACCTCGCGGCACATGGACCTGAACCATGCGCGTCTACCAATTCCGCCACGTGGGCATTGATACAGCTACTGCAACAACTTTTACGACTCAACTACGACTACTTGGTACTCTCAGGAAAACATCTTCCAGGGAGTGGTGCCCACGGAGGGACTCGAACCCCCACACCTCGCGGCACATGGACCTGAACCATGCGCGTCTACCAATTCCGCCACGTGGGCATTGATGTTGCTGTACTTCTTTTGCTGCCTGCCGGCGTTGCCGCCGACTTCTGCTATCATACTCGCTTTCGGAGTTTTGCGCCAGACTAACTTTCGTTACTCTTTTTGCTCAATACCATGCAAATATGCTGCCTTTTTCTCCCGCTTCAACGTTGTGTTTCCGCGAAAGACCAAAATTATAGCCGAAGATTTGGAAATGTCACAGCCCTAGCCGAAGAATCTTTCAAAACACGCTTCGTTAGGCGAATCGCACCGTACTCCGGTACACTACGCCTATCACTGTGTCAATAATCACTGTGTCAGTCACCCGCCTAGACATTTCCCGCGGTAACTGCCAAAAACAAATATAGAAAAACATTTGAACCAAATTACTCATACCATTCCCAGCCGCGAGGATATTCTCGGCATTTTCCGCAACGCGGGCGCGACGCTTGATCTCGAAAGCATCGCCCGCACGCTCAAGGTCAAGCCAGCCGCGCTGGAGGTGTTAACCAGGCGTTTGAATGCCATGCAGCGCGACGGCCAGATCCACGCCGACGCCGATGGCAACTACGCCCTGGCCGACCATTCCGGCTTTATCGCCGGTAAGGTCAGCGCGCACCGCGACGGTTTCGGCTTCGTCATCCCCGACGAACCGGGCGAAGACCTGTTCCTGTCCGACAAAGAGATGCAGAAAGTCCTGCATGGCGACCGTGTGCTCGCCAAAGTCACAGGTACCGACCGCCGCGGGCGCCAGGAAGGCACCATCGTCGAAGTCGTCACGCGCGCCAACAGTCATGTGATCGGCCGCCTTCTCAATGAGAACGGCGTCTGGATCGTCGCTCCCGAAGACAAGCGCATCGGCCAGGACATCCTGGTCGCCGGTTCGCCCGGCAAGGCCAAGGCAGGGCAGATCGTCAGCGTCGAGCTGAGCGAGCAGCCTTCGCGCTTCAAGCAGCCGGCCGGCCGCGTGGTCGAAGTGCTCGGCGACCTGGACGATCCCGGCATGGAAATCGAAATTGCCGTGCGCAAGTTCGGCGTGCCGCATATCTTCTCCGCCGCCGCGCTCAAGTCCGCCGCCAAGCTGCCCGGCGAAGTGCGCGAAGCCGACCTGCAAGACCGGGTCGACCTGCGCGATGTGCCGCTGGTGACCATCGACGGCGAAGACGCGCGCGACTTCGACGATGCGGTGTACTGCGAGCCGGTCAAGGTCGGCAAGGCCAACTGCTTCCGCCTGATCGTGGCGATCGCCGACGTGTCCCATTACGTCAAGCCGAACGATGCGCTCGACATCGACGCCATCGAACGCAGCACCTCGGTGTATTTCCCGCGCCGCGTCATCCCGATGCTGCCCGAGAAGCTCTCGAACGGCCTGTGTTCGCTGAACCCGGCCGTCGACCGCCTGACCCTGGTGTGCGACGCCGTCATTTCGGACAAGGGCGAAATCAAGGCCTACCAGTTCTATCCGGCCGTGATTCACTCGGCTGCGCGCCTGACCTACAGCGAAGTGGCCGATATCCTCGGCAACACCGCCGGCCCTGAAGCGGCGCGTCGTCCGGCCATCGTGCCGCACCTGCTCAATCTGTACGATGTGTACCACGCGCTGCACAAGGCGCGCCAGGTACGCGGTGCGATCGACTTCGAAACCACCGAAACCTATATCGTCTGCAATGCGCTCGGCAAGATCGAAAAGATCATTCCGCGCACCCGCAACGATGCGCACAAGGTCATCGAGGAATGCATGCTGGCGGCCAACGTCTGCGCGGCCGATCTCTTGATCCGCCACAAGCATCCCGGCACCTACCGCATCCACGCCTCGCCGACCAAGGAAAAGCTCACGCAAGTGCGCACCTTCCTCAAGCAGCTTGGCCTGAACCTGAACGGTGGCGACAAGCCGAGCGCCAACGATTACGCCGAACTGATGAAGCAGATCAAGGACCGTCCGGATGCGTCGCTGCTGCAAACCATGCTGCTGCGTTCGATGCAGCAAGCGGTCTACAGCCCGGACAATATCGGCCACTTCGGCCTGGCGTACGAGGCGTATGCCCACTTCACCAGCCCGATCCGCCGCTATCCCGACTTGCTGACGCACCGCGCCATCAAGGCCATTTTGCTCGGTAAAAAATACGAGCCGAAGGGCATCGACCTGGCCGGCCTGAACACCACCGTGTCGAACGCCACGCGCAAGCAGCAGGCGAAAGACAAGGCCGAAGGCAAGCAAAAGAATGAAAAAGACCTGACCATCTGGGACGCCCTGGGCGTGCACTGCTCGGCCAACGAGCGCCGCGCCGACGAAGCCTCGCGCGACGTCGAAGCCTGGCTCAAGTGCTACTTCATCAAGGACAAGCTCGGTGAAGAATTCACCGGCGTGGTCTCGGGCGTGACGACCTTCGGCATTTTTGTCCAGCTCGACGCGCTGTTCGTCGAAGGCCTGGTCCACATCACCGAACTGGGCACCGATTACTTCCAGTACGACGAAGCGCGTCACGAACTGCGCGGCGAACGCACCGGCAAGCGCTACCAGCTGACCGACCGCGTGACGGTGCAGGTCTCGCGTGTCGATCTGGAGGCGCGCAAGATCGACCTGGTGCTCGCCGGCGGCAGCGTGCAGGCCGATAGCGGCGCGGGTAAACCGAAAAGCGCGGCGCACAAGGCGCTCGACGCCAAACCGGCCAAGTCGGGCAAGTCGGGTCGCTCCTCGGGCGGCGGCGCGGGCAACACGCCATCGCGTTATGAACTCGATGAAAGCGTCGGCGCCGAAGTGTCGGGCGGCAAACCAAAACGCAGCAAGTCCGGTTCGACCACCAGCAAGGCGACCAGCCGTTCCGCAAAACCGGCAGGCAGCAGCAGTTCCAGCACCAAATCAACAAGCAAAACGAATAAGAGCAAGCGATAACACATGAAGAATAAAATGATTTTCGGGTTCCATGCGGTGACCTCGCGTCTGCGTCACGAGGCCTCGTCGGTGGAAGAAATTTTTGTCGATGCGACCCGCCAGGATCGCCGCATGCACGATCTCGTCGCCAATGCCAAGGCACTGGGCGTACGCGTCATGCCGGTCGATTCGGCCCGCCTCGACAAGATCGTCGGAACCCGGCGCCACCAGGGCGTGATTGCCTTCGCCAGCCAGCTGGCGCTGGCGCGCAACCTCGATGAACTGTTGGATGCGATCGAAGGTCCGCCGCTGCTGCTGATCCTCGACGGCATCACCGATCCGCACAACCTGGGCGCCTGCCTGCGCGTGGCCGACGGTGTCGGCGCGCACGCGGTCATCGTGCCGAAGGACCGCGCGGTGGGCCTGAACGCCACGGCGGCCAAGGTTGCCAGCGGTGCGGCGGAAACTGTGCCGTACATCACGGTCACCAACCTGGCGCGCACCATGCGCGAGCTCAAAGAGCGCGACATGCTGCTGATTGGCACCACCGACGATGCGGACAAGGGCTTGTATGAAGCGGACTTCTCCGGTCCGGCCGCACTGGTCATGGGTTCGGAAGGCGAGGGCATGCGCCGCCTCACCCGCGAAACCTGCGACGTGCTCGTTGGTATTCCGATGTTCGGCTCGGTCGAGAGCCTGAACGTCTCGGTGGCGTCGGGCGTCTGCCTGTACGAAGCACGCCGCCAGCGCATCGCGCGCGAAGTTTGATATCCGGCACGCCGGCCTTGAACATCCGGGCCGGCGTGGCGCACCTCCTTACTTGCAAATTTCCATCTTGTTGACGCTGTCTTTGCTGTTATGGCAAGGACTGGCGCCGTTGGCGTACGCGGCGAGGTCATCGACTTGCCGGCGCGAATGCCGCACATTCAGCATGCTTGCATGATCTGCCTTGCCGCAATCGCCTTTATGCTAACCGGGCAAATTGACCACACATAAGCGGGAGGCGGGCGGATACGCTACCATGCCTGTATCGCAACTGTTCCCATGTCCCTGTTTATGTTTTTACACCTGCGCGAAGATATCAAGAGCATCATTGAACGCGACCCGGCCGCCCGTAACGGATGGGAAGTATTGACTTGTTATCCCGGCTTTCAGGCCATCATGATGCATCGCTGGGCGCAGGCTTGCTGGACCCGCAGGCTGAAATGGATCGGCCGCTTCATTTCCTACGTGGCGCGCATCCTGACCGGCATCGAGATCCATCCCGGCGCCAGCATCGGGAGGCGCGTGTTCATCGACCACGGCTTCGGCGTGGTCATCGGCGAAACCGCCGTGGTCGGCGACGACTGCACCATCTACCAGGGCGTGACCCTGGGCGGCACCTCGCTCAACAGCGGGGCCAAGCGCCATCCGACCCTCGAGCGCGGCGTCATCATCGGCGCCGGCGCCAAGGTGCTCGGCTCGTTCACCGTGGGCGAATACGCCAAGGTCGGCTCGAACGCGGTGGTGATCAAGCCGGTGCCGGCTGGCGCGACGGCGGTCGGCAATCCGGCCCACATCGTTCAGAAAGAGGTCGACACGCGCGCCAGCGCGCATCTGTTCTCGGCCTACGGCGTCACCCCGAACGGCGACGATCCGCTGTCGAAGGCCCTGCACGGGCTGATCAATCACGCGGCGCGCCAGGACGAACAGCTCGACCGCCTGATGGCGCTGATGAAGACGGCCGGAATCGCCTGCCCTAGCACGCCCGAGTGTGATAAATTGGATTCGGTAAAGCTCAATAAACTGGTCGAGTAAGGAAACAGACGCATGACACTAGAAGGTATGACACAAGAAGCAAACGGCGGCGCCGACGGCGCTGCCTTGCTGGACCCGTTTGAAATCCGCGTGCTGGCGGTGCTGGCCGAAAAAGAAGGCCTCACGCCCGACAACTATCCGATGTCGCTCAATGCCATCACCAACGGCTGCAACCAGCTCTCGAGCCGCGATCCGGTGATGCAGCTGTCCGACGAAACCGTGCAGGACGTGCTGCAGCGGCTGATGCAGCGCAAGTTCGTCAACGGCATCACCCAGGCTGGCGCGCGTGTGACCAAGTACGAGCACCGCATGCGCATCAAATGGACGCTCGAGCAGGACAAGCTGGCCGTGCTGACCATCCTGATGCTGCGCGGCTTGCAGACAGCGGGCGAAATCCGCACCCGCAGCGGACGGCTGCACGAATTCAAGTCGGTGGCCGATGTCGAGGCGTGCCTGCAGTTTTTGATCGACAAGTATCCGCCGATCGTGGCCCGCCTCGCGCTCGCGCCGGGGACCAAGGAGCCGCGCTACGGCCAGCTGTTGGGTGGCGACGCGGCGCTGGCGCAGCAGGAGTCCTCGTTCGGGGTGGTCAGCGCGCCGGCCCAGGGCAGCCGGGTGGCGCAGCTGGAACAGGAAATGGCGGCCCTGCGCGCCGAGGTCGAGGACCTCAAGCTGCAGTTCCTGGCGTTCAAGACGCAGTTCGAGTAAGCGCCCTCACCAGCGGCGGCGGGCAGGATATATGCCCACCGCCCGGCGTCTATCCTTCGTCCTTGAAGCGGCGCAGGCGAATCGCGGCATAGATCATCAGCAGGCCCGCCGCCGCGCCGATCCACACGCCCGGCGCGTGCAGCAGGGCGCCGGCCCGGTTGTGGTCGAACAGCCAGCTGCCCGGCACCAGGCCCAGCAGCATGCGCCCGGCCACGTTGCTCGCCATCCAGGCGGTCGCCGAGTTCATTCCCAGCACGTAGCCGACCCATTTCACCAGCATCAGCGCGATCAAGGGCACCCCGACCGCCCACAGGAACGGTTTCGATTTGGCCCAGGCGGACACCATCAGCAGCCAGCCGACCGTCGGCAGTGCGCACAGCACGTACACCGGCAGCACGCCCACCGCTTGCAGGGGCAACATAGTCACCGCCTCCTTGCCCAGGATGGCGCCGAACACATTGACCCCGTGGACCAAGGCCGCCGTGCCGACAATGAGCATCAACGCGAGCGAGGTGGCAAGGCTGATGCCGATCACGATCAGCGGCGCGGCCACGGTCACCATCAGCACTTTCGAGAGCACCGTCTGGGTATCGGACAGCGGCAGCGATTTCCAGAACAGGATGCTGCGGTCGCGCCGCTCGTCATGCAACGCGCCGAGGCAGTAAAAGAAGGTGGTCACGGCCAGCATCAGCAGCAGCGGCACGGCGGCCCCGAGGCAGATGTTCGAGAGCACGCTGGTGGCTTCCCGAACATCCTGGGCCGACATGCTGTTGAACACGGCTTGCATGTCCTGCATTTGTCCATTGAGATGCAGCTTGAAGGGGCTCTGGCCGCTACTCATGCCGTACACGACGGTAATGCCGGTCACCGCCACCATCACCATGCCAAGAATGAGCGGCGCCCAGAAAAACGATCCCTTGTGCTCCCAGAACTCGCGCTTGAGCAACCATTTCATTGTGTTCATGCGTAGCTTCCTTTCATGGTGGCGACAAACAGATCGGCGACGCTGGGGTTGCGCGTTTCGCCGAGGACCTCCAGCTGCGCGCGCGCCACGCCGTCGAACAGCATCACCGACTTGCCGAACACGCTGCGCTGGTCGATCGGCTGCAAGGCGTTGGCGGCGTTCACTTTGTCGGGCGCGACCATCACTTCGATGAAGCGCTCGCCGATCTCGTCCATCGAAGCCGACAGCACGATCTTGCCGTCGCGGATGAACAGCAGGTCGGTGAGGATATGCTCGACTTCCTCGACCTGGTGGGTGGTGATGATGATGGTCTTGTCCGCATCAAAATAGTCTTCCAGCAGGTTCTGGTAAAACTGCTTGCGGTAAAGGATGTCCAGGCCCAGGGTTGGCTCGTCGAGCACCAGCAGTTTGGCGTCGATGGCCATCACCAGCGCCAGGTGCAGTTGCACGATCATGCCCTTGGACATGGTCTTGACCTTCATCTCCGGCTTGAGCTTGGTCGCGGCCAGGTAGCGCTCGGCCTTGGCGCGGTTGAAGCGCGGATGCACGCCTTCGACGAAGTCGATCGCCTCGGACACGCGCAGCCAGCGCGGCAGGATCGCCACATCGGCGATAAAACAGACTTGCTGCATCAGCGCGTCGCGCTCGGTGCGCGGATCGAAGCCGAGCACCGACAGCTCGCCCTCGACATCGGTCAGGCCGAGCACGGCCTTGAGGGTGGTGGTCTTGCCCGAACCGTTGGGGCCGATCAGGCCAACGATGCGGCCGGCTGGAATGGTGAAGCTGACATTGTCGAGCACCACCGACGCGCCATAGCGCTTGCCCAGGTTGCGGGCGGTCAGGACGGCGCTCATGAGAGGCCTCCGTCTTGCGCGCGCAGCAACTGGTCGAGGTCGAGGCCAAGGCGGCGGATGCGTTCGAGCATGGCCGGCCATTCTTCGCGCATGAAGCGCTCGCGTTCGCTGGCGAGCAGTTTTTCGCTCGCGCCTTCGGTGACATACATGCCAATTCCCCTTCGTTTTTCTACGAGTTCCTCATCCACCAGTTCCTGGTAGGCGCGTGAGACGGTGATCGGATTGAGCTGGTACTCGGCCGCGACCTGGCGTACCGAGGGCAGGGCGTCGCCGGCCTTGAGGGCGCCGTCGAGCATCATGCCGATGACTTTTTCCTTGAGCTGGCGGTAAATGGGCGTGTTGTCGTTCCAGCCGATGGTCATGGCGGGCCCTTCCGGTAGTGCGGTGCCGCGTGGTGAGACATGATTCCTCCCTGTTGGTGAGGTGATGAGGTGGTGATGTAGTGAACTATAACACTAAATATCTGAATATCCAGCGTATGCATGCGAAAAAACCAACGCCCACCCGCGTCATTCGAAATAGTGCTCCAAGTTAATCACTGCTGCCGCTCAAAAATTGTCATATTTGCCGCCCATTAATCAATAGAACAATCCAATGCCGCAAATTCGACCTCAGTCATCCTTTCCACGGCGGGGCGGGCGGCGCAGCGTCGCTCTGTTACTGGCTGCAACACTGACCGCCTGCGGCGGCGGCTCCGGGGGGGGCCGCCGGAACGCCTGCGCAGCCGCCGGCACCGCCCGAGGCGCCGATGGTGACGCCCCCGGTCAAAGTGTTGCCGACCGTACTGGCCGGCGCACCATCGCTGTTGCAGACGCCGGGCGGCATGGCGGTCGATCGAGCCGGCAATACATTCGTGCTCGACGCCGGACGTCAACTGATCCTCAAGATCACGCCGGATGGCACGGTCTCGACCCTCGCCGGTGCGGAGCTGGTATTCGGGAGCCAGGATGGGGTCGGGGCTGGCGCGAGTTTTCGCTTCAGTCATGAGTCGCGCATGCTGATCGACGCGGCCGGCAACCTGCTGGTCACCGATACTTGCAACAATACGATACGGCGCATCACGCCGGCCGGCGCGGTGAGCACGGTCGCCGGCCAGACCGGCTATTCGTGCGGGCTGCGCGATAATCCGCTCACGCCCGACCGCCAGCCGGTGCGCGGCCTCTTCCACCGTCCCGCCGCGATCGCGCTCGATACCAACGGCGACTACCTGGTGTTGTCCGGCATTCGGGCGCTGCAGCGTGTCACGCCGGCCGGCAAGGTCAGCACCGTCGACTGGGCTAGCAGCCTGTCGGACTTGGGGAGTCGAAGCGAGAAAATAGCTGGGCGAGGCCAGATTATGACGATTTCGCAGCGCCAATAGCGAGCTATTGGCCGAGAAAGCGGCGAAATATGGACCGTCCCAGGTATTTTTGCAGCCGACGATCCCAAGTCCGACAGGCTGCCAGGGATGGCACGGCCGCGCGGCCAACCAGCCTGGCGGTTGGCGCTGACGGCGTCATCTATCTTGCCGACAGCACGCGCATTTACCGTGTCGAGTCCGGCGCAAGACTGCGCGTGCTGGCCGGCCAGCCGGTCAACGCGCTGGAAGACGGCCAGGGTGAGGCGGCCGGCTTCAACGTCGTGGGCGGACTGGTGGTGAACCAGGCGGGAGATGTGTTGTTCGGCGACGGGGGGCGCTTGCGCAAGATGACCCCTGCCGGCATGGTCACGACGCTGGTCGGCGAAAATGGCAGTGGCAGTGGCGGGTGGCGCGACGGCGACGCAGGCAGCGCCCGTTTCTCGTCGCTGGGTGCGCTGGCGTTCGATCCGGCCGGGCAGCTTATCTGGCTCGACGTCGGGGCGCGCAGCGTGCGCAGGATTTCGCCCGCCGGCGACGTGACGACGCTGGCCGCCACGCCGTCCACCATCGGTTCGGTTGACGGCGTCGGCGCGGCCGCGCGCTTTTCCGGCGTGACCCACGTGGCCAGCGATTCCAAAGGCAATCTGTACGTGGCTGACCGCCAGCGCCACGTGATCCGGCGCGTCAGCCCCAACGGCGAAACGACCGTGTTTGCCGGTGTGCCGGGCGTGCAGAACAATACATCGACAGGCGCTTTCAGGGCTGATGCGTTTGACACGCCCGACAGCATCGCGATCGATAGCAAGGATGTGATGTATGTGATCGACGCCCAGCGCATCGTCAAGATCAAGGGCGGTGCGATGAGCACCTTGTTCACCCTGGGTAAGGAAATCGGCTTCACCTACGATGTGGCCGTCGATCTGGATGGCAATCTTGCAGTGGCCGGTTCATACAAGGCGCTCATCCTGGCGCCGTCGGGCAAGATCATCCGCGAGATCGGCGTGAGCGATTTCTCGCGTGAGCTGGACGCCAACCGCGGGGGAGCGCTCCCCACTCCGCGCGGCGTCGCCTTCGACCGTGCCGGTAACCTGTACCTGGCCGATGCGTACGGCCACGTCATCTTCAAGGTCGCGAAAGACGGGCCGCTGTCGGTATTCGCCGGGACGTCCGGCATCGCCGGCGACCAGGACGGCGCGCCTGGCAAGGCCAGCCTGGGGTTCTACTCCCAGGTGCAGATGACGTTTGTGCCGAATGGCGACATGTATATGACCGGTCACGGAAAATTGCGCAAAGTAAGCCCCGATGGCACGGTATCGACCCCGGCGCTGGCCTGGGGCGACCCGAGCCTGATCAGCATCACGTATAGCAATGGCCTGCTGAAAGGCATGACGCGCTATGCCGTGATGCAAACCCCGCTGCCGCAGTAGGCGTTCAGCACCGGCAAGCCGGGCGTATCGCCACTGCGCCTACTTGCCGACCTTGCCGGGTAAGCTCAGCGTGCCTGACGCGACCTTGAACACATTCGCCATGCACAGCAGCGGGCTGTGCACGCTGGCGTTGACGCGCAGCGCCGCCGTCACGCCGTCGAAGCTGGCGTCCGCCAGCACACCCACATCGTCGAACGGCACCCGCACTTCCAGGGTGGTCCCCGTGAACACCGGGCTGCAGCCGGGGCTGTCGATCAGCAGCGGCAGGCCGGGCCAGGTTTTCGGCAGCTTCGGCGTCGCGCCGGCCGGAATGTCCACCACTTTCAGTGCGCCCTTGCCGCAGGCGTCGTCCGGTCATGGCCACGGCAAAGCGCAGGGCGGCGGCGGTTTTCGGATCGTCCGACTGGCTAGCAGCCTGTCGGACTTGGGATCGTCGGCTGCAAAAATACCTGGGACGGTCCATATTTCGCCGCTTTCTCGGCCAATAGCTCGCTATTGGCACTGCGAAATCGTCAAAATCTGGCCTCGCC
>NZ_WHJI01000071.1:0-19574 GCF_011682155.1 Massilia sp. CCM 8734
TGGGACGGTCCATATTTCGCCGCTTTCTCGGCCAATAGCTCGCTATTGGCACTGCGAAATCGTCAAAATCTGGCCTCGCCCAGCTATTTTTTCGCTTCGACTCCCCAAGTCCGACAGGCTGCTAGCGTTGGCGGCAACCACGTTACCGATGAGTTTTCCTTCTCCCACAACAGTTGAGCCCGGCGGCATGCGCTGCAGTACTGTACGGGGCAGACAATTTTGTTCTCTGCTTGCATCGCATAGCTCTGCCAGGCGCAGAATCCGGCCTTGGGGAAAAAGTGACGTTGGGCCTGGATGAATGCGTCGCCAAAGCTATACGTGCCAAAAGAAATGATCACGCATCCTTCACGAAGTGGGACGGCGTGGAGCGGGCAACAGGCGTTGGGGTCTTTTCGCATGTAACACTCCGTTCATGTCAATGCCGGCTGCAAGCTTGCGGGCCGGCGGCAAGGATTGTAGCGGAAAACAATCTTCACGATGCCGGACATCACCCAGCGGCGGCGCCCGATGAATTGAGCGCACCTGCGCAACCGGCGTGAGCCGCCAGGACTGTGGTCCCCATCCGGTGTCTCCCCATCCGGTGTCAGGTCTGACATTCGGACACGAGCCCAGCTGCTATTCCCAGCTCAGTTCGTGTCCGTTTGTCAGACCTGGCACCGGCGGTAGGTCCCGCAACATCAGGCAAGGTGACCAGCCGGGCGAGCCGCTTTGTTATCGAGGCTGTACGCACCGGCGCCAAAGGCCACCACTTGCAGCAAGCCACCGGCCATCGCCAGGTTTTTCAGCAGGTGAATCAACTGGTTCTGGTCGCCGATCGCATGGTGGAACACCAGCCCGGTCACGATCGAAAACAACGCCAGGCCCAAGGCCACCAACCGGGTTTTGATGCCCAAGGCGAGCAACAGGCCGCCCACCAGTTCGACCGCGATCGCGATGACCAGGCCGGCCGAGGCGAGCGGCAGGCCCATGGCCTCGATATAGCCAATGGTGGCTCCCGGCGCCATGATTTTGCCGAGCGCGCTGAAGATGAAGATCGCTGCCAGCAGCACGCGGCCGATGAAGGGGATGACGGAAGTATTGTTGGTGGTGGTGTTCATGGTAAGTCCTTTTAATAACGTAGTCAGATTGTTGGGTACAGCACTTACATCAGTTTTGCCGCACGCAGCTGGGCGCCAATACGATCGATTTCTTTCTCGCCCCTGGCCAGCGCTTGCGCATTGGTGTGCACCGAGTAGTTGCCGGTGACCAGTTCATGCGGATGCTTGGGGGCGGAGCCGAGCACGAATTCGGTCCGGCCCTGGGCCACAAAGTTGATTGCACCCTCGCCTTCTTCGAACACCGCCACTTCGCGCTTGACGACGGTGCCCGCTGTTTGCAGCGCGCCGCTGGCGACTGAGACCCAAGCCACGTCGTGGCCGGCGGGCGGCGTGTAGGTCCATTGTTCGCCGTCGGCCAGTGTGACGTGCAAATAGTTGATCGGGGCGCGTGGGCGAATCAGGCTGCTGGCGTCGCCATGGTTGCCGATGATGACGCGGGCCGGGCCATGGCTCTGCACTTGCTGCGGCGCCAGGTACTGGCTTTGCGCGGGGCCGTTTTCATCTTCTTCCGGCAGCGCCAGCCAGAGCTGGAAGCCGGTGACAGGCTGGCCGGGAACCGCGCCGCCGTCGTGCCAGACGCCGCCGCCGGCGCTCATCCACTCCACCCCGCCGGTGGGCAGCACGCCTTCGCTGCCGGTGGTTTCGGTGTAGGCGATGGCACCGTCGAGCACCACGGTGACGGTGGCGATGCCCGAGTGGGGGTGCATGCCCATGTTGCTGCCGTTGGCGCCGAGCTGGAACAGGTCGAGGAAGACGAACGGCTTGATCAACTGGCCGATATCGCCAGGGCTGACCAGGCGGTTGATGCCGCCACGGCTGTGGCCGGCAGAACGTGCTGCCAGTTGACGTTGGGCTACTGCGGTTTGATTGAGTTGCGATTGATTCATGTTCATGGCGTCCTCCGGTGTTGGTTGGTAGTGCATGAGTGAATCTTATGCCTCCTTCACCCATCCAAGAAGCCTATATAATTAGATTGATAGTATCCAAGGAATAGATATATGCTGGACGGGATGTCGATGGACCAGTTGCGCACCTTCATTGCCGCAGCCGAGGAAGGGAGTTTTTCGGCGGCCGGGCGCAAGTTGCGGCGCGCGCAGTCGGTGGTGAGCACGACCCTGGCCAATCTGGAGGCGCAGGTGGGGTTTGCGCTGTTCGAGCGGACCGGGCGTTATCCGCAGCTGACCGAGGCGGGCCGTGCCTTGCTGGAGCTGGCGCGCGCGGCGGCCCACAGCATGGATGAGTTCAAGGCCAAGGCGCGCAGCCTGGCGGAGGGGCTGGAACCCGAGCTGGCCGTGGCGGTCGATGTCATGTATCCGATCGCGCACCTGACGCGCGCGGTGCAGGCCTTTCACCAGGCGTTTCCGTCGACGCCACTGCGGCTGTACGTGGAGGCGCTGGGCGCGGTGCTGCAACCTTTGCTCGATGGCCATTGCCGGGTCGCGGTGATCGGCTCGCTGCCCGAGATTCCGGCCGGCTGCGCGTCCGAATTTCTGCTGAGCGTGTCGGCGGTGACGGTGGTGGCGCCCACGCATCCGCTGGCGGCGCTGAAAGGCATGGTGCCGCGCGCCGCCGCAGCCGAGCAGATCCAGCTGGTGCTGACGGACCGTTCGACACTGACGGCGGGACGCAATTTTGGGGTGGCGTCGACCCAGGTCTGGCGTCTGGCCGACCTGGGCGCGAAGCATGCGTTCCTGCGCGCCGGGCTGGGCTGGGGACATATGCCGCTGCACATGGTCGAGGCCGATATTGCCATCGGCGCGCTGGTGACGATCCAGCTGGAAATGTTCGCCACGGCCGGCCCGGGTTTTTCGATGCATGCGATCCATCTGGCGGACAATCCGCCGGGCCGCGCCGGGCGCTGGTTCATCGACCAGCTGAAACAGGGCTAAGGGCGAATGTCGACCTTGTCGCCCGGGCGCACCAGGTCGTACAGTTCGCGCATCTGCTTGTCGTCGAGGGCCACGCAGCCCAGGGTCCAGTCGCTGCCGGCGCCTTTGCCGTGAATGAAAACATCGCCACCGAGCGGCGTATGCTGGGAGGGCGCGCGGCCCTGCCTGATGGCGGCGTCGATGGCGGCGTACTGCGCGTTTGAGATTACGCCGGACTGGCGGGCGCGCGTGGCGTCGTTCAGGTTGGGGTAGCTGATGCCGAGCGAGAGGTAGTACTGGCTCTGCGGATTTTTATGCGTGATGACGTAGCTTCCCTCCGGCGTCTTGCGGTCGCCCTGGCGCAGCTTGTGGCCAACGGGCGAGCCGCCCAGGCCGATCTTGTAGGTGCGCGTGACGCCGTCGGCCTTGTACTCCAGGAGGCGCTTGGATTTGAAGACGGTGATTTGTGCCGCCCACGCGGGGACGGACAGCGCGCATAGCATCAGGGCCACCGATGCGGCCCGTCCAGTTCGATTAAACATGGTTGTCTCGTTCATTCATTGTGGGGAATTATCGTATCGGGTGCGTTACCACCACGCGCTGCGGAACCAGTCTTTGCGTATGCCGATCAGGAATGCGGGCATCAGAATGAGTATCGCGAGGGTCACAATGCACAGCCACGCTCCCCATATTGGAAACATGAGCATCTGGTGAAGGATGGTGTCGCGCACCGGCGGTTCGTATAGCGGAATGGTCGACAATGACAATAGCATTGCCGCCATCACGCTCAGGCAGGAGACGTAGAAACGGCCCCATGCCACGCGCCGGTACAGGCCGACGATGGTGGCACACAGCCAGATAAAGAAAACCAGCATGATCACATTGTCTGTATCGGCTACAAAGGTCCATCCCGACCAGGCGGCCAGATACGCCAGGACCGCGAACAGAAAGTATTGGGCAAGCCTGGCATACAGCGGCATGTGAAGTGGCATGGAGGGCACTGTGGCGTGGGGGAAGCCGGTGGACGCGCGGCTCAGGCCGGTGAACGCGTGGAGGAAAAAAGGCTGCTGATGGGCGAAAAATAGGCCAGTGCCAAAATGGCGCCCCAGAGCATTGAAAGCAGTTCCGCGAGCACGTAATCGAGCCATGACATGACTGCCGCTCCCGGGACGAACATCACGGTCATGAAAGCCACCGTGGTCACGAGCGACAAGGTCCGGCCCCACGATTTGAACATGAACATGCCGATCAGCCCTGCCATGGAACAGACGCCTAAGAAAAGAGATAGCGACAGGTTCAGCGCCACATTTCCCATGCTCCAATGTACTGGTTCGGCGTCCAATGCCGCCTGCAATTGGGGCGAGATGAGGTTGGGGGTATAGGCGACGGCGACGGCCAGGGCGGTCTCCAGGATGAAGTGCAGGCACAGAAGCAGGCGAAAGCGGTAGGCGGTCATGGTCATGGTCATGGCCACTGCATTTCGACTGCCGCTGCGTTGACCTCTTGATATTGAAGCAGCACACCTTCTTCGGAGGCTTCCAGGGCAATCGCTTCCATGGAATGATTATCAATGCCGCTGCGGGAAACCGAGATGAGATGACGCTCTTGCTGATGCTGTGCGAGTTGATGCATGGAAGTGAGCCTTGGAATTTGACACGTGACAGCAGACTGTCGGTTTTCCAATGTTATTGGAACGATAAGGCACACCTTACCATTTGGCGAATGCGGAACGCAACCCAGATTGCGCTGCTGCCGGCTATTCCGGCACGCCTTACAGCTCAGCATCGGGCAGGTGCCGCCTGGCGTAGGATCGACCACGCGGGTGCCCGCGACTACATCGCCCAGGCCGCGCTGGTCGGCATGTCACAGAACGACGTCGATCACGATGCCGAATACAGGGCAACAATTGGACACACAAGAATTTTACATTGCATAATCTACAAGTCTGAAAATTTGATATGATAACCGGAGTTTATCTATAAATGGTCGAATTCAGGCGAGCAGATGGTCAGGAAAAACCTGTTAACTATATTGAAATCGAAAATGTATTCATTGGACATATTTGATTTAACTTTTCTGGCTTAAAGTGAAAATACGCGCAAAAAATTCGGCGGCGGTGCTGCAGTCAACATACCTGATAGCCGAGATTGTCTGCTAACAAAATAGTCTAATTTGGCAATCATCACTTGGAGAAATCGATTAAAATGAGCAACATGGCGCGAGTAAAAATGCGGCAGCATGAAAAACCCGTCATGAAATATTACGATGATATGGGCCCAGGTCGTGGCAACTGTTCCTGAGGCATCGGGATACTCGAGCACCGCGGCCCATGTACTGCTGAAGAACTGGCGAGACCAGTCACTGTGGTCCAAGTCGAGGCTGAGTTCTCATCCAGAGTCCAGGAGGCTGAGCGAACGGTAGAGCGACGCGTCACCGTAGATCTGACACAAGAACAATTTGATGCGCTGGTGAGCTTCACGTTCAACAGGGGAAGCACCGGTGCGACCCCTGTGTTTGACCTTGTGAACGCGGGTGACTTTGATGGAGCAGCAAATCGAATTTCTAGCGAGGTATACGGCAGGACCAAGAAAAATGGGAAGTCTGTTATGGTTTTATTAAAGGGACTAGTGTCCCGCAGAAAAGAGGAAAGCGCACCATTTCGGGAAAAGAAATGAAGACCTCGTTAGTGACATTGATCAGGCGTCTTTTGGCGCTGGCATTTTTTTTATCAATCGCAGGAAGCGCAAATGCAAAGGATATAAATGATGACATCTATGGTCTTTGGAAGATAAAGTCGATAATGGGCGGGGGAATCAGTAGTTTATCGGAGCATAAAGCACGTTTGTACATAGGGAAAATCGCAATAATCAATGCTGACAAATTTGTTTTTAACGGAAGAACTTGTTTGCATCCACCCTATAGCCGAAGTGTCGAAGATGTCGATAAGTACTTTGATCGCGAATGGCGCGCTGATGTCACTGATACTCCTTTGCCCAACCCGGTAACAATTATTGATGCGAAATGCAATTTTCTTTATCCCATTCGAAAAAACCATATTATGATTGCAGAGGATGGCGTTTTCTTCGAGGCAGTACGAATCAAGAAATAGATATGCAACTCAGCGGCTCAGCAGCTCAAGTCCGGCCCGTCCTTCGGCGGTCCTGACCGCGCGCCCTGGCGTTGCCGCTCCTGGACAACTTTTTCCAGTTCAGCCTTGCGCCCAAGTTAGGCCTGAACCTTCACCAGCAGCGCCGGGTCGATGTTGGTGGCGGCGAGTGCGCCTAGCGGGTTGATGCCATGTCGCTTACAGGGCATGTCCCACGTTTACCAGCGCGACAGCTTGCGTCCTCACACGCGCCACTGCGCTGGAGCTGATGCACACAGGCGGCTGCCAGTCCACACCGGCCACTGCCATTGTTCGGCGCTCATCTGCCAGCATGCCTCGTCCGCCTCCAGCCAGACGAACTGGCCACGATGCAAACGGCGCATGTCCGCCGCCGTCGCCAGCCAGATCGCCTCGTCCGACAACTGCATCACAGCGCACGCATCAATTCCACCGTCGCCGGTGTATTTGTCGAGCGTACCCTTGTTGTCCAGGAGTGATCCGAACATGGTGGTGCTTTCATCATTCGAGTTCATTAGCTTAGCGCACAGCGTTCTGGTCATTGACAAAAAAACGGCACCGGGATTGCTCCTCGGTGCCGTTTTCGTGTGCGCTTAAGCTAGATTACGCTTCGTCGCTGTGCTGTGCCGCCGTGTTGTCTTCCATGGCTTGCAGCTCGGTTGCCATGTTGGCTTTTTCAGCATCCAACAGCGCCTTGCGCTCTTCCACTTCCCACGCCTCTTTTTCCTTCTTGGCGCGGTGGAAGGCCAGACCGGTACCGCCAGGAATCAGGCGGCCGACGATGACGTTCTCTTTCAGGCCGCGCAGACCGTCGCGCTTGCCCATGATCGCCGCTTCCGTCAGCACGCGGGTGGTTTCCTGGAACGATGCGGCCGAGATGAACGAATCGGTCGACAGCGATGCCTTGGTAATACCCAGCAGCACGTTTTCGTACGTTGCAGGGATCTTGCCGGCAGCGATCACGCGATCGTTTTCGTCCAGCAGCTCCGAACGCTCGACCTGTTCGCCGACGATGTAGTTCGCATCGCCCGCTTCCACGATCTGCACGCGGCGCAGCATCTGGCGCACGATCACTTCGATGTGCTTGTCGTTAATCTTCACGCCCTGCAGACGGTACACGTCCTGCACTTCGTCAACGATGTAACGCGCCAGCGCTTCGATACCCAGCAGACGCAGGATGTCTTGCGGATCGGCCGGGCCGTCCACGATCATCTCGCCCTTGTTCACTACCTGGCCGTCGTGTACCAGCACTTGCTTGTCCTTGGTGATCAGGAACTCGTGCTTGTTGCCGTCCATGTCCGTGATTTCCAGACGCTGCTTGCCTTTGGTTTCTTTACCAAACGCAACCGTACCCGTGACTTCCGCCAGCATGCCGGCGTCTTTCGGCGAACGCGCTTCGAACAGCTCGGCAACCCGTGGCAGACCACCGGTAATGTCGCGCGTTTTCTGCGATTCGGTCGGGATACGTGCCAGCACTTCGCCGACCGATACCGATTGACCGTCCTTGACCATGATCAGCGCGCCGACCTGGAAGCCGATCGCCACCGAGTGTTCGGTGCCGGCAATCTTGACTTCTTCGTTGACGTCGTTGAGCAGCTTCACTTGCGGACGCAGCGTTTTGGTCAGCGAACCGCGACGCTTGGCATCGATCGCCACCAAGGTTGCCAGACCGGTCACTTCATC
This sequence comes from Massilia sp. CCM 8734, assembly GCF_011682155.1. NCBI lineage: Bacteria > Pseudomonadati > Pseudomonadota > Betaproteobacteria > Burkholderiales > Oxalobacteraceae > Massilia > Massilia sp. CCM 8734. Next base: position 7,773 of record NZ_WHJI01000071.1, read on the forward strand.
GACCTGACGGGCCACGGTGACGCCTTCTTCGACGTTTTCGAAGCGAACCGTACCGGCATACTCGGTAATGATCGGACGGGTCAGCGGATCCCAGGTTGCCAGGGCCGTACCGGCCTTGATGACCATGCCATCCTTGACGATCAGGGTCGCGCCGTACGGCACTTTATGACGCTCGCGCTCACGGCCATGGTCGTCCGTGATCAGCACTTCGCCGGAACGGGAAATGACGATCTGGGCGCCCTTGCCATTGGTAACGTAACGCATGGTCGCGGTGAAACGGATGGTACCGTTCGACTTCGCTTCCACCGACGAGGCCACTGCCGCACGCGATGCCGCACCACCAATGTGGAAGGTACGCATGGTCAGCTGGGTACCCGGCTCACCAATCGACTGCGCTGCGACAACACCAACCGCTTCGCCAGCGTTGACCATCATGCCGCGGCCGAGGTCGCGGCCATAGCACTTGGCGCACAGGCCGAAGCGCGTTTCGCAAGTGAGCGGCGTGCGCACCTTGACTTCATCGATCGACAGGCGTTCGATTTCTTCGACCATGTCTTCGTCGAGCAGGGTGCCCGATTCGTACAGGGTTTCCTGGGTTTCAGGATTGACGACATCATGCACGTTGACACGGCCGAGGATACGGTCGCGCAGCGGCTCGATGACTTCACCGCCTTCGACCATCGCCTTCATCAGCGCGCCGTTGGTGGTGCCGCAATCGTCCTCGATCACAACCAGATCCTGGGTCACGTCGACCAGGCGGCGGGTCAGGTAACCCGAGTTCGCCGTTTTCAGTGCCGTATCGGCCAGACCTTTACGAGCGCCGTGGGTCGAAATGAAGTACTGCAACACGTTCAGACCTTCGCGGAAGTTCGCGGTAATCGGCGTTTCGATAATCGAACCATCCGGCTTGGCCATCAGGCCTCGCATACCAGCCAACTGGCGAATCTGGGCTGCCGAACCGCGCGCGCCCGAGTCGGCCATCATGTAAATCGCGTTGAACGATTCCTGCGTTGATTTCGTTCCGTCGCGCTTCACGACATCTTCTACTTTCAACTGGTCCATCATCGCCTTGCCGACTTCGTCCGAGGTCTTGCCCCAGATGTCGACGACCTTGTTGTAACGCTCGCCCGCCGTGACCAGACCGGACGCGTACTGCTGCTCGATCTGTTTGACTTCCTGCTCCGCAGCGGAGATCAGGGTGACTTTTTGTGGTGGTACCAGCATGTCGTCGACGCAGATCGAGATACCGGCGCGCGTCGCGAGACGGAAACCGGACTGCATCAGCTTGTCGGCGAACACGACGGTGGCACGCAGGCCGCACTTGCGGAACGACGTGTTGATCAGCTTCGAAATCTCTTTCTTCTTCAGGGCGCGGTTCAGTACGGAGAACGGCAGGCCCTTCGGCAGGATTTCGGACAGGATGGCGCGGCCAACCGTGGTTTCGTAGCGCGTGACGGTGCGCACGAATTCGTCGGTCTCGACATCTTTCGGGTTCTCGACGATACGCACGGTGATGCGGGTCGTCAGTTCGACTTCCTTGTTGTCGTAGGCGCGGATCACTTCCGAAACGTCGGTAAACAGCATGCCTTCGTTCTTGGCGTTGATCGCTTCGCGGGTCGCGTAGTACAGACCAAGCACGATATCCTGGGACGGCACGATCGACGGTTCGCCGTTCGACGGGAACAGGATGTTGTTCGACGCCAGCATCAGGGTACGCGCTTCCATCTGCGCTTCGATCGACAGAGGAACGTGGACCGCCATCTGGTCACCGTCGAAGTCGGCGTTGAACGCCGCGCAGACGAGTGGGTGCAGCTGGATGGCCTTGCCTTCAATCAGGACCGGCTCGAAAGCCTGGATACCCAGGCGGTGCAGCGTAGGCGCACGGTTGAGCATGACCGGATGTTCGCGGATCACGTCTTCCAGGATGTCCCACACGACCGGTTCCTGGATCTCGACCAGCTTCTTGGCGGCCTTGATCGTCGTTGCCAGACCCATCAGTTCGAGCTTGTTGAAAATGAATGGCTTGAACAGTTCCAGGGCCATCAGTTTCGGCAAGCCGCACTGGTGCAGTTTGAGCTGAGGACCGACCACGATGACCGAACGGCCGGAATAGTCGACGCGCTTGCCCAGCAAGTTCTGACGGAAACGACCGCCCTTACCCTTGATCATTTCAGCGAGCGACTTGAGCGGACGCTTGTTGGCGCCGGTCATCGCTTTACCGCGACGGCCGTTATCCAGCAGCGAATCGACCGCTTCTTGCAGCATGCGCTTTTCGTTACGCGTAATGATTTCCGGAGCGCGCAATTCCATCAGGCGCTTCAGGCGGTTATTACGGTTGATGACGCGGCGATACAGGTCGTTCAGGTCGGAGGTCGCAAAGCGGCCGCCGTCCAGCGGTACCAGCGGACGCAGTTCCGGCGGCAGCACTGGCAGCACTTCCATGATCATCCAGTCCGGCTTGATGCCCGAACGCTGGAATGCCTCGAGCACTTTGAGGCGCTTGGCGTATTTCTTGATCTTCGCTTCGGACTTCGATTCCTTCAGTTCCACGCGCAGGGCTTCGGCATCGCGGTGGATGTCGATCGAGCGCAGCAGTTCACGGATACCTTCGGCGCCCATGAAGGCCGTGAAGTCGTCGCCGTACTCTTCGTACTTGGCGGCGTAGTCGTCTTCCGACATGATCTGGCACTTCTTGAGCGGGGTCATGCCAGGATCGGTGACCACGTAAGCTTCGAAGTACAGAACGCGTTCGATATCGCGCAGGGTCATGTCGAGGACCATGCCCAGACGCGACGGCAGCGATTTGAGGAACCAGATGTGCGCGGTTGGCGAAGCCAGTTCGATATGGCCCATGCGCTCACGGCGCACCTTGGCCAGCGTGACTTCGACGCCGCACTTTTCGCAGATCACGCCGCGGTGTTTCAGGCGCTTGTACTTGCCGCACAGGCACTCGTAGTCCTTGATAGGACCAAAGATCTTGGCGCAGAACAGACCGTCGCGTTCTGGCTTGAAGGTACGATAGTTGATGGTTTCCGGCTTTTTGACTTCGCCGTAGGACCACGAACGGATTTTTTCAGGCGACGCCAGACCAATCTTGATCGCGTCGAACGTTTCGTTTTGCTGAACTTGCTTGAATAGATCGAGCAGTGCTTTCATGTATCACTCCAGGTGATTGAATTTCTATGTTGCAACTTCCGCCGTCGCCACCGGACCAAGGTCGCTCTCGGCGGGGGCCCAAGTTCGTGGCTGAATCACAAACTTGGATCCCCGCCTGCGCGGGGATGACGGGCGCAGGCGGGGACGACGGGCGCTGGCCTATTAGTTACGTTCCAGGTCGATATCGATACCCAGCGAACGAATCTCTTTCACCAGCACGTTGAACGATTCCGGCATACCCGCGTCGATCACATGGTCGCCTTTGACCAGGTTTTCGTACACTTTGGTACGGCCGTTCACGTCATCCGACTTGACGGTCAGCATTTCTTGCAGCACATACGATGCGCCGTACGCTTCCAGTGCCCAGACTTCCATCTCACCGAAACGCTGGCCACCGAACTGGGCTTTACCGCCCAGTGGCTGCTGCGTTACCAGCGAGTAAGGACCGGTCGAACGCGCGTGCATCTTGTCGTCGACCAAGTGGTGCAGCTTCAGTACGTGCATGTAGCCAACAGTTACCTTGCGCTCGAACGCTTCGCCGGTGCGGCCGTCGTACATCGTGACCTGGTTCTTCGACGGTGTCATGCCGAGTTTGGTCGCGATATGGTCAGGATACGCCAGGTCCAGCATGCGATGGATTTCCGACTCGTGCGCACCGTCGAACACAGGCGTCGCGAAAGGCACGCCGTTCTTCAGGTTTTGCGCCAAGGTCATGATCTCGTCGTCGCTGAAGTTGTCCAGGTCTTCCGTCTTGCCGGTTTCGTTGTAGATCAGGTTCAGGAACTTGCGCATTTCCACGACCTTGGCTTGCGCTTTCAGCATTTCGCCGATACGCAGGCCCAGGCCCTTGGCTGCCCAACCCAAGTGGGTCTCGAGAATCTGACCGACGTTCATCCGTGACGGCACGCCCAGCGGGTTCAGTACGATGTCGGCCGGGGTACCGTCCGCCATGTACGGCATGTCTTCGACCGGCACGATACGGGAAACCACACCCTTGTTACCGTGACGACCGGCCATCTTGTCGCCCGACTGCAGGCGGCGCTTGACGGCCAGGTAGACTTTGACCATCTTCTGCACGCCAGGTTGCAGTTCATCGCCCTGGGTCAACTTCTTGCGCTTCTCTTCGAAGGCCAGGTCGAACTGGTGACGCTTCTCGGCGATCGATTCCTTGATCGCCTCTAACGCCGTGGCGGCATCGTCGTCGGCTGGACGGATATCGAACCAATGGTACTTGTCGAGGTCGTCGAGGTACTCTTTGGTGATCTTCACACCCTTGGCCAGCTTTTTAGGGCCGCCATTGACAACTTTGCCAATCAGCATTTTTTCCAGACGCTGGAAGGCATCGCCCTCCACGATCCGCATCTGGTCGTTCAGGTCGAGGCGGAAACGCTTGAGTTCATCATCGATGATCTGCTGGGCGCGCTTGTCGCGGACGATGCCTTCACGGGTAAACACTTGCACGTCGATCACGGTGCCGACCATGCCCGAAGGCACGCGCAGCGAGGTGTCTTTGACGTCCGATGCCTTCTCGCCGAAAATCGCGCGCAGCAGCTTTTCTTCCGGGGTCAGCTGGGTTTCGCCTTTTGGCGTCACTTTACCGACCAGGGTGTCGCCTGCTTGCACTTCAGCACCGATGTAGACGATGCCGGACTCATCCAGACGAGCCAGCTGGTTCTCAGCCAGGTTCGAGATGTCGCGCGTGATTTCTTCGGCGCCGAGCTTGGTATCGCGTGCGACCACCGACAACTCTTCGATGTGAATCGAGGTGTAGCGGTCGTCTTTCACGACGTTTTCCGAGATCAGGATCGAATCTTCGAAGTTCAGACCGTTCCATGGCATAAATGCCACCAGCATGTTCTGGCCCAGGGCCAGTTCGCCCAGGTCGGTCGAGGCGCCATCGGCGATCACGTCGCGCCTGGCGACGCGGTCACCGACCTGCACGATCGGACGCTGGTTGATGTTGGTGTTCTGGTTGGAACGGGTGTACTTGATCAGGTTGTAGATGTCCACGCCGACTTCGCCCGCGAGTGCTTCGTCGTCGTTGACGCGAATCACTACACGGCCCGCATCGATGTAATCGACCACACCGCCACGCAAGGCTTGCACGGTGGTGCCGGAGTCGACTGCCACGGTGCGTTCGATACCGGTACCGACAAACGCTTTTTCAGGGCGCAGGCAAGGAACGGCCTGGCGCTGCATGTTGGCGCCCATCAATGCGCGGTTCGCATCATCGTGTTCGAGGAACGGAATCAGCGAGGCTGCGACCGACACGATCTGGCCTGGGGCAACGTCCATGTACTGGATGCGCTCCGGCGAGACCAGGATCGTTTCGCCGGCTTCACGTGCGGACACCAGTTCATCGGACAAAGTGCCTTCGGGCGAGATGGTCGCGTTCGCCTGGGCGATGATGTAGCGGCCTTCTTCGATCGCCGACAGATAGTCGATCTTGTCGGTGACCATGCTGTTTTCGACCTTGCGGTACGGCGTCTCGAGGAAGCCGTATTCGTTCAGGCGGGCAAACAGAGCCAGCGAGTTGATCAGACCAATGTTCGGTCCCTCTGGCGTTTCGATCGGGCACACGCGGCCGTAGTGGGTCGGGTGCACGTCGCGCACTTCGAAGCCGGCGCGTTCGCGGGTCAGACCACCAGGTCCGAGCGCGGAGACGCGGCGCTTGTGGGTGATTTCCGACAGCGGGTTGGTCTGGTCCATAAACTGCGACAGCTGGGACGAACCGAAGAACTCGCGAATCGCGGCCGAAATCGGCTTCGAGTTGATCAGGTCGTGCGGCATCAGGTTGTCCGCTTCGGCCTGGCCGAGACGTTCCTTGACGGCGCGCTCAACGCGCACCAGGCCGGCGCGGAATTGATTCTCCGCCAGCTCGCCCACGCAACGTACGCGACGGTTACCCAGGTGATCGATATCGTCGACTTCGCCGCGACCATTGCGCAGTTCCACCAGGATCTTGATCACGGCCAGCACGTCGTCGTTCGACAAGGTCATGGCGCCGGTCAGTTCATCACGGCCGATGCGGCGGTTGAACTTCATGCGGCCGACGGCCGACAGGTCGTAGCGCTCAGGGCTGTAGAACAGGCCGTTGAACAGGGCTTCGACCGAGTCTTCCGTTGGCGGCTCGCCTGGACGCATCATGCGGTAGATGGCGACCTTGGCGGCCATCTGGTCGGCGGTGTCGTCGATACGCAGGGTTTGCGAGATGTAGCCACCCTGGTCGAGATCGTTCGTGTACAGGGTCTGGATTTCGCTGACCGACGCGTCGCGCAGGCGGCCGAGCACGTCTTCGGTCAACTCGTCGTTGGCCGAAGCGATGACTTCGCCGGTATCGGCATCGACGATGTTCTTGGCCAGCACGCGCCCCAAAAGGTAATCTTCTGGCACCGAAATGTGCTTGATGCCGGCCGCTTCGATATCGCGCACGTGCTTGGCGTTGATACGCTTGTCTTTCAGCACCAGGGTCTTGCCGCTCTTGTCCACGATGTCGAAACGCGCCACTTCACCACGCAGGCGTTCGGCGACGAATTCCATCTCGGCGCCTTCGGAGCGCAGGTTGAAATTGTCGAATACGAAGAAGTTCGCCAGGATCTGTTCGTGCGACATCCCGATGGCCTTCAGCAGGATCGTCACAGGCATCTTGCGGCGACGGTCGACGCGGAAGAACAGGATGTCCTTCGGATCGAACTCGAAGTCCAGCCACGAGCCGCGGTACGGAATGATCCGTGCCGAGAACAGCAGCTTGCCCGACGAGTGGGTCTTGCCGCGGTCGTGTTCGAAGAACACGCCAGGCGAACGGTGCAGCTGCGAGACGATGACACGCTCGGTACCGTTGATGACGAACGAGCCGGTGGTCGTCATGAGCGGCAATTCGCCCATGTAAACTTCTTGCTCTTTCATTTCCTTGACCACAGGCTTGGTCGGCGATTCTTTATCCAGAATCACCAGGCGCACCTTGGCGCGCAGCGGCGACGCGAACGTCAGGCCACGCTGTTGGCATTCCTTGACGTCGAAAGCCGGGTCACCCAGGACATACGACAGGAATTCGAGACGCGCAAAACCATTGTGCGACACGATAGGGAAAATCGAGGTGAAAGCCGACTGCAGGCCGTCGTTCTTGCGGGTCGACGGGATGGTATCCGCTTGCAAGAAATTCTCGTAGGATTCGAGCTGTGTAGCCAGAAGGAAGGGAACGTTGTGAACGTTGGCGCGCTTCGCGAATGACTTGCGAATGCGTTTCTTCTCAGTAAATGAGTAGTGCATGGACACTCCGTGAGTGACAGAAAGGATGAGAATTCAGGAATTTCCAGGGCCGGGCGCGCACTAGAAAGGCCTCAAGTCTCGAACTTTATGCCAGGTGATAAGAAGATAATACGAATACTACCGGGTGCTGCTTAAGCGTTACTTATACGACAGGGACGACAAAAGAGCCAAAGCCGCATCCTCCCCCTTTCGGGGGAGGACCGCAAGCTTTGACTCCGGCGCAGAACTGAACGCCAAATAAGGCTTTGTTGCTATTACTTGATTTCGGCTTTCGCGCCAGCATCTTCCAGCTTTTTCTTGCCGGCTTCAGCGTCAGCTTTCGAGATCGCTTCTTTAACGGTTTTTGGTGCGCCATCGACCAGGTCTTTAGCTTCTTTCAAGCCCAGGCCGGTGATTTCGCGAACTGCTTTAATGACGCCAACTTTGTTCGCGCCGAAATCAGCCAGAACCAGGTTGAATTCGGTCTGCTCTTCTTTTTCAACAGCTGCTGCACCGCCGCTGCCGCCAGCAACTGCAACTGCAGCTGCCGATACGCCGAATTTTTCTTCGAATGCCTTGACCAGGTCGTTCAGGTCCATTACGGACATTTCGCCAACTGCTGCCAGGATGTCGTCTTTGCTGATTGCCATTTGAAACTCCATTTATTTTGTGGAGGACAGGGCCGCTGTGCGGCAATGCCCTCTAATACGTTGTATAGATTGGTATTGACTAAAAAAAGTGCAAGGGTAATCGCGAACGATTACGCTGCTGCTGGGGCTTCTTCTGCTGCTGCAGTTTCTTCTGCGGCAGGAGCGGCGCCTTCGCCTTTTTTCGCTGCCAGGGCAGCCAGACCACGTGCAAAGCTCGACACCGGCGTCAGCATCAGACCCAGGATCTGGGAGATGAGGACTTCACGGCTAGGAATGCTTGCCAACGCGACAACAGCTGCTTTATCCAGCTGTTTGCCTGCGTAGTTACCTGCGGTAATAACCAGTTTGTCGTTGGTTTTAGCAAAGTCAGCGATGACTTTAGCTGCAGCAACGGCATCATCCGAGATCGAGTAGATCAGCGGACCGACCATCGAGTCGGCCAGGTTAGCAAACTGCGTACCTTCAACGGATTTGCGAGCCAGCGTGTTCTTCAGAACACGCAGGTACACACCCTGGGTACGCGCTTTGGCACGAAGTTGCGTCAAGTGACCAACCTGGATGCCACGATATTCGGCCACGACGATCGTTTGCGCAGTTGCTACTTTTGCGGAAACTTCGGCGACGACGGCCTTTTTGTCATTCAGATTGAGACCCACGGTCAACCTCCTAAAATGATACGCGGCAAATGCCTTGCATCGGTTCGAACAACGGCGTCCGACGTTTAGAAGTACAACTGAGCGGATGAATTCACGCAGCGGGACTAACAAAACTTGCTCGGGTGCACCATCTGCGTTGGGTGGTCTATTAACCTCCGGCCTGCCTGCTGCCTTCAGCCCAACGGTCTTTGATTGTCTGCCAGGGCTTCGCAACCCGGACATCCCAAAGAGTCGCCACGGTTTGCACCGTGGACTTAATTCTTTATTACGCTGCCAGGGAAGCCTGGTCGACGCGAACGCCGGCGCCCATGGTCGACGACAGTGCAACCTTACGCAGGTAAACACCTTTCGACGACGTTGGCTTGGCCTTGTTCAGTGCATCGATCAGCGCAACCAGGTTGGCTTTCAGGTCAGCGTCAGCGAACGATTTACGGCCGATCGTTGCGTGGATGATACCTGCCTTGTCGGTACGGTACTGGACCTGGCCGGCTTTCGCGTTTTTCACCGCGGTAGCGACGTCAGGAGTAACAGTGCCGACTTTCGGGTTAGGCATCAGGCCGCGTGGTCCCAGGATCTGGCCCAGGGTACCAACGATACGCATGGTATCTGGCGAAGCGATGACGATATCGAAAGGCATGTTGCCGGCTTTAACCATCTCAGCCAGGTCTTCCATACCAACGATGTCGGCGCCGGCTGCTTTAGCTTGCTCGGCTTTGTCGCCGGTTGCAAATACTGCAACGCGAACGGTCTTGCCGGTGCCTGCTGGCAGAACGACGGAGCCGCGCACGACTTGATCCGACTTCTTAGGATCCACGCCCAGCTGAACCGATACGTCGATCGATTCGTTGAACTTGGCGGTGGCGAATTCTTTCACCAGAGCGACTGCATTGTCGAAACCGTAGGACTTGTTACGGTCAACTTTGGCTTTGATTGCTTTAACGCGTTTGGACAGCTTAGCCATTACAGACCCTCCACCGTGATGCCGATCGAACGAGCGGAACCGGCGATGATGCGCACTGCGGCATCCATGTCGGCAGCGGTCAGATCCGGCTGTTTGATTTTAGCGATTTCTTCAGCTTGAGCGCGGGTCAGCTTGCCTACCTTGGTGGTATGTGGCGTTGGCGAACCTTTGGTGATGCCGGCGAATTTCTTGATCAGGTAGGTCGCTGGGGGCGTCTTCATCACGAACGTGAAGGACTTGTCGGCGAACGCGGTGATCACGACCGGAATTGGCATACCTGGCTCTTGACCCTGGGTCTGGGCGTTGAACGCCTTGCAGAATTCCATGATGTTCAGGCCGCGCTGACCCAGTGCTGGGCCAATCGGTGGGGATGGGTTTGCTTTACCAGCTGGCACTTGCAGCTTGATAAAACCAATGATTTTCTTTGCCATGATGGCTCCTATCTTGGATTGAGTAGTAGCGCCCCGCCGGTACAATCATGGCAGAGCTCCTCTTACCGGATTTCGCTCAACCACCGCGGCGCTCCGATTAGGCGCTACCGCCGCCCCGCCACCGTCGCCCCCGCGAAGGCGGGGGCCCAAGTTAGCTGCGTAGACGACGGCGCCAAACTTGGATCCCCGCCTGCGCGGGGATGACGGCTTTCAGGACAACGGGTATTAAACTTTTTCGACCTGGCCGAACTCGAGTTCGACCGGCGTTGCACGACCAAAAATGGTCACCGACACGCGCACTTTGGATTTCTCGTAATTGACTTCTTCGACGTTGCCGTTGAAGTCGGTGAACGGACCATCCTTGATACGCACTTGCTCGCCCACTTCGTACAGCACTTTTGGACGTGGCTTCTCGATGCCTTCTTGCATCTGCTGCATGATCTTGTCGATTTCGCGCGCGGGAATCGGCGTCGGCTTGTTCGACTTACCGCCAATAAAGCCGGTGACCTTGCTGGTGTTCTTGACCAAGTGCCAGGTCTCGTCCGTCATTTCCATTTCAACCAGCACATAGCCTGGAAAGAAACGACGTTCGGTAACCGACTTCTGGCCATTCTTGACTTCGACAACTTCTTCGACCGGCACCAGGATGCGGCCGAACTGTTCTTGCATACCGGCGCGTTCGACGCGCTCGGTCAGTGCACGCATGACACTTTTTTCCATGCCGGAATAAGCGTGCACAACGTACCAGCGCTTGTTACTGACTGGAACGCTCAGCGCTGCGACAGCTTCTTGCGCAGGCACTTCTTCGCCTGGCACTGGAGCGGCGCTCGCATCATCTTGCACATTTTCGCTCATGTTATTTCCAACCCAGGATCACGTCGTACAACAGAAATTCAATCGTCTTATCCGTGCCCCACAGGAACAGCGCCATGACGGTCACAAACGCGAACACGATACCGGTGATCTGCATTGCTTCTTTGGGAGCGGGCCAGACGACTTTTTTGGTCTCGCGAACCGATTCCTTGGCGAAGCTGAGGAATTCACGGCCACTGGACGAAGTCCACAAAAGCAGGACGGCAAAAACTAAACCAGCCGCGAGTGCGACGGCGCACATCCAAGCTGGTTTACTTTGGCCTTTCAGGTAGAAAAACCCGACGACCCCTGCAATCGCGGCAACCACTGCCAGCGCGACTTTAAACTTGTCGTTTGACGTGCTGACGGTTTGCACGGATTGATTAGACATACGTTTTTACTTTCGGTGCCCTGCACCAGAACGGTGGCAGGGACGGAGGGCATCGAACCCCCAACCTTCGGTTTTGGAGACCGACGCTCTGCCAATTGAGCTACGTCCCTACGTAAAACTTCAGTGGAATCAGAAATTATACCATCGTGCGGCCGCTGATGGCAATCCCTGATTTCGGCGGGGCGCCGGACGCATGTCCGGGCCCGCCCTTACTAATTACTTACCAGCGACTTCGCTGAGAATCTTTGCAACAACACCTGCACCAACGGTACGGCCACCTTCGCGGATTGCGAAACGCAGGCCTTCTTCCATCGCGATCGGGTTGATCAACTTGACGGTGATCGACACGTTATCGCCTGGCATAACCATTTCTTTGTCCGCTGGCAACTCGATCGAACCAGTCACGTCCGTGGTACGGAAGTAGAACTGTGGGCGATAGTTGTTGAAGAACGGGGTG
>NZ_WHJI01000072.1:0-16849 GCF_011682155.1 Massilia sp. CCM 8734
ATGCCTGATGACCATAGTAAATCGGTACCACCCCTTCCCATCCCGAACAGGACCGTGAAACGATTTTACGCCGATGATAGTGCTGCAACCAGTGTGAAAGTAGGTCATCGTCAGGCTAGTTATAAGAAGAAAGCCCCGCAGAATTGTGGGGCTTTTTTTCGTCCGCGTTTTTGTTGGAAAAATCCGAACTATGTGCTGCACACGCGCGAGGCCAACTGGCCCGCGCGCTTCCTCATTACCACTTCAGCGCAATCGCGCTCCACACCACCACAATAAAGATAAACCATCCCCAACGCGGTTTGCGGAAAACCGCCGACTGAAACACGATCACGGCCATGCAAATACATGGCAGCACGCGCTGCGTTGCCAGCGCAAAGACAAGAACCAGCGCCGCCTGCACGGCGATCGCCACGTGCAGACTGTTATCGCCTGCCGGCTTGCTGGAAGTAGCCTGGACCGAAGGCGCTTCAATCACCAGTGGCGCACTTGCCGCAGGACGCGCCACACGGGTATTCGCGCCGGCAGGCTTCTTCAAGTCGACGGGCGCGGCAGCCACCTCGGCAGCTTTGCGCGACTTCTTCTCGGTGGCCAGCTGCGCGGCGGTTTTCTCCAGCACAGGTGCGCACGCCACGGTCGCCTGCCACCAGCCATCCCAAGGCGCCTTGCCCTGGGCCGACAGCGCCCGAAACGCACTGCTGCGCTTCGACTGCGACAGTTTCATCTCGACGCCGGCCGTGCCCCAGCGCGCCCGCACGGCGCGCACGCGCACCAGCAGCGGCATGCCCTTGGCCGGATCGACCATCCGGATAAACTGCGCATACCCTTCCATCGCATCGATCACGTTGGTATTGCCGTTCCACTGCTTGCCCTCCGGTCCATCTTTCTCGAGCTGGAACAGCGTGGCGCGAAAACGCCGCAAGGTCTCGCGTTCGAGCGACGCCTTCTGATTGACCACGATTCCGGTCACCATCTGCCGCTGCGCATCGCGCATCACATGCTGCTTGTCGGGATGCGGGGTAAAGCCTTCATCGATGACGATCTGCTTGGCGCGCCACAGCAGTTTGCCGGCCAGCTTGCGCGCCTCGGCGTCACCCGAAAACGTCAGGTCATCGGCATAGCGCGTGTAGCGAAAACCCAGCTTGGCCGCGCATGCCTGCAGGCGCGCATCGAGCCGTTTGCACAAAATATTGGTCAACGCAGGGCTGCTCGGCGCTCCCTGCGGCAGCGCGCGTGAACCGTGCGCCACAAAAAACGTCTCGCCATCGATGCTTACTTCATCGGTCGCAGCTTCGGTCGACAACAGCGCCAGGATAGTGGCCACCTGTTCGCTGTAGCCCAGTTGCGCAAACACGCCTTTGATGCGCGGCATGCCGATCGACGGGAAAAAATCCTTCAGGTCCAGATTGATCACGACAGCCTGGCCGACGTGCGGCGCCGCGTTGCTGACAATCGAGCGGCCCGGCACGAAGCCGTGCGCCGCCTGGTGCAGCGGCGCGCGCGCCAGCACATTATCGAGCACCCAGTACTGGGCGCGTTTCAGGCGCGGCATCGGCGCCGAAATAATCCGTTCGCCGCCGGTTTTCTTGGGCATCGCAAAGCGCCGGTAATGGCTGATGCGCGAAACGCGCCGTTCGAACGCAAGAAAGCGCAGCTCGGACAGGGTGATCCCCATCGCCTGCGCCAGTTCTTCCGCCTTGTGCAGCACCGGCATCGCCAGCCCGGCCAGTTTGGCGGCGTCGCTCTCGGCGTGATTCAAGCCACCCGAGACACCCGCGCCGAGATACAGCACCTCGTGCTCGCGCCGCCGGTGCCACACTTGGGCTTTTTCGAAGCGTGCCAGCGCGCGCTTCTGGCGCGTTTCCTCGCGCCGCGCCTTGGCCTTGGCCATGCGCTCCTTGCGCAGCATGCGCAACGCCGCTTCCGGATTTTGCAGGTGATGCAGCTCGCTGCCCAGCTTCTGCAAGGCTTGCGTGAGTTCCGTTTCGCGCCGGATCAGGTCAGCTTCGACCGATGGCTGGCCGCTGTCGGCCGGCCAGAAGCCCAGGCGCTGCATCTCGGTCAGCACCACTTCTTCTTTGGAGCTGCCGCGTATGCGCTCGTACAACTGCGCGCGCGTCAGTTCGGAGGGAGAGGGAGTAGGGGAAGTCATCGTGTCCTGGTCTCGCGAAGAGCACCACGGAAAACACTGTCGGGAAAACGCAAACTACACAAGCACGGCGGGACAATCATCGAAGGGCCTGCAGGACTGGAGCGCTCCACTCGACGCCGTACCGCACCAGTAGCGCTGATCGGCTTCAGGGAAGCCAAACCGTGTCGCGCTACTGGTGATGGTACGGCACAGTGAAGAGCGTGCCAGTGACGCGTGGGAAGAGCTGACAACGTGGACGGCGATCCGCCGTCCGGTTTGCAAGAGCCATCCCGCCGTGCTTGTTGATGCGAGTATAACAGGTGAATTCCGGGCTCCTCAAGCATTGGTTTGAATCCGTGGTTTAGTAAAAGTGCGTCCATCGCGTTAAGCGTCAAGCGCGGCGTCGCGCCGGGCCTGGTCCATGCGCAGCACGAGCATGTGCACGCACGGCCCCTTGTACATGCGGTTCTGGGTGTAGTGATTGCACTCGCAACTGCCATCGACGATGCGCCGGTCGGCGTCGAGCCGCAGCATGACCTGGTACGGTCGACCGTTTTCCTTGCTGCGCGCGCGCAGGCGCAGGCCGCCCTCGGGCAGCGCTTCGCTGGCCTGTTCGCTCAGGCTTTGTACCGCCAGCAGGGTCGCCGCCTTTTCTTCCAGCGCGCTGGCAAAGCGCAGTACGTCCAGCGGCAAAGGCTCGCGCGACAACTCGCGCAGGCGGTACACGCCTTGCGTCAGGTCGTAAATCACGCGCCCGGCCTGGGTGTACATGGTCAGTGCGCTTTCCACCATCGAGCGCGCCAGGCCGGTATCGACCGCCAGCTGGTCAGCGCTGGCGAACCAGCGCTGCTCCAGCGCCGCGAAAATGCGCGACTTGCTGTCGTCATCGACCTCGCCGCGCGGCGCCAGCAGGTCGAACTGGCCGGCCCGCGCCCAGTCGTTGGCGGTCCAGCCGGACAGGCCGAGCGTGAGCTGCATGTCGGGCAGGTTGGCGATCCAGAAGCTCGGCATGCCGCTGCCCATCAGGTGCACGGTAAAGCTGTGCGCCACCGGGATCAGGCGTTCGAGCAGCATCAGGCGGCGCCGCCCCCAGATGCGGATTTCTTCGGCCGCATTGCCCTGGTAGATCGAGCGGCGGCACACCAGTTCATCGTTCCAGGGCTCGAACAGGGCGCGGATCGGCTCCCCTGGCTTGAGGATGAAACGGATCGATCGCGGACCGACGCGCTCCTTCTTGCGGCGCAGGAGGTGGCAGAAATTGTGCACATCCATCGGATGCAGATCGAGCCTGCGCGCCGGCAGGTTCATCGCGCTGCTCACCTGCAGAAAACCACGCACCCAGGTTTCCGGCACGTCGATCTTCTCTTCCTTGAACGATGGATCGCCCGCGGTGGCGACCTGGAAGCCGCTCGGATCGATCGCCAGCCGCGTTGTCTTGTAGTCGCGGATTTTCTGGAACTCGCCGTACAGTCCTTCCGAGTAGTCGACATTGGTGGTGCCGCAGGCGAAGTCGCCCACGCGGTCGAATACCTCGTGGCTGCAACTGAGCGAGGCATAGCTCGACTCGTCGCGGCTGAAGCACTCGAAGAACACCCGGTCCGGGTGTACTGTGATGACCGGATCAAGCACTACCCAGGCGTCGAAATTGGCCTTGTATATATAGTCGAAGTATTTCGACTGGGCGGCGGCGAAGGGCTTGAGGATAAGGCTCTTTTTCGCCCGCAGTTCCTTGAGTTCTTCGGTCAAGGGCGCCATGCGTGCGCGCAGATCCGCGTTGCGGTCGATCAGTTCGGCCAGCGCCGGGTCTTCGTTCTGCGCGCGCCACGCCAGGTACGCGGTCTTGTCGGGCGGCTGGTAACGCTGGTCGGCCACCACCACGTCGTGCAGCGCGGAGATGGCCTCGCGGAAGGGAATGTGCTTGTTCAGCTGGGCCACGAAATGGGTCGGCGCCCGCAAGGTGTCGGGCGCGAAACGCATCTCGGTGCTTGATGCGCTGTTGCTGACGGTGCTGGCGCCGTAGTAGCGGTATTCGAATTTCATTGTGGTCCCCGCGGGTTCGCGTGCGCGCGCGGCGGCTCGATCGTCATCAACGCCGGCAGTGCCGGGAAGCGTTCCTGGATCGCGCGTAAGCCCTCGATGTACTGCGCCTTGTCGGTGATGGCGACAGTGAGCACCTGACGCGCGAACAATCGGGCCACGAAGGCGGCGATCGCCTCCGACGCTTGCGCCTGCGCGCGCAGGAAATCAAGCACGCGGTTCTTCACCACGCGCCCGCGGTTGACCTGCGACAGCACGTTCAAAAAGTACGGTTCTAGGCGTTCCAGCTTCGACAGGTCGCCGGCGCTTGCGCTGGCGAGCCAACTGCTCACGAACAGCTGCATGTTGGCGGACGGATGCTGGCTAAGTTTGAGCATGTATTCGGTGACGTCGGCGACGTCGAAGTGGGTCATGAGCATGGTGCGTCCGAAGCGCTGCACCTCGGGGTCGAGGTGGTCGCACAGGCTCACCAGCAGGGACGGCGTCCAGTCTTCGCTGGCGCATTGCTTGCTGAAGAACTCGCGCGCAAAGGCGCGGGTATCGTCCCAGGTGCTGTCGAGCAGGCGCAGCGCCGCTTCCATCTGGGTGCGCGCCCGGGTCGCGTGTTCGGTAAAGGCGGCGCAGGCCCAGCGCCGCACGCTGGCGTTTTCGTTGCGTCCGAACTGCGTCCAGTCGGCCACGCTGAACTCGGTATTCGAAAAACGCGGCAGCATCTGCGCCCCGAGCAGTTGCGCGCCTTTGCTGCGCGCCGACAAAAGGCGCACCAGCAGCGCGCGGTCGAGATGGTCCGCGCCGGAGTTGAGTGGCCCCAGGATCCATGCGATCAGGTCCGCGTGCACGCCCTCGGCCGACTCGGTATGGAACAGGGTGTCGAGCAGCAGCGGCAGCAGGGTGGCGCGGAACACCGCGTCAAGGGGGGCGATGCGCTGCAGGGCGCTGTCGATGCCGCGCCGCACGCCGGCGTCCGGATGGGTGCAGAACACGGCGAACAGCAAGGCCTGGCCGGCCAGCATGTGCTCCGGCAGTGCACTGAATAGTTTGATGCCGATCGCGCGCACGCCGGCGTCGTTCTCTTGCAGCAGCGCCGCCAGGGTCTCAGGGGGAATCGCGCCCGCCGGCTCGGCATGCCGCAACAGCCATTCGCCGGCGGCGATGCGCACGCTCGCCAGCCGATGCCCGAGCAGGGCAAGCAGGCGCGCGTACGGCGCCACAGCGGCGGCCGCGCGCAGCGGGTGATCGAGCAGCCACACCAGGTCGGCGGCGATCTCGGGAACCACCGTTTCGGCCTGATCGAGGTCGCCGCAGTTGTCCATCCAGTCGAGCAGCAGCAGGACGATGACGTCGGCTTGGCCGGGCAGGGCCAGCGCGCACTGGCACAGCATGCGGCCATGGCGACGCACCGTTTCGTCGGGCGAGCAGGCCAGGGTGGCCACCAGCAGCGCGTCGGCGCAGTAGTGATCGGGTGCGCGGCTGATGCACTCCAGCGCGAACGTGCGTGCCTCCGGCAGGCTCGATTGCAGCAACAGCAGCAGCCAGCGGGTATCGGGCACGCCGTCGGAGAAGCGCTGGCGGCACAAGGCAAAGGCGAAGCGCGCGGTGTCGCTGTAAGGACTGCGCAACAGCGTACCGAGTTGGTCGAGCGAGAGCTGGGCACAGAAGGCGGTGTTGTCGGCCAGCGCGCGCGCGGCAAATGCGTGCACGCCCTCGCAACGGCTGCGCTGCATCAGGAACAGCAAGGCGCCGGGGCGCGCATCCCATAGCGCGGGAAAGGCTTCTTCGCGCCCGCTGGCCGGCACGATCGGGCCGACCTGGAACCAACTGCGCCCGCTGCGGTTGCCGGTCCATGCGCCTTCGCTGCGCAGCATGCGGTTGAACATGGTCCAGTGGCTGTAGGCGTCGTAGCTGCGGTTGCCGTGCTGTTGATAGCGCCCATCGAGCCAGTAATAGCGGCCGTCGCGGGTGTAGGGCTGGCCGGCGTCGGCGTCGTCCATGGCCAGCAGCGCGCCGGTGGCCATGCTCACGTAGGCCGGCTCGCCATACTGGGCCAGGCGGCGCAGCTTGCGCCAGCCGCGCAGCCGCAGGTAGTCGCGTGTGCGCGTGCTGTAGGCCACGGTGCTGTCGGGGCGCGCCGCCATCTCGGCGTACGCCATCCATTTGCGGTCGACGCGGACATAGGTGCTCGACGTTTGGGCCGGCGTAGTGTCGAAACGCTGCTGGATCAGGCCAAACAGCTCGCCGTCCTCGCGCATTTCGGCGGCCTTGTAAATATGCCGCACCGCCCGGAACGTCCCCGCGCGCAGGGGCAGCTGGCGCAATTGCGCCAGCAGGATGCCGCGCGCCAGCGGATCGGCCAACGCCACCTGGTCGAGCTGTTCGAGCCAGTCCGACAGCGACAAGGTGCTCCATTGATCCGATTGCGCGCACAGCTGCGTAATGGCTTGCTGGTCGCGCGCGACCCAGGCGCCGCGCAGGGGCGCGGGCCAGGCGGCGGTCAGTTGATCGGCGTGCTGGCGCAGTTCCGCTTCATCGGCCAGTTGCAGCCACGCCTGCCTGGCGATGCGGCAGACCGCGTCCGAGCTGCCGCGCGTGGACAGTTCGAGCATGGCCTGAGATGCGCCGGCGTCGCCGCAGCGGCCAATGGCCCAGGCCAGGCAGTAGTCGAGCGCCGTGGTGCCGCGCCCGATCAGGCTGACCATCAGCGGCACCACGGCGGCCAGGCGGCGCTCGCCGATGCGCCATACGGTGCGCGTGCGCTGCCCGTCTTTCAGGCGTCGCCAGAGGCCCGGGTCGAGCCGTCCAAGCAGCACGGCGTCGGCCGCGTGCCGTGCGGGGTCAATCGCTGCGGCTGGCGCGATGTCGTCCGCTTGCGCGGGCGCCGCCGCCGCCGCATCGGTGAAACCCTGCGCCTGGCGTTCGGCCAGCACTTGGGCAAAGAGCTGCTCCGCCGTGGCCAGGTCGACCGGCTGCGCGGTGCGCGTGCGCTCGCGCCAGTCGTCGCCGCTGCGGCCCTGGCGCACGTTCACGAGATAGCGCGCAGCGCCATCGGGCAGTTCGCACAGGTCGATTTCGCACTGGACTGCACTGTGTTTTTGCCTGCGTACCAGGCGGGTTGTACGAATCAGTCTCACCGCGTCTGCCCATGATTGAATAGAGATGAATAGTAACCCGGAGCAGAACTGCTTGTAAATCAGGCAATCAAATTCTAGGCGGCGCCGCGCTGCAGCGTGAGCACGAAGGCGACACCGTCGCCGAGGTTCCTGGCGACGATGGTGCCGCCCATCTTGGCCATGTAGGTCCTGGCCACGAACAGGCCCTGGCCGCGGTTGCCGTGCGCCCCGGCTTCTTCCTGGTCCGACACGCCGTATTCGAAAATGCTGCCGATGACATCGTCGGCGATGCTCGGGCCGCGGTTGGCGATGGTCACGCCGGCACTCGTTTCGCTGGCCTCGAGCGTGATGTCGATGCTGGTGCCGGGCAGGCGGTAGCGCTGTGCGTTCACCAGCACATGGGTGACCACGTCTTCCAGCGAATATTCGTCGGCCCGCACCAGCACCGCCTGCGGCGCGCCGTGGAAGACCACGTCGGTGATGCCCGCGCACGGTGCGTTGGCGGCCACGTTGCGCAAAAACGCGGTCAGGTCGACTTCGGTCACCTGCAGCACGGTCGACTGGAATGCTTCGCTGGGCGAGGCGCGTCCGTACAGCACGCGGATCGCCTGCTGCATGCGCAGCACATAGCGCGCGCTCTGGTTGCCGTCGGTGCCGTGCAGCGCCATGAGCGACTGCAGCGGCGACATGATCTCGTGGCCGACCGCGTGCCACATGTCGCGTTCCTGCTCGGTGCGGATGGCTTCGCGCTCGACATCTTCGCGCACGCGGCGCAGCAGGTCGTGCAGGCAGCTGGCCAGCACGCCCAGTTCATCGTCGCCGCGCAGGTCGGACAGGTCCGGCTGCGACGCATCGCTACGCTCCTTGACGGTGCGCGCCACCGAATCGGCGCGCTCGATCAGTTCCTTGATGCGGCTGATGATGCCGATTTCGATCACCAGCCACGCCAGCATCAGCGCCAGCAGCATCGCGCCGACAAACCAGGCCATGCGGCTGGCTACCACGCCCAGGCTCTGGCTGACGCTGCGCACGTCGCCGGCCAAGACCACGTCGTAGCTGCCCAGCGGCGTGGCGATCCGGTGGGTGGCGGCCAGCGGCGTGTCGTAGATGTCGACCGGCAGGCGCCGGATCAGGGCCGTGAGGAAGTGCTGCGACGCGTCCCCGGCGCCGCTGGCGCCGGCCAGCTTGACCAGGGGCGCCGCACCGGCGGCGGCGCCGACCTTCTCGATGCGCAGCGTTTCGCCCGGCAGCAGCATGGGCGCCAGGTTGGCCAGCGAGAATCCGTCCGCCGCACTGGTTTTGTCGCTGTCGAGCACCACCGCGCCTGCGCCGGGGGCGAGCACCACCACGCTGACGCGGATCTTGTCCAGGTCAGGCGGCGGCCAGGCCTTGCGTTCGCTGGTCCTGTCGCTCCCGAACAGGTCTTCCTGCAGCACGCTGACCGGCAGGCGCACCGAAAAGAAGGCATGGCGCAGGCAGGTGGCCGGATCGGCGCCGGCGGCCGGCTCGTTGCACTGCGCGTTTTGCCATATCCAGCCGCGGAAGTCTTTCACGGGGCGGGTGTGCTTGCGGCCTTCGTCGGCCGCGTTAAAGCCGGTCAGCCGGCCGCGCAGGGGCGCGTACGGGCCGCTCGGCTGGCGCGGTTCTTCCTCGAATGGGGCGATCCACTGGTAGGTATGCCCGCGCAGCGACACGCTCACGCGCACCCGGTGCGACTGGTTCAGGACTTCGTCGCCGCTGCGGTGCGAGACCAGGCGCGCCAGGTCGACGCTGCCGGCCACATAGATGAAGCCCCCGGCCCAGGGGTTGTTGCCGATCGCCGCGCACAGGTTGGCGCTGGGGCCGAACTGGCGCATGCAGCCCGACATGGCCACCGCTTGCTGCACCTTTTGCTGGTCGTCGAAGTCGAGCGCGGGAAACGGCAGCAGCAGCGGGCGCAGGCCCGGGGCCGTGGCCCCGGCCAACGGTGGATTGAGCAGCGCAAGCTGTCCGGCCGGATGGCGCAGGGTGGCGCTGATCTGCTCCCCGGTCTTGCGAAAGCTGGCCTGGTAATTGCTGTAACTGAGCTGCTTTTCCTGCTGCAGGACCGAGACGGCCAGGCCCAGGGTCGCCAGCGCCAGTAGCAAAAAGGCCGCGCGCAGCAGGATGCGCAGGCGGTAGGGCACGAACCAGCGCCGGCGCTGCGTCATTCAGTCGGCCCAGCGAAAACCGCGCATCGGCACGTTCTCGATGCATTCGAAGGTCGGGTCGATCTCGCGGAAAGCATCGCGGATGGTGCTCACGTGCTTGCGGATGTTGTCGCGGTTGCGGCCACTCTTGACCACCTCGTACAACTCCTCGTACGACACCACCTGGCCACGCCGCGCGAACAGGGCCGCCAGGATGCGCTGCGCCGTTAGCGGCAGGTTGATGCGCTGGCCGCGCCAGGTGGGCGAGCGCTGGCGCAGCGGATCCATGGCCAGTTCGTCGGCGTCCAGGGCCGGCTTGTCGCGCTCTTTGACCGCGCGCAGGATCTCGAGGAAGGTGTCGGTGAAGTCGGCCTCCTCGAAGGTGGCCTTTTGCAGGTAGTCCCAGGCGTCGAGCGCCTTCATGATGCTGCGATAGATCGTGGCCGGCATGGCCGACACCACCAGCACCGGGGTCGCGTGCTTCTTGTTGATGGCGTTGATGATGGCCACGCCCGCATGGCGCTCGCGTCCCAGTTCGATGTCGAGCACCACCAGGTCGTAGCGCTCGCGCGCAATCGCCGCCTCGGCCTCGTCGCGGCTGAACCACTGGTCGACGACGATGCCCGGTTTGGCCGCCTCGATCCAGCTGCGCAGCTGGTTACTGGTCGGGAGGTCATCCTCGATGACGGCCACTTTGGGCATGTGTTGCTCCTGCTGTTTGGTAAGGGTGCCAGTATCCCCGCTTTTGACCGAAAAGTCATATGCGGCCTGTGAGCTTTTCCTCACGCGGCGAGGCCAAAGCTCCGCGCGGTGAGGGATCTGGCCCGGCGGGGGGATTGATACTTCCATGCCATGACGGGCACGATACGCCTCAGGGTCATGCGGGTGCAGGACCGGAAAACTGAAAAGGTGAGGCAAATGTCCGATCGGATCAAGAAGGTGGTGTTGGCGGTACGTGCGGCGCTGGCGAAGGGGGCGGCGGGCGCCGGCGTGGTGGCGCGTTCCGGCGCGCGCGCGGTGCCGCGTCCAGGCCTGCGCAGCGTGCTGGCGCTGTGCGCCCTCGGCGGCGCCGGCTACCTGCTGGTCAAGCATCCGCCGGTGGCGAAGATCGAGCGCGGCAACGTGGGCATCCGCATCAACCAGTTGAGCGGCGCGGCGAGCGTGGTGCGCGACGGCAGCGTGGTGCTGATACCCGGCGTGCATGAACTGCGCCAGTTGCCGGCGCTCGACCAGATCTACAAGGCGGCCGGCAGCGGCGAACAGCCTTACCAGTCGGTCGAAGGGCTGGCGCTGGGCGTGGACCTGAGCGTGCGCTACGCGATCGATCCGGCCAAGCTGGTGGCGGTGGCGCAAACCCTGCCGGACGATATCCGCACGGCCGTGATCGACCCTGCGGTGCAGGGCGTGATCTACAAAGTCGTTACGCGCTACACCGTGCGCGAGATTTTTTCGAGCAAGCGCGCCGAGATCCAGCAAGCGATCGAGGCCGAACTCAAACCCAAGCTGGCCGCCGACGGCATCTTGCTGCGCCACGTCACGATCGGAAAAATCACGCTGCCGCGCGAGTACATGGCCGGGATGGAAACGCTGCTGGCCGAAGAACTGCAGACCGAGAAGATGCGCTACACGCTCGAACTGAAGGAAAAACAGGTCAAGCAGACCTCGCTCGAAGCCGACGCCGACAAGATCAAGCGCGAAAAGGCGGCCGAAGCGGCCGGTAACGAGCAAATCATCGCGGCCAAGGCGCAGGAGCAGGCCATGGCGCACGTACTGCCGTTCAAGCAGAAGCAGATCGAGCAGCGCAGGCTGGAAGCGGAAGCCGAGAAAACCTCGCGCATCAAGACATCCGAAGGCGCGGCCCAGGCCCGCGTGATCGAAGCGACCGGCGAAGCCGATTCGCGCCGCAAGCTGGCCGACGCCGAAGCGTACCGGCAGGAAGTGGTCGGCAAGGTCAGCACCGCGCAGATGGAACGCGACGGCGCCGTGATCTCGCGCCACCCGCTGCTGATCCAGAAGACCATGGCCGACAAATTGTCCGACAAGGTCTCGGTGATCATCGCCGCGCCGCCGACCGACGGCGGGTTTATCGGCGCCGCGCTGCTGGGGCAGGGCAAGAACGCGCCAGCGCCGGCGGCCGTGGCAAGCGCGCCTGAAGCCGACACCGCAACCGGGGAACAATAAGCATGCTCGCTACCCTTACCGCCGCAGCGGCGATCGCCATCGTTACGCGCGACGAGATGCAACTGCGCGCCGCGCCGCGCGATTCGGCCCCTTCCCAGGCCGTGCTGTGGCAGGGTGACAGCCTGGAAATCCGCGGCGCCAAAATGGATTACCTGCAGGTGTACGATCACCGGCGCGAACGGGCCGGCTACGTGCGCATGGCGCACGTGCGCCAGCTCGACCTGACCCCTGCGGCGGCGCCCGAACTCAAGGCCGTGGTGCGCTTCGTGCGCGACACGCCGGGCGCGGAGGCGCTGGGCATCGGCTACGCGGCCGCTTTCCTGAAGGCCGCACCGGCCATCGCCATCGACGCCGAGGTGTTCGATGCGCTCGGCAGCATGGCCGAGCGGCTGGCGCGGCGTGCCTCCTCGCGGCTGGACAAGCGCAGCGAAGCGGTTGTGGCGGCGCACCTGGAAGTGGTGGCCAACTACGGCGTGGTCATTCGCAGCTACGAGCGCGAAGGCGCGATTGTGCTGTGCTACGACGGCGAGGCGTTCCGGCGCGTGCTGGCGATGGCGTCCACCCCGACCCAGCGCGCCACGGCGGCGCTGGGGCTCACGCGCGACGAGTGCGTCGACCCGGCGCTGAAGGTGGCGCAGCGTAACGCCTTCGACCAGTGGCGCGCCGAGGTGCTCGACAAGGTGGATGTGAAAGACCTGCCAGAGCATGTGCGCAACCGTGTGTACACGCGGCGCGCGGCAGTCTGGTCGTCGATCGCCTTTGAGCTGGCGCGCAAGAATGCGTCGCCGACCGGTGCTGCCAACCGCGCGATTGTGGAACTGGCCAGCGTGAACAAGACGGAGCTGGCGGAGGAGGATCGCAGCGCTTACGCCGAAGCGGCGGTGCGCGCGAGCAGCGTGCGCTGGGCGGCGGAGCTGCCCGTGGCCGCGCCGGCCGGCCTGAATGTGCTCACGCGGCCCGGCCAGCCGGGCGAAACCTGCGTGCTGCTGGTCGACGCGCAGCACGACGCGCGTACGCCGCTGGCTTCGCGCTGCACGTATGGCATCGTGTGGAATGCGTCGGCGCGCGCCAATACGCAGGCCAGTGCGCTGGCGCTGGCGGTGCAGCCGCTCGACGGCTGGCGCGAACTGTGGCTGTTCCATCGCGGCGCGGGCGGTTGGCGCGTCGATGTGCTGCCACCGGCGCCGATCGAACCGACCCTGGGGTACGCCGAGTTCGCCGGCTGGGTGCCGGGATCGGCCAAGGTGCTGGTGGCGCGCGAGGCGCGGATCGAGGGGCGCATCAAGCGCGCATTCGAGATTGTCGATATCGAGACGCTGGCGGTGGACAAGACGGCGGACCGGCCTGATGCGCTCAGCGGCTTCTACCGCTGGCAAGATCCTGCCTGGAAGCGCCAGACCCTGAGCCTGCGTTAAATGGATCGTCAACCTGGATAGTCGGCAAGCATCACCGGGGCGACCACCTTCGCAAGAGAGGGGATCGTGCGTCTTCCACTTGTCTTGACACGCTGGAGAAAAACATCGCCACAGCGTGACCGCAGGGATTAGAATTTGACCGCGTCAGGCCATCCATGCGCAGCGCTCACAAAGGAGACTAATCATGTTGTTAACCAGGCGGTCATTGATCAAGATGGGATTGGCCGGCGTGTTGGTGCCTCAGGCATCCCTTGGCTTGGCGACTGAAGAAAAAAGTGGCTCGTTTGAGAAATGGCGACGGGATTTCGAGGCAGGAGTTCCCGCACGCATGAAGGCTGCCAAGGTGGTCGGTGCGTCATTTGCCATCACGTCGGAAAGCAAAGCTGTGCGGTACGCGGCATCGTTCGGCTTCGCCGATCTCCAAAAGCAGCGAAAGATGAC
Source organism: Massilia sp. CCM 8734 (assembly GCF_011682155.1). NCBI lineage: Bacteria > Pseudomonadati > Pseudomonadota > Betaproteobacteria > Burkholderiales > Oxalobacteraceae > Massilia > Massilia sp. CCM 8734. The sequence goes on from NZ_WHJI01000072.1 coordinate 13,478, forward strand.
GGTTCAGACGCCCATGCACCTCGCCTCGGTCAGCAAATTGTTTACCGCATCGGCTCTGGTGCAATTGTTCGAGCGCCGCGGGTATGATTTGCACGACGATATTAACGAGTTCATCGACTTTCCCGTCAGAAACCCCAATCATCCACGTGTGGCGATCACGCCCCACCATTTGATTACCCACACGTCCAGCATATCGGACGAGGGGCATGGGGATTTTTCGGGCGAAGGCGATCCAACCCAAAGTCTGTCGAGCTTCCTCAAGGAATATCTCGTGAAAGGTGGCCGCGCCTACTCACCCGACACCTCCTTCCTCAAGTCCGGCCCCGGCGTAAAATGGGATTACAGCAACGTTGGTGCGGCCTTGGCCGGCTATGTGGTCGAGGCTGTCAGTAAGCAGAGCTTTTCTTCCTATGTGGAAGGCAACATCCTCTCCCCCCTTCGTATTACCAACGCGCATTGGTACCTCAAGGAATTTGCAGCGGACGTTCTTGCCAAGCCCTACAGGTTTGAGAACGATGAGTTCGTGGAACTGCCGCAAGACGGCTACCCGGACGTGCCTGCCGGCATGCTGCGTTGCTCAGTGAGCGACCTGGCAAAATCGCTCCACGCAATGTTGGAGCAGCAACAGGTCAGGAATGCCATTTTGTCTCCGAATGCGGTGCGTGAGATGTTGCGCCGGCAAGTGGATCGAAAGATATACCCCTACCAAGGGCTGGGCTGGACTGATGAGGAAACAAAGAATCGAAAGGTCGTTGGCCATACCGGCACCGACAATGGCGCTTCAAACATGGTCGCCCTGACGGAGGATCACAGCCAAGCCGTGGCCGTGTTGATGAATATCGACGGCACGGAAGAAACAAGCGCATTCCGAGCCTCAATCATCGAGGATCTTTTTATCGGTGCGAAACTGGCGCGGTGAAAAACTTTGCTGCGGAACAGACTGCGGACCGGCCTGATGCGTTCAGCGGCTTCTACCGCTGGCAAGAACCTGCATCGAAACGCCAGGTCCTGCGTTTGCGTTTGAATCGATGTTGAACTTACATGCCGCCGGCCGCTCCAACTAAGTGAACACACTTTTGGAGCGGAGGCGGCATCATGTGGAAGCAGTCAGTAACACAAGGCGGGGGCGGCGGTGCGCCTGTGGTTCTTGGCATTAACCGGACGCAGGACGCAAGTATTTGCTTGATGCACGGGTCCGAGCTGGCCTGGGCGATTCAAAAAGAACGCCTGACGCGGCACAAGCATCACTGGGGGCGGCTGGACGATGTCCGCAAGATCTACGCACCGCGCCTGCCCGGGCTCGACGCGCCGATCGATATATTGGTCGAATGCTACTCGTGCGATGCCGAGTTCGCCCGGGTGGCCGAGTATGAGCACGAACTGGCCGACACGCTGGCGCTGGCACCCGGCTGCCGGCGCGCGCGCATCTCGCATCACCTCGCGCATGTATACAGTGCGTTCCATCCATCGCCTTTCGATGATGCCGCCGTGATGATCATTGATGGCCAGGGCAGCCGCGTGGCCGACTTGACCGAAACCTGGGCGGGTGCGGCCGACGTGCCGGGTGACTGGTGCGAGGTGGCGTCGTTCTACCGCGCCGACCGCCAGCGGGTGGCGTGTATCGGCAAGCAGCTGTGGAATCGCGACGAACTGCAGCCGGTGGGGCTGGGCATGTTCTATTTCCTGCTGACCCAGACAATGTTTCCGGGCGAGGGCAACGAGGGCAAGGTCATGGGCCTGGCGCCGCATGGCAAGGCGAGGGCGCTGCGCTTGCCGCCGCTCGACGTGCGTGACGGCCAGGTAACGATTCCCCAGCGCTGGCGCGAGCTGTTTGCCGAGCGTGGCCGCTTTCGCTACGGCGGGGCGGATGATGCGCGCTTTGCCGATATTGCCAATTTGGCCGCCGCGGGGCAACGGGCGTTCGAAGAGGCGTTGCTGGAGGTGGCGCGCTGGCTGCATGCGCAGACTGGCGCGCGCGCGCTGTGCTTTGCCGGCGGCACCGGGCTGAACTGCTCCGTCAACGAGCGCCTGTTGCGCGAAACCCCGTTTCGCCGCGTGTTCATTCCACCGGCGCCGGGCGACGCGGGCACGTCTATCGGCTGCGCCTTGTACGGCTTGGCCGAGCTGGGCGGGCAATCCTGCGATTTCCGCTGGACCAGCGATTACATGGGACCGGAGCCGCTGGCTGGCCAGATCGAGGCCGCCGCGCAGAGTTGCGCGGACTTGCTGATCGAGCGCCTTGACGATCCTGCCGCCATGTGCGCACGCATGGTCGACCTGCTGTGCGAAGCGCGCGTGGTGGCGCTGTACCAGGGCCGCAGCGAATTTGGTCCGCGTGCGCTTGGGCACCGCAGCATTCTGGGCGACCCGCGCGTTGGTGCGATGCGCGACGATATCAATGCCCGCATCAAGCAGCGCGAATGGTTTCGTCCGCTGGCGCCGATGGTCCTGCTTGAACGGGCGGAAGATTTTTTCGACGTGTGCCGGCCGGTGCCGTTCATGCAGTACGCCGCGCCCGTGCGCGAGCGGGCGGTGCGCCTCATTCCGGCGGTGACGCATGTCGACTGTACTGCGCGCCTGCAGACGGTGGGGCCGCACGACGATCCCTTTTTGCGCGCCTTGCTGCACGCGTTCGAAGCGCGTACCGGCGTGCCGGTGCTGCTCAATACATCGTTCAACCGCAGGGAAGAACCGATCGTCGAAACGCCGGCGGAAGCGGTCGAGACGTTCCGCCGGACGCCGATCGATGCATTGGCAATGCCGCCCTTCTTGCTGCTAAAACGAGATGGGTACGGACTGCTGGGCAGAGATGCGTTGGGGCAGCGCATGTAAACTGATGGCGCGCCAGAAGAGGGCGTTACGTTGCGAAAATGTGTGCCCGCCAGCGGTCGCATAAAACCCTCTTGCCAAGCCGGCAGAGGGTTTGCTATAGTTCGCCTCCCCGAAGAAAACGTTAACGAAATCAAGTAGTTGGCGGGTTGTTAAGGCCGTCTCGAACGAGGCGATGTGGTAAAAAAGAGGTTGACGAAAAACGCAAAACGCCGCATAATCTCATCTCTCTGCTGCAACGAACACAACGCTTCGTAGCAAACGGCAGAAGGTAGTACAGAACAAGTTCTTTAACAATTAACAGTCGATAAGTGTGGGCGTTTGATGAAGGTGCCAACGAAGCGTAAGCGACGTTGAATACTTAAATTATCAAATGTTCACAAAAAAGAAGTATAGGCGCTTCGCAAGAAGTGGCCTGTCAGTATTTTGAGTGAGCGATCTGTCCGCAAGGACATTAAACAGAGATTGAACTGAAGAGTTTGATCCTGGCTCAGATTGAACGCTGGCGGCATGCCTTACACATGCAAGTCGAACGGCAGCGCG
>NZ_WHJI01000073.1:0-14938 GCF_011682155.1 Massilia sp. CCM 8734
GCTGCTCTGAGGTAGAATTCATGCCGGGCAAGGTGCGTTCGTGTTGAAATTGTGTTTTATGGATAACTCACATTTTATCAATCACTTACGGCATTCTTGCCCTTTTTTATGCAAAATTCAGGCTAGGGTCTGTCTGGCTGAATCGTAGCGAGAGCCGCAATTGTTTCGTCGTTCCCGCCAAGGGGGCCGCCGAGGCCGGGAACGACGTTTCGAAGCTATCGAAATAGAATCTGTTCGCGTTGTTTAGTCAGACAGACCCTAGAGCGCCGCCGCCTTCGGCCGCGCCGGCGCTGCGGCCGGCGGCGCCGGCGGCAGCGAGCCCGCCTTGCGCGCGGCGCGCGGCGCACCAGGCGGCGTGGCTGGCATTGCCGTCGGCGCCGTCGTTGCCGGTGTCGCCGTCGTGGCTGGCGTTGCCGTCGGCGCCGGCTTGCGCCTGGCGCGCGGCCCGGCCCGCCCGGTGAATTGCGGCGACCGCTTTTCCACGAACGCGGCCACGCCTTCATGGTAATCGGCGCTCGATCCCAACTCGCGCATGTACTCGCACTCGAGTTCGAGCTGGCTTTCCAGCGTGTTCGTCGCGCTCACCTGCAGCGCCTGTTTGGTGCGCGCCAGACCCAGGGTCGCGGCGCCGGCGAAATAGGTGGCCAGCGCGTCGACCTCGGCGCCCAGCGCCGCGTCCTCGACGCACTTCCAGATCAGGCCCCAGCTCTCGGCGCGCTCGGCGCTCAGCTTGTCGCCCATCAGCGCCAGTCCCGCCGCCCGCGCCGGGCCGACCAGGCGCGGCAGGAAATGGCTGCCCCCCGTGTCGGGCAACAGGCCCAGCTTGCAGAACGACTGGATGAAGCTGGCCGACCTGCCGGCGATGACGATGTCGCAGGCCAGCGCGATGTTCGCGCCGGCCCCCGCGGCCACGCCGTTGACCGCGCAAATGACCGGAAACGGCAACGCCCTGAGCGCCAGCACCAGCGGCGCGTAGTATTTGCGCACCAGCACGCTCAGGTCGACGCCGCCGTCCGGCGCGTCGTCATCGGCGTCGGGCGGCGGCGCGAAGTACCTGTCGACGATGCCGGCGTCGTCGTCCGGCTCGCGGCTGGGCGGCCGGGCGCTGTCGGCCATGTCGTGGCCGGCGCAAAAACCGCGCCCGGCCGCGTCGAGCACCAGCACCCGGACCGACTCGTCGGCCCTGAGCCTGGCGAGCGCCGCGCGCACCTCGAGGTGCATCGCGATGGTGAAGCTGTTCAGGCGCGCCGGTCGGTTCAGGGTCAGGCGCCCGATACCGTTGCTGATGTCGAACAGGATGTGTTGATAGGCCATTGGCGGCTCCATAAATGTTAAATGACGGGTCAGGCTTTCACGATCGGGATGCCGCGCAGGACCGAGCCCTCGCTGGCGGCGTGCTTGAGGTGGCCGGCGACCAGCGGGCCGTGTTCGAGCGCGATCCCCAGCCTGCCGGCCAGGCTCGCCTCGCGCGCCTTGGCGCGGGCCAGGTTGCGCAGCTTGACGTGGCCGAAGCCGAGGATGGTCGAGGGCAGCTCGGCCAGCGCGATCGCCGCGTCCATGTCGCGCCGGTTCAACCTGGCCGCGACCTGGCGCATCTGGCGCTCGAAGTGAGCGACCAGCTCCTGTTCCATGCGCCGCTCCTGCTGCAGGCGGAACGGGTCGAGCCAGCTGCCGCGCACCCGGCGCAGCGCCGCCATGACCTTCAGCAGCGTCAGCATCCATTGGCCGAAGGTGCGCTTGACCGCCTCTGCGCCCGGCTTGCGCCCGAGCGGCGGCGACATGTGGAACTCGATCCGGTAGTCCTTGCCGGGGACGCCCTCGAACTGGCGCTCCAGGTCGCGATGGAATTCGTCGGAGCCGTACATGCGCGCCACTTCGTATTCGTCCTTGACCATCAGCAGGCGGGCGAAATTGCGCGCGACCGCCATGCTGAAGGCCGTGTCGTGCGCGCCGGGCAGGTCCTGTTCCGCCGCGCGCACTGTCGCCAGCAGCGCGCGGTAGCGGCGCACGTAGGCGCCGCCGCCGTAGGTTTGCAATTGCTGGCTGTGGCGCGCGATCAGCAGCTCGAGGTTGTCGTCCGCCGGCGGCGCCGGGGCCAAGGCGCCGGCCATCGCGCGGGCGAGATGCTCCGGCTCGGCCGCGGCCAGCCGGCCGATCGCGAAGGCGCGCTTGTTCAGCGGGACGGCGACGCCATTGAGTTCGATCGCGCGCGCCAGCGCCGCCAGCGACACCGGAATCCAGCCGCGCTGCCAGGCCATGCCGAGCATGATGATGTTGGCGGCGATCGTGTCGCCCAGGAAGTGCTCGGCCAGCTGCTGGGCGTCGCAGGCCGCCTGCGCGCCGGGACCGGCGGCATGCCGGATCTTCTCCTGCAGCGCGTCCTGGTGCAGGTTCGCGTCCGGGTTCTGCACGAAGCTCGCGTTGGCGATCGCGTGCAGGTTCAGCGCCACCCGGGTGCGCCCGTGCTGCAGCGTCTGCAGCGCGTCCGGGCTGGCCGCGACCACCATGTCGCAGGCCAGCAGCAGGTCGGCCTGGCGCACGTCGATGCGCACCTGGTTGAGCGAGCCGGCCGCGCCGGCCAGGCGCACGAAGGACAGCACGGCGCCGCCTTTTTGCGAGAAGCCCATGAAATCGAGCACGCTGGCCTGCTTGCCTTCGAGGTGGGCGGCCATGCTGATCAGCGCGCCGACGGTGACGACGCCGCTGCCGCCCACGCCGGTCACCAGCACGTTGTAGGGCGCCTGCAGCAGCGCGGCGGGCGGCTCCGGCAGCATGCCGGCCAGCGACTCCAGTTCGGTCAGCAGCGGCATGCCCGCGCGCGATTTTTTCGGCACCGCGCCGACCAGGCTCACGAAGCTCGGGCAACTGCCTTTCTGGCACGAGAAATCGAGGTTGCAGGACGACTGGTCGATCTTGCGCTTGCGGCCCAGCGCGGTTTCCGTGACGCCGACCGACAGGCAGTTCGATTTGGCGCCGCAGTCGCCGCAGCCTTCGCACACCGATTCATTGATGAACAGGCGCCGGTTCGGCGTGCTGGCCTTGCCCTGCTTGCGCAGCCGGCGCTTCTCGGCGGCGCAACCCTGGTCGTAGATCAGCGCGGTGACGCCGCCGATCTCGCGCAGCTCGCGCTGCAGCGCATCCATCTGGTCGCGATGGTGGAAGCTCGTGCGCGCCGGATAGTCGCGCTCGTGGCCCTTGTATTTGTCGGCGTCGTCGCTGACGATCGCCAGCCGCTTGACGCCCTCGGCCACCAGTTGGTGCGCCAGCCGCGGCACCGGCAGGTTGCCGTCGATCGGCTGGCCGCCGGTCATCGCGACGGCGGCGTTGTGCAGCACCTTGTAGGTGATGTTGGCGTCGGCGGCGACAGCCTGGCGGATCGCCAGTATCCCCGAATGGAAGTAGGTGCCGTCGCCGAGGTTCTGGAAGATGTGCCCGCGGGTCGAGAAGCGCGACTGGGCGACCCAGTCGACGCCCTCGCCGCCCATCTGGATCAGGCCGGTGGTGTCGCGGTTCATCCACGAGGCCATGAAGTGGCAGCCGATGCCGGCGTGCGCGATCGAGCCTTGCGGCACCTTGGTGGCGACGTTGTGCGAGCATCCGGAACAGAAGTAGGGAGTCCGGCGCACGCCATCGGCCGCGTTCGACAACAGCGGCGCCGCGCCGGCCAGCCCGGCCAGCTCGCGCCGGTCCAGCGCCGGCTTGTGTTCGGCCAGCCAGGCCGCCAGCACCGGCAGGATGCGCGACGGGCGCAGCTCGGCGCTCGACGAGAGCAGGCTGTCGCCGGCGAGGTCGGCCTTGCCGATCACGCGCGGGCGCGCCGCAGCGGCGCGGTTGTACAGATGCTCCTTGATCTGCCGCTCGACGACGGCGGCCTTCTCCTCGATCACCAGGATCTCGCTCAGGCCGTCGACGAAACTGTCCAGGCCGCTCAACTCGAGCGGGAAGCTCTGGCCGACTTTGTAGACGCGCACCCCGGCCCGCTCCAGCTCGGCGCTGCCCAGCCCGAGCCGGCGCAGCGCCTCCATCAGGTCCAGATGGGCCTTGCCGCAGCTGACGATGCCCACGCTCGCGTGCGCGCTGCGCGCGATCCATTTATCGACGCCGTTGTGGCGGGCGAAGGCGCACGCGGCGTGCAGCTTCTCGAGCATGCGCACCTCGATCTGCGGGCCCGGGAAGTCGGGCCAGCGGTTGTGCAGGCCGCCGGCCGGCTCGACGTGGTCGGGCGGCGCGGTCCAGGCCGTGTTGATGACGTCGAGGTCGATCGTGCCGGCCGATTCGACCGTCTCGGAAATCGCCTTCAGGCCGACCCAGGCGCCGCAAAAGCGCGACAGCGCCCAGCCGTACAGGCCGAATTCGAGGATCTCCTCGACGTTGCTGGGATTGAGCACCGGCATGTGCCAGGCCATCATCGTCAATTCGCTCTGGTGCGACATCGACGATGAGACGCAGCCGTGGTCGTCGCCGGCCACCACCAGCACGCCGCCGCGGCGCGAGGCGCCGTAGGCGTTGCCGTGCTTGAGCGCGTCGGCGGCGCGGTCCACGCCGGGGCCCTTGCCGTACCACATGGCGAACACGCCCTCGACCGTGCGTTCGCTGTCGCCCTCGATCCGCTGGGTGCCCAGCACCGCGGTGGCGCCCAGTTCCTCGTTGATGGCGGGCAGGAAGCTGATCTCGCTGTCGCGCAGCAGTTGCTGGTTCTTCCACAGTTGCTGGTCGACGCCGCCGAGCGGCGAACCGCGGTAGCCGCTGACGAAGCCGGCCGTGTTCAAGCCCGCCGCCTTGTCCAGCGCGCGCTGCATGATCAGCAGGCGCACCAGCGCCTGGGTGCCGGTGAGGTAGATGCGTCCGCCGCGCGCGCTGAGGGAATCGATCAGCCGGTAGTCGGCCAGCGCCGTCGGCGCCGCCGCGGCCGCGCCGCGTAAGCCTTCATTCAAATTGCCCATGCTTGTGTGTCCTCGTCAATAGATGGCGCCACCGGCAAGCGGGTGGATTGGATGCTGCGTCGATGCCCGGCGCGCGGGCGAGTCCAGCGCGGCCGAGGCGGTGAGGATCTTGTGCTCCGGCACGCCCTGTCCGGCCAGCATGGCGGCGGTGTCGTCCATCATCGCCGGCGCGCCCACGATCAGGGCCAGGTCGACCTGATCGGCGTCGATCTCGCGCCTGAACAGCTGGGCGATGGTGGGCTGGTCGAGCAGGCCCGTGTACGAGGCCGTGCCCGGCGCCGCGTCGCGCAGCACCAGCAGGTAGCTGAAGCGGCTCGGCAGGCGCCGCTGCAACTGGCGCAGCTGGGGCAGGAAAATGACGCTGGCCTCGTCGATGTCGGCCAGCACCAGCGTGTAGCGGCTGAGCGGCTCCACATGCAGGATGTCCTTGAGCTGGCAATACAGCGCGGTGACCCCGCTGCCGCCGCAGAAACCGACGTAGTGGCGGCGCTGCAGCGGCGCCAGATCGACGCAGAAACTGCCGGCCGGCGGCGACAGCATCAGCCAGCGCCCGGGCGTCGCCTGCGCGCGCACCCAGGCCGACATCCTGCCGCCGGGCAGATCCTTGATGGCGATCTGCAGCTTGTCCTCGTGCGGCGCGCTACAGATCGCATAGGCGCGGTCGACGAATTGCTTGTCGATGCGCGCGCGCAGCGTCAGGTACTGGCCGGCGCGGTAGGCGAAGCGCTGCTTCAACAGCTCCGGCACGTCGAAGGTGAGGACCCAGGCGAGCGCGTTCTTCTCGATCCGGGCGACACGCAGGGGATAGAAATGGTGGTCTGGCACGAATACCTCGTTGGTCGGAACGTTGGGGAAGCGCGGGCGCGGCGGCGCGCCCTCCAGTCGATCAGCGCGCCAGGCGGACCATCTGGTTGTAGATATTCTTGCGGTGCATCTCCTCGGTGCCGCCGACGCTGGCGAAGCCAAGCGCATTGCGTGCCAGCGCGGAGATCTCGTTGCTGTGATAGCCGATGCTGCCGTACAGCTTGACCAGGCTGGTCGCGCTGTTGATCAGGTCCTCGGCGCCCACCAGCTTGGTGATGGAGCAGTTCATCAACGCCTCGGGCCGCTTGTTGAGCAGCTGGGTCAGCGCGCCGTAGGCCAGCCAGCGGGTGCGCTCGGAGCCGATCTTGATGTCGATCAGGCGCTTCTGCACATACTGGTGGGCCGCGATCGGCTCATGGAAACTGTCGCGCGCGTCGGCGTAGCGCATCGCGTCGGCGATGAACGGGGTGACCAGGTGCGCGGCCACCAGGCCGTAGTACAGGCGGCCCAGCGAGATGATGTCGACCAGGTGATGCAGGCCCTTGCCCGGCGTGCCGAGAATCTGCCCGGCGCCGACCTTGACGCCGTCGAAATGCAGCGGCCCGGTCGGCAGGTTGCGGTTGCCCAGCTTGTCGTCGGGCGCGCCCTGGCGCAGTCCGGCCGCGTTCTGGTCCAGCAGCACCAGGGAAATGTCGTTGCTCTCGTCCATGCGCGCCACCACCAGCATGAAGTCGACGATGGGGGCGTGCGCGATGTTGAACTTGCTGCCTTCGAGCAGGTAGCCGTCGCCGTCCGCGACCAGGCGCGTGCCGATGCTGCGCACGTCGGTGCCGGTGGTCGGCTCGGCGATGCAGGTGGCGGTGATGTCGCCGCGCAGGATGGCGCGGAAGTAGTTGGCCTTCTGCGCCTCGCTGCCGTAGTGCACCAGCGCGCGCACCATGCCGGCCTGGCCGATCACTGACAGCAGCAGCTCGGGGGTGCGGATGGACGAGGCCAGGCCTTCGAGCGCCGCGGTGAAGGCCCACCAGTCGGTGCCGGTGCCGCCGTGCTCGGCCGGTACCACCAGTTGCCACAGGCCTTGCTGGCACAGCAGGCGCCAGCCGGCGAAGTCGAAACCTTCATCCTTGTGCCCGTGGGCAAGCGCCAGCTCCGCGCCGATCTGTCGATACTTTTCCCGCAATGCCGTTTGTTCGGCAGTCCATTCCAACATCATGATGTGTCACCCCTGTCGCGATTAAATGGCCGTTGGCTTATTCGCCCTGGTAGGCGCCGACCTGCTTCTTGAATTCCTCGGGGACGACGGCGGTGCGGTTGGTCGCGTAGTCGAACATCACATGGGTCGACGCGCCCTTGGCGACGACGGTCTTGGCCTCGTCGTCGCGCGTCATGATGTGCTCCATCTCGAAGCTCTTGGTGCCGAATTTGATGACCCGGCTCGACACCGTCAGCACGTCGCCGTACATGGCCGGCTGGGTGTATTCGCACGAGGTCTTGACCATAATGTGCGGCAGTTTTTCGGTCTTCGGCAACTCCAGCACCTCGAACATATAGCCCAGATAGGCGTGCTGCAGATAGTCGTAATAGACCGGGCTGCTGACGTGGCCCATCGAATCGGTGTCGCGGTATTTGACTTCGATCGCTACCTGAAAACCTTTGTTGTGCATGTCATTCTCCATGAGTTGAAAGGGCTGTCGCCCGGCCCGCCAGGGCGACGGGATGGTGCAACAGCATGGAGGACATTGTAAATAAGTAATAATATTGGCGAATCAGTAAGATTAGGTATGTTTTGGCGGCTGGCGATGTGTTATGGCAGCGTTCCCTGCGCGCGCGCGGGGGAAGAAATGCGGCGCGATGTCGTCGGCGGCGGCGACCGGAAGCAGAAAAGCGGATGTGGCAAACAGGGCGCGGCGGGCCGCGCCCCGGGGGTGGAACGGATCAGGCCGGCGTGGCCATGTTGCCGATGTATACGGCAAGCTCATCGATCGTCAGCTGCACCAGGTCGTGGGACGCCGCGTACAGTTCGATCTGTGCGCCCTTGGCCATGCTGCCGTCGGCGTTCATCAGTTCGCACAGCACGGCCGCCGGTTTCAGGCCGGCCAGGCGCATCAGGTCTACCGAGCCTTCGGTATGGCCGCGCCGCTGCAGCACGCCGCCCGCCGCCGCCCGCAGCGGGAACACATGGCCCGGGCGCGCCAGGTCGTCCGGGCGCGCGTCGTCGGCGATGGCGGCTTTGATCGTGGTGACGCGGTCGGCCGCCGACACGCCGGTGGTGACGCCGTGGCGGGCCTCGATCGTGACGGTGAAGGCGGTGCCGTAGCGGCTGCCGTTGTTCTCGACCATGGCCGGCAGTTCCAGCTGCCGCAGGCGCTCGTCGGTCAGGCACAGGCAGACGATGCCGCTGCAGTCGCGGATCAGGCGGGCCATGCTCTCGGTCGAGATTTTTTCCGCCGCGACGATCAGGTCGGCTTCATTCTCGCGATTGAAATCGTCCATCAGCAGCACGGGTCGGCCCGCGCGCAAATCGGCCAGCGCGCGCGCCAGCCGGTCCGAAAACGGCGCCAGGCCCTCGGGCGCATAAGGTAAGTTTAATTCAGTAGGTGAAAACATGAGAAACGCTCCGCATATGAAGATTGCAAAAGACGTTACAGGGGGTTGGAATAGCCAGACGCAAGCGGCGCAGGCCCGTTCAAGGAACGCGCTGCGCATACCAAGCATGGCACATCGTCTTTCATCCGGACTATGACCGTCGGCCCTGGAATCACACCAGATCTGCTGACCCTGTTCTTGAAAACGCGACCGAACAGGCGCTCGCGGGCTGATCCGGCGCATCGTGTGATGAACCGGTTTTACCGCCGGTGGGGAATTGCACCCCGCCCTGAAGACGTGCTAACTACCGGTGATTCCGGCACGGCGATTATACGCAGTTCGACGATTTTCTGTGCCTGACGAGGCCGTCCACGGCGACGATTCGCACGCTGGAATGCGAGTCGTCCGGCGCGTTTCATCGACGATTGCGCGCGCATTCCGGCCAGCCGCACCCGATATGAAATGCGAGCCGGCCGCCGCGTTTTATTGTTGTTTTTGGCGCTCATATCTTGGTTTCCTTTTTCCGTTCAAGTTTCTCTTCTTTTGTTCAAGGCTTTATTCCCACGTAACACGCGTCGGGCGACAGATGAGTTTGGGTTCTGTCGCATTAGCGGAGCCGTCATAGGGATCGTGTAAACTTTGACGACCAACAATCTGGACGAGCTGGCATGCTTAACTTTAAAGGAATGCGTTTTCCGATCGACGTCATCCTGGTCTGCATCCGCTGGTATGTGGCCTACCCGCTGAGCTACCGGCACCTCGAAGAGATGATGGAAGAGCGCGGCGTGTCGGTCGACCATTCGTCGATCAACCGTTGGGCGATTCGTTTCCTGCCGCTCATCGAGAAGATGGCCCGGAAACACAAGCGCCCGGTCGGCGGCAGTTGGCGTATGGATGAGATGTATATCAAGGTCAAGGGCGTCTGGAAATACCTCTACCGCGCTGTCGACAAGCAGGGCAAGACCGTCGACTTCCTGCTGACAGCCAAGCGCGACATGGCTGCGGCGAAGCGCTTCTTCGACAAGGCCATGAGAGCGAACGGCGATCCGGACAAGGTCGCGATGGACAAGAGCGGCGCCAACAAGGCGGCGATCGATGCGATCAACGCCGGCCGCGACGTACCGATCCTGGTGCGCCAAATCAAATACCTCAACAACATCGTCGAGCAGGACCATCGCGCGCATCAAGCGAATGACCAGGCCGATGCTCAACTTCAAATCGTTCCGGTCTGCCGGCTCCGTGCTCGCCGGCATCGAGCTGATGCACATGATTCGAAAGGGTCAGTTCGCCGTCGATGACGCTTCGCCCATGTCATTCTCCGACCAGTTCTCTGCGTTGGCAGGACAAGTCCGTCCAGTGTAAGCCGGGGTCATGCTCAGCACGAAAAAATCCGTGCTGGACTCAACAACGCGACAGAACCTGGCATCATCACCATTTAAGGATTCTTTCAATGAAGATGCGCATCGAAATTTCTGACCAATGGGCCGTAATCCGGCTCATTGCCGACCAGTTTTTCTGTCCGAATATAATCGACTCAGCCGAATGCGCACGTCCGCGATCCGCTGAGTCAACGCATGGGTAAGGGGGGATTCACGTATGAACGACTCGTTCAAATCAATAAAAAATTTCCTCCGCGAAGCCCGTTTAGAGGCTGGCAATCGAGACTACGCGGCAAGCCTCGCATCGGCTGAGAAGGCCTCTCCTCTGCTTGATACGTTGTCCCTCGACAGCACGCCGTCGGCAAAATACCACGATGCATGGGGCGGCTACTTCCAGCAAAAGCTCAAGTGCCTCCGTCAGCTTCAGATGACTGACGCGTTGAGTGCGACCTGTCATGCGGTCCTTGACCGCTTTCCCATTGACGAAGAGGACTGCGCGAATGAACACCCCATCACGCTCCAAGTCGCCCGCCGCGCCTTAAGGGAGCTTGCAACGCTCGCCTTGGAACGGAGAGATGCAGACGCGGCGGTGGAATGGATGGAGCGCTGTTTCGCGCTCACTGCAAGCAATGACGAAGCGGACGACCCTTTTGTCTCGAGCTACGTGCTGCGCGCTATCGTATTTCTAGCCGGGTATCGCAGCGAGCCTGATCGGTATCAAATCCGATTTTTTGAGAGCCTGGATGAACTGACGTTCAAGGCCCGCAAGTTCCCTGAAATACGGATAGACGATCCCGAACTGGTCGCATTTCTGGAGGATCCGGCGTACCTAGCCTATCAAGCGAGCAAGCCGGCCGAGGTGTTGAGCAAAGGTGGCCCGGGCGAAACGTGGGAGGGCGCATTGGACAGGTTCCGTGCCTTCGCGGAGGAGCTGCAGGTTGCGCAGCAAAGCCCTTTGGCGGACAGCGACTTTGAGATCGAGGTATGGCCAGTGGCACTGTCCGATTTGATGACCCATGAAAAAGATTGGGACTGCATGGCACCTGCCGGTTTACGGGAGCTGTATCTCGACCATGGCAGTTTCAAGGTGCAGGACGAGTGGGGTGCCCTGACCTTGTACGGCCACGGCGAGGACGGACTGCGGTTGTTCGGAGGTATCGTTCACATGATTGATCAGCTTTGGGGCGGGCGCCCGGAGTTTGACAACGATTTCTCCGACGACGAGATTGCATTCCTCAATGCAAACTTCTTCGTATTCGGCCAGTTTTGCCATGATTCGAACGTCTATACGCACTTGTTCTTCGATCGCGATGGACGTTTTGGCAGCGTGCGTTATGACCAGGATGAGTGGGGCCCGATGGAGACCGCGCTCAGGCATATGATCGACGGTCGGCAGGCGTGCTTCCAGAGCCTCGATGAGCTGATCTCGGAGCAAATGAATGCCGTCATTGAATACCTCATCTACCTCGACGACGAGGCACGCATGGAGGGGTAAGTCGAGGGACTTTCGGCGAACAAACTGGGTGGGGCAATCGTAGTGCAAGGTAAATGTGTCTGCAAATTCTTGTGCCGTTGCCCTGTGTAGCCCTTCGAGAGTGCACAAAACCGCGGGAAATTGGCGATCTTACAAATTGCCAATGCGGCTCGTAGCTCGGATGTGTCGTCCAACGACGTTGGACGACACATCCGCTTGCACTGTCAAACTATATAAATCAGGTACCTAGAAAACCAAACGACAGATCTGATTGCACGCGACGACACATCCGCTTGCACTACGCACGCTGAGCGACACATCCATTTGCACGGGTTCCCGTCGGGGCGGCGTCGTGTTGACACCACCTTCGGGGAAATCGAATAACTAGCCCAGGCATGTCGCGATGGCAATAATTCGATTCTGACCTTCAGGGGGACGACTCAAACTGTTAAACATTATCAGGATCTTCTATGCGCTTCCAGTTCACGCCATCGAATACCAATAGCCAACGCTCGGCGACAGCCAGAAGCTGCCCCTCGACGCTGTCCAGGGCGACGCACGAGAAACTTCCTTGCTTGGTATCGACGAGCTGAAGTCCGTGCGACTCCAGCCTGTAAAGACCTTTTAGACCATGCCCTTATACATAAGTCACCAGGGCTCAAGAAAGTCTTTTACATTCAATGAGTTGCAGAGGGGCTTGTAAACTTTGCCGAGATCGCGTTTACTCTTGCCTTTTGGGCGGCGCATTGGACAAGGTAGCACAGCGGTGGACGGAAGAGGAATTTGCGGGTCTGGCTCTTGGCGATGCGCGCCTCAACAAGAGGGCGAGAACATTGATGGACACTTTTGCAGCCAAGCCGACGGCCAGTATCCCTGAGGCATGCGACAGCTGGAGCGAGACTTGCGCAGCGTATCGTTTTCTTTCGAATCCTGAGGTGACCTGGGAAGGTATCCTGACGCCACATTGGGCGCGCACCCAGGAGCGTATGAGGGCGCAAGAAATAGCAGGAAGAAAAGCCGGCGCTATTCTTAAAGCGAGTATATAACCAAGCGGGTCTTGATAATTAGAAAGTTGCGTTGAACTAGTGCAATTCTAGCGATGTGTCGCTCTGTCTCATGTTATGCGTCGTAAATCTCAAGGTATGCGTCGCACGACGCACGACTGTTACGTCCGAATAGAGTCTTGAATGGAGGGCTAGTAAAATCAACGACTTAGCCTGTTTGGTCGTGCGAAAACTAGCCTTAATATCTTGAATGAACGGCGCAACTCCCAATTTTTCAATCAACCCAAACGATATAATCTTGAATGACACTGAATGGTTGCTGCTGCCCGATACTCAACTTACGCTCCTAGATGCAACCAAGGACGTTCAAGGTCCGTTGCCGACGGTCGCCGCCGCTTGAACTGCTGCGTGCGCGGCACGGATTGCAGCCTCTGCCTTGAGTGGACAGCCGCCACTTCCCATCATTTTTGATAGCAAGGGCGACAGCTCAACACAAAGAGCGTCGAGACCGACTTCATTGACCATTGCCACTGCCCAAGGAAGGGCTGCAGTGAAGCCATTCGAGGATTCCAAGAGCACTCGGCGATTCGCGCGCTCAATTCCACTGAGGAGCGCAAGCTTGCACTTCCCGATTACGGCGTTACCTTCAAGCGATCCCCCTTTCGCCTCGTAGACCCAAGCGTCGTGGATCAATATGTGATCGGAGTAATTGTGAAAATGTGGATGAACCCAAAGGAACGGCGCGGAAGAACTCGGGTAGGCACTATGTGCCGGCAAGGGCGTTCGAAGTACAACTTTTTGGCCTTTGCCGTTATTGCAATCCTTGCAAGCTAACGCCAGATTTTTCAATATGAAAGTGAAATGGGCATACATTCCGCCTTTGGCCTTGTTTACCACGTGTTCGATCTCTACGGGCCCCTTATCAAATCTGAGGGTACGCCGGCAATAGCAACACCGGTCACACTGCTGCTTTCTCAGCCCTGTTTTTAAGTGCTCCTTGAGCCAATCGAATGACGAGTGGCCCCAGTCGTAACCCCACTTCGCAATGCCAGCGTTAAGGCGCGCAACCTGCGAGGCCGATAGGCTCAACGCGGCGATTTTTTCGAATTTTGGATCGATCATTGTTCGGTATTTGTTGCAGTTATCGCCTCCGGCAGTACCACAGATCGCAGCGTGGAAATAACGCTACGGGCCACATCATCCTCGGGGAGGGAAACTGCGAACACTGCAAGCTCGCGCACAGCTTTTATCAACTCGGCGTTTCCCCTGTCACCTTTCGCGAACAGTTTAAGGGCGCGATCCATTGCGGCCGCGAAGAGCTGACTGCGAGTCGAACTCAAACCGAAAACAGTTTCAAGTATGTCGTCGGTGGTCCAGCCGAATGGCCCAGCTTGAACCTCTTTCGCATTCACACTGCCAAATCTTGTCCGAGCGAGTCGGATCACTTCGGCTTGATCTGGTGGCAGCGACGAAGCGACTAACGGCGAATGTGTTGCGACGATTACATGAACACCGTCGCAAGACGAAATGGCTTTAGCTAAGAGGTTGAGATACTCGCGTTGCCATTGAGGATGGAGGCTGTTTTCCGGCTCGTCTATCAAGATTAGAGTGTCGTCTTCAACTGCAAGGGATACGAACAGGAGCGACGAAAGGATATGCCATTGCCCGGAGCTAAATTCAGAAAGCGACAGCTTCTCACCTGAGCGCGTTAGAGAATAGGATTCCGCGAGGGAAATGGCTCCGCACTCCAACGCAAAGCCGAGCGCAGCATGAGAGGTGCCGTTAAAAAGACCTGCTGACTCGATATCCTCAAGGTCCAAAGCGAGCTTCAGAGGCGCTTTTGAGTTTAAGAGATCAACACATTGTTCTCGCAATGACGCGTCGCCGTCCTTAAAACGGGCGGATTTTAGTGGCTCCGCGACCTGCAGGTGCTCAAAAAGTGTATGGTCATTCCACTTTCCTTTTCTTTCACCTCCCGTTCGAATGAACTCGAAAAGGCATCCTTTTGACTTCGGTAGTAGCTCAAAGGCTGATTTCAGCTGACCAAGCCGCGCGGGGACTCTATCTAAATGAGCAATCAAAATGCGAACAATTTCAATCAGACTTTGGGCGCGGCTTACCAAATTGTTCTCGCTTTCTCGGGCCGATGTACCGATACATATCGGATCTATCTGGCCTTCTATTCCGGCTAGTAAGCCTGGACGGAAACCTATCGGTGGCAACCCCCGAGACTGCGATTATTTTTCTGGGAAGCGCGCTGCGCTCCGAATTAGCGCTGCTCCAGTACACAATCTCGCCTGGTTTTCCATTGAAAATGCGACCAAGCTGACGCATGCGCGCGATAGAAGAGTAGCTCAGGTCAATGATTGCGCGAAGGGATTGACTCTTACGAGTACCGTTCTCACCTATTAGGATTGAGAAATAATTGCCTTCTGTATGATGCCTTTTCGCGAACTGAATTTTTAGCGCTTTCCCTTGCTCTTCACTTGTTGCGTTCAGCGTGCGAATTCTCATATTGCCCGAGTTGTGGGTTAACGGTCAGCAGTCCGCATCCCTGCATGATATACAAATTTTGAAATCGGGTCCAGCTTTATGCATCGGGCCGTACTGCCATTAATTAAGGTGATTAGCGCTGATCTTCAGCATAACTGAACTTCGGTCGCCGTTACGTGTCCAACTTTGCATATGCGTCCGTGGTGGCGCAGGCGGGAGAAGATTATGGCAACGATGAATCGGGTTCAGTTTCAG
>NZ_WHJI01000074.1:0-13257 GCF_011682155.1 Massilia sp. CCM 8734
ACGCGCTGCACAGCCGCTCAAGATACATATCCAGCTCAGCCAAATTCGTCATTCCCGTCTCCTGTCGTTATGGACATTTCAACAGTATACGCACATAATTGAATTTATGACACAGTAAGACTAGCAGTCTGTCGGACTTGACTCGATAGAAACGGGCCACCCCGGTAAATGGGGGCCACCGACGAGTTGACGTAACGGGGCGCCCCGGTAAAATGGGGGTCATCGACGAGTTGACGTCAGCGAGGCCCGAATGAGCAGATTTATCTCCGTAGACCGACAGACCAGCTACCTGTTCCCACCATCGGTGGAGGACTGGCTGCCGGAGGATCATTTGGCGCGCTTCATCGTGGAGGTGATCGAGCGCCTGGACCTGTCTGCGCTGACGCGCCAGTATGCAGGGCGCGGTTCGGCGGCGCACCACCCATCCGTTTTGCTGGGCTTGCTCATCTATGGTTACGCCACGGGTTTTCCGTCGAGCCGCAAGATCGAACGCGCGACTTACGACTCGGTGGCGTTCCGCTACATTGCGGCCAACACCCATCCCGACCACGATACCTTGGCTGCCTTCCGGCGCCGCTGTGGCGAGCAGTTCGAACAGTTGTTCGTGCAGGTGCTGATGCTGGCGCGCGAAATGGGCATGCTCAAGCTGGGCAAGATCGCCGTTGACGGCAGCAAGGTCAAGGCCAACGCCAGCCGCCACAGCGCGCTGTCCTGGGGCCACATCAAGAAGATCGAGGCGCAACTGCGGCAAGAGGTCAAGCAGTTGATGGCGCTGGCCGAGAGCGAAGACCGCAAGCAAGTGCCGGACGGCATGGACGTGCCGCAGGAAATCGCGCGGCGCCAGGAGCGCCTGGCCGCGCTCGACGAGGCCAAGCGCAAGCTGGAGGAGCGTGCGCGGGAGCACGACGCGCAGGCGCAAGCCGAGTACGAGGCCAAGGTGGCCAAGCGCCAAGCCAAGCGCGACGCCGGCAAGAAGCCTGGCGGAAAGGATCCGGAGCCGCCCGGGGCCGGCGGTCCGTAGGACAAGGACCAGATCAACCTGACCGATGAAGAATCGCGCATCATGAAAGTGGGCAGCGGCTTCGACCAGTGCTACAACGCGCAGGCGGCGGTCGACACCGGCAGCATGCTGATCGTGGGGAGCTTCGTCACGCAGGCCGGCAACGACAGCCAGCAACTTCAACCCATGCTCGAAGTGCTGGCTCGACGCCAGGAGCAATTGGGGCAAGTCGGCCAAGTTCTGGCCGATACCGGCTATTTCAGTGCCGCCAACGTGGCCGCGTGTGAGGCGGCGGGAATGGTGCCGATGATCGCCATGAAACGCGAGCAGTACCATCTGCCCGTGCTGGACCGCTTCACGGAACCGCCGCCGCTGCCACCGGACCCGAGTGCTTTAGAGGCAATGGCGCACCGGCTGAAAACCCGGACGGGCCGCGCTGACTACGCCCTTCGAAAGCAGACCGTCGAGCCGGTGTTCGGCATCATCAAACATGTGATGAAATTTCGTCAATTCCTGGTACGCGGAAAGCAGCAAGTCGCCCACGAATGGAACCTGGTCGCCCTCGCATGGAACATGAAGCGCATGAACGTTCTGAAAATGGCCTGATAGGTCAAGAAAGTACGACATCCAGCGCGAAAACGCCGCGCCAGGAACCTTCCGCAGCGCACAGCAACGCTGTCCACGACAAGCTTACACCAGCATGCCCCAAAATTGAACCGGCCGCAGTCCACGCATCAACTCAAAAGCCTGAGTCCGACAGGCTGCCAGGCCGGCCGCGTCGAAGCCGGCCGCCCCCAAGCCGGCCGCCAAGGCAGGGCGCTGGCGCGCGCACCAGCCGCGCCGCAACGCAAGATTGCCACTGAGAATACTGTTGCTGACGAGTGGGAAACGTTCTGATTGTTTGCGCCAGCGCTAGCTTGACATAGCGCCATGTTGAGAATTTTCCACAAGGAAAGATATTTTTCCCAAAGCGTTCCAGAGGTCTATATTATTGCTCTTAGGCACTTATAGACCTCCTGAGGAAACGCCATGTTCAAGCACCTTTTGACCGCACTGCTCGCCGGTATCACCCTGATTCCTGCTGCTGCCGCCTCCGGCGCCGCCCTGACCGAGCTGGAAACGCGTTGGCTGAACGCCGCTGCTCCTGTGTTGGCGTATTCGCAACGTATCAACTTGCCAATTGATATCGTCGTGCAACCAAAAGCCCGTCCCGGCGATGTGCCGCTGGCGATGGGTTTTGTCGACGGCCGCTGCAAGCTGGTGCTGTCGCTGCGCGGCAACCCGGCTGCCGAAAACATTCTCAACACGGTGCCGCAAGCCGAGCGTGCCTTGCTGATCGAAACCATGGCGGCCCACGAGATCGGCCATTGCTGGCGTTACGTGCAGGGCGTGTGGCATGCCCTGCCGGCCGGCTTCGTCGAAACCGGTGACGAACACGCGCAGGACACGAGCTTGCTGGCCGAATCGAAAGCCATGCGCGAGATGCGCCGCGAAGAAGGTTTTGCCGACCTGGTCGCGCTATCGTGGGTCCAGCGCCAGCATCCGGCCGAGTATGGCCGCGTGTACGCCTGGCTGTCGACCCTGCGCGACGCGGTGCCGGTCGAACGCAGCGGCCACGATACGCGCACCTGGGTGCGCCTGGCGAAGAATGCCGACGGCTTCGGCCGTGGCGCCACCCCGTTCGATGATGCCGTGACCATGTGGCAAGCCGGATTGCTCAACGATGAATAAGCTCTGCGCCGCCGTGTTGCTGGCGCTGGCCGGCCCGGCGGCGTGGGCCGCGCCGGGCACCGAAGCCCAGTGGATCGCCGCCGCCACGCAAGCGGTCGCCTATGGCCGTGCGCAGGGCATGCCGATTGACCTGGAAATAGTCGACGGCAACGGTTTGCCGGGCCACACGCCGGTCGGGCTGGCCAGCGAAAACGGCCGCTGCACGTTGATCGTTTCGGCCAGTAACAATCCAACCGCCGACAAGCTCAGCGCGATGATCGCCCCCGACTTGCTCGACACCTTTCTGGCGGGCGCGGCGATGCATGAAGTCGGTCACTGCCACCGCCGCCTGAACGGCTTTCCCCATAACGAAAAACTGTTGCCCGTGGTGGCCTGGATCGGCCCCGTGCGCGACTGGTTCGCGCGCCGCGTGCGGACCGAGGAAGCCTACGCCGACATGACCGCCGTGGCCTGGATCGCGCGCTATCACCCCGAACGGTATACCGCGCTGGTCAATGAGATGCTGCGCGTGCGCACCCGTTTCCGCGAGCCCAAGCACGACACGGTCGCCCTGCTCGAGCGCGCCATCGCCGAAGGGCCGCAAGATGCCAACGAGAATCTTTTTACCCAGGTCGATGAGCGATTAATCAGATATCGATAGTCCTTTTACGTCCGTATGTACGTTGTCGCACAGATGTTGCGAGTGGTTAGGATGTTAAATCCGTCTACCAACAACCATACATTTAAAGGGACCACCATGAAACCTATCGTCGCCACATTGCTTGCCACCGCCCTCAGCGCCGCTTTCGCCAGCGCCTATGCCGCCGAGACGACCACCAAGACCGATACCGCGACTTACCGCACGATGACGCAAAAGGCCGACGCCGACTACAAGCTCGCCTCCGCACAGTGCAAGGACATGAGCGGCAACGCCCGCAACCTGTGCATGGAAGAAGCCAAGGTGACGCGCGCGCGCGCCGACCTGGCCGCCCTGACCGATTACAACAACACCCTCAAAGGCCGCACCAAGGCCCGCACCGAACTGGCCAATGCCGATTACTCGCTGGCCAAGGTCAAGTGCGCCGACACCAGCGGCGCCGAAAAAGACAGCTGCATGAGCAATGCGCGCGCGGTCCACACGGCGGCGCTGGCCGACGTCAAGGCGGACCGCAACATCCAGGTCGCCAGCAACGGCGCCACCGACACCATGAGCCCGGTTACCCGCACCACCACCACCGACGCCACCAAATCGGCCGCCGTGGACAAATGCGCCCAGGTAGCGGGCAGCCCGAACACCGGCTGCCTGGTCGATAACAACAACCGCAGCGCGACCACCGCCGGCGCTGTTGCCAACCGCACCGAGATGGCTGCCGACACGGCCGGTCAGCGCGCCGCCGACGCGGTCGGCAACGCCGCCGAAAAAACCCGTGCCGCTGGCGCCACCATGGCTGCCAAGACCGAACGCGCGATCGACAACATGGCCGACAAAACCGAGCGCGCCGCCGACACCATGGCGCCCAAGATGGACCGCGCCGCCGAAAAAACCGGTGCTGTCGTGGCCGACTCCGTGATCACCACCAAAGTCAAAGCCGACATCTTCAAGGAACCGGAACTGAAATCGATGGCCATCCACGTTGAAACCGAAAAAGGCGTGGTCATGCTGAGCGGTTTCGTCGATTCCAAGGCCGATGCCGAGAAAGCCGTGCGCCTGGCCAAGAGCGTCGATGGCGTGACGTCGGTCAAGAGCGCGATCAAGGTCAAGTAAGCCGAGCGCTACCGGGGCCGGACCCGCGCACAGCGGGCCGGCCCGCAGAAAACAGCGGCCCCGTGCGGTGCGACAATGCGATTCTGTTGCATTGCTGCACTGTGCGGGGCTTTGTTGCTGCAATCCATCGCGGCGCCCCCGCCCCACTGTATAATTTTCCTGTGAACAGACTCGAAGCCTTTGGATATATTGCCGCGCAAGCCGCACGCGGGGAGATCACCCTCCCGACCAGCGTGAACGCCGCCTTGCGCCTGCAACTTGCACTCGACAATCCCGATTGTCATATTGAAGACGCCATCAAGCTGGTGCTGGGTGAGCCGCAACTGGCCGCGCGCACCGTCGCGCTGGCCAACTCGGCCGCTTTCAACCGCAATGGCGACACCCCGATCATGAATGTGCGCGCGGCCGTCATGCGGGTGGGCTACCGCAGTTTGCAGACCCTGGTGGCCAGCCTTGTGGTGCGCCAGTTCGGCAGCCGCATCGTCGACCCGGGGTTGCGCGCCAAGGCCGAGCAGCTATGGGAACACACCGCCCATGTGGCGGCGCTGGCCCAGGTGCTGGCGCGCCGCGTGACGTTCGTCAATCCCGATACGGCCATGTTCGCCGCCATCGTGCACGAGGTGGGCGGGTTTTACCTGCTCTCGCGCGCCGATGAATTTCCGGGCCTGCTCGACGACGATCCCGAAAAATGGGCCGAGTTGTGCGAGGAAGTCGTCAGCCGCGAAGTGCTGAAAAAGCTGGCGATTCCCGAGACCGTCACCCAGGCCATCCTGGCCCTGCGCGATGGCTGGCTGACCATGCCGCCGAGCACCTTGCTCGACACCTTGTTGCTGGCCAATCAGTTCGCACCGGTCCGCTCGCCGCTTGGTGTGCCGGAAGAGCCCTTGCCCGAGCACGCCGATTCGGTACTCGACTTCGTCATCGACAACGATACCCTGCAATCGATCCTTGACGAGTCGGCCGACGAAGTCAAGTCGATGAGCGCCGCGCTGCTGGTGTAAGCCACTCCTTCTTTTCCTCTCTTCTTCTTCGATCGGCGGAACCAAAGCGCGTTCGCAGCTTCTAACCCCAGACAGGGACACGGGTCCCATGCCGGGGGAGCGATGAGGCGCATTGCGCATGCGTGGTTGGCTGTTGCCGGTACCGGGCCGCTGGCCCTGCTGCGCCCGCTGATCGCGTGCGCCACCTTGCTCATTCTCCTGCTGTGGACGCCGTCCGCCGCCGCGCTGGCCCCGGTGACCCTGCTCACGGTCGATGGCGCCATCGGCCCGGCCAGCGCCGATTATCTCGCGCGCGGCATTGCGCGCGCCGCGCAAGACGGCCACCAGCTGGTGATCGTCGAACTCGATACGCCGGGCGGGCTGGACACGTCGATGCGCACCGTCGTCAAGGCCATTCTGGGCTCGCCGGTGCCGGTGGCGGTGTACGTGGCGCCGTCCGGCGCGCGCGCGGCCAGCGCCGGCACCTTCATCCTGATGGCCAGCCACATCGCCGCCATGGCGCCCGGCACCAACCTGGGCGCGGCCACCCCGGTGCAACTGGGCGGGCCCGGGGGCGCGGACGCCGACCCTGATGCGCCGCCCGACAGCCCTCCCGATCCGGGCAGGGCAGGGCGCAAACAGCGCGAGCGCACCAACGATCCGCCAGGCGCGGCCGGCTTGCCTTCGGGTGGACCGGGGCGCGCCGGGGGGCCGGATGGGCGCTCCGGCGCGCCGCTGACGCGCAAGCAGGTCAACGACGCCGCCGCCTACATCCGCTCGCTGGCTGAACTGCGCGGGCGCAATGCCAACTGGGCCGAGCGCTCGGTGCGCGACGCGCTCAGCCTGCCCGCCAGCGAGGCCCTGAACGCCGGCGTGATCGACTACGTGGCCAAGGACGTGGCGGCATTGCTGGCGCAGGCCGACGGCAGGCCGGTCGCGCTGCGCACGGGCGCGTTGCCCCTGCACACGCGCGGGGCGCCGCTGCACGCCGCTCGTCCCGACTGGCGCACCCGGCTGCTGGAAGTCGTCTCCGATCCCGCGGTCGCACTGATACTGATGAGTATCGGCATCTACGGACTGCTGTTCGAATTCATGAGTCCCGGTGCGGTCGCGCCTGGCGTGGTGGGCGCCCTGTGCCTGCTGCTGGGACTGTACGGCCTGCACCTGCTGCCACTGAACTACGCGGGACTCGGGCTGATCCTGCTGGGCCTGGCCTTCATGGTGGGGGAAGCCTTCCTGCCCAGCTTCGGCGTATTGGGACTGGGCGGGATCGCCGCCTTCGTGGCCGGCGCGCTGATCCTGATCGACACCGACCAGCCCGGCTACGGCGTGCCGGCCGGGCTGGTGGTGCCGCTGGCCATCGTGAGCGCGCTGCTGGTCGCGGGCATGGGCGCGGTGGCGCTCAGGACGCGCCGGCGCCTTGTTGCGGGCGGACCGAACGCGCTGGTCGGCAGCTTTGCCGAAGTCATCGGCACGGGTGGAAGCGAGGCCTGGGCCAACGTCAACGGCGAAACCTGGCGCGTGGAAAGCGGCGCAGTGCTGCGGCCCGGGCAGGCGGTGCGGGTCGTCGCGCGCAAGGGGGCGCGGCTCGAGGTGGTCCCCGTCAACCATGTTCCGGCCGGCCATGCCCCTCTCAACCAGATCAACACAGGAGAATAACCATGGACGATGGACTCGGGTTCGGTATCGGCACGCTGGTGTTCCTGCTGTTGTTCCTGGTGTTGATGCTGCTGGCGATGTCGGTGCGCATCCTGCGCGAGTACGAGCGCGGCGTGGTGTTCCAGCTGGGGCGCTTCTGGTCGGTCAAGGGGCCCGGACTGATCCTGCTCATTCCGGTGCTGCAGCAAATGGTGCGGGTCGACCTGCGCACCATCGTGCTCGACGTGCCCAAGCAAGATGTGATCTCGCGCGACAATGTGTCGGTCAAGGTCAATGCGGTGTTGTACTTCCGCGTGATCGACCCCGAGCGCGCCATCATCCAGGTCGCCAACTTCATGGAAGCGACCAGCCAGCTGGCGCAGACCACCTTGCGCTCGGTGCTCGGCAAGCATGAGCTCGACGACATGCTGGCCGAGCGCGAACGGCTCAACATCGATATCCAGCAGGTGCTCGACGCCCAGACCGACGCCTGGGGCATCAAGGTGGCCAATGTCGAAATCAAGCACGTCGGCCTGGACGAATCGATGGTGCGCGCCATCGCCCGCCAGGCGGAAGCGGAACGCGAGCGGCGCGCCAAGGTCATCCACGCGGAAGGAGAATTGCAGGCGTCCGAAAAGCTGATGCAGGCGGCCAACGTGCTGGCCAAGCAGCAGGGGGCGATGCAGCTGCGCTACCTGCAAACCCTGGGCACCCTGGCCAGCGACAAGAGCACGACGATTGTGTTTCCGCTGCCGCTGGACATGCTGGGCGGGCTGCTCGACCGGGTGCGCGACAGTCCGGCCGGCTAAGACACCGGCGCGCCAGGGCGATCGAAGGGGCTCGCGCGCGCGTTTGCCCGCTCAGTGCGGCCGTGCGTGGATCGGGCCGGTCAGTGCAGGCCCTGCCATGCCAGGCCGATCCATTCGTGGGTGGCGTAGTACGAGCGGAACATGCCGCTCCAGCCGGGCACGAACATCAGCGGCGAGAGCGTGCTGCGCGAATATAACATGGTCGGCGCCGGCACGACTTCCAGGCCGGCGGCGCGGAAGGCGCGCCCGGCGCGCGGCATGTGCATGGCGTGCGTAACAAGCAGCACGCGCCGCACCCCGCCCGCCTTGAGAATGGCGGCGCTGTAGAGGGCGTTCTGGGTGGTGTCGGCCGAGCGTTCTTCGGTCCAGGCGACCGGCGTGCGGAAATCGTCGCGCAGGGCGCGCGCCATGGTGACAGCCTTGGGTGGAATACCTTTGTCCGGCTCGCCATTGCCGCCGCTGACCAGCAGCGGCAGATTGGTGGCGTGTTGCAGGTGCGCGGCGTAGCGCAGGCGCAGCAGGGCGATGTCGTCGGGAATATCGGCGCCGCCGTACTCGGGCGCGGCATGCACGTTGCCGGCCGCCAGCACCACGATGGCCTGGGCGCCGCTGTGAAGGGCGTCGGCCAGCGGCGCCGTGCGTTGTTCGAGGGGCCACACCAGCAGCAGCGAGCCGGCATTGGTCGACAGCACCAGCAGGGCGGCCAGTCCCAGCCGGCTGACGGCGCGCCCGCAGCGTGGCCAGCGTCGCCGCAGGGCGTAGCCGGCCAGGATCAGCACGATCAGGCTCATCGGTGGCATGAGCAGCACGCGCACGACGATGTCGATCATGGCCGCGGCGCGCGCCCGCCCGGCTCATGGCCTCGCTTGCTCACAGCGAGGCCCAGGCCTGGCGCAGGCCGAGCACGTGCACGATGCCGATGCCCAGGCAAATAGCCGAGCTCCAGCCCCAGAACACCAGGCTGCGACCCGGCATCAGGATCAACATCGGCACAAAGGCCAGGCCGCGCACCAGGTACACGGCGGTGATGGCGCACAGGATGACGCGCATCCATGGCAAGCGCGGCAGCACGCCGGCGCCGGCCAGCGCGTACGTGGCCCAGACCATCAGCACGGCGCTGATGGCGCCGGTGACGATGGCGGGATACCAGGAACCGGAGGCGGCCATGCGGGCCATCGGCTCGCCCGCGCCGAGGGCGCGATACCAGTCGGGGCCGCCGGCGATGCAGACAATGTGGAGGAGGGCCGCAGCGCCGCTGAGGCCGGCGGCGGCAAGGAGAAAGTGGGCGGACGGCTCGGTCATGGTGGCAGGCGGGGGCAGGTTGTCGCGCAATGCGAACGGTAAACTCACTGTGTGCGCCAGGAAATTGGCTTTCAGCGTAAAGTCATTATAAGATTAACAAAATGCATTGTGGAGCAGAACATGAAATGGGAAGGTAATCGCGAAAGCGACAACGTGGAAGATGTGCGCGGTTCGGGCGGCGGTGGCGGGGGCGGTTTTGGCTTCGGCGGACGTTCGATCGGCATCGGGTCGATCGTCATCGCCCTGGTGGGCGGCTGGATTTTCGGGGTCAACCCGATGACCATCCTGAACATCATGAGCGGCGGCGGCGGCGGTGGCGGACAGGCGCCGGTGCAGCAACAGCAAAGCCGGGCGCCGGGCGAGCCGGCCAGCGACCGCGGCTCGAAGTTCGTGCGCGTGGTGCTGGCCGATACCGAGGATGTGTGGACGAAATTGTTCCGCGAGCAGGGCGGCACCTACCAGAAGCCCGCGCTGCAACTGTATTCCGGCCGCACCCAGACCGCCTGCGGCGCCGGCAGTAGCGCGACCGGGCCTTTCTATTGCCCGGCCGACCGCAAGGTGTATCTGGACATGAGCTTTTTCCAGCTGATGGAACAGCGCTTCAAGGTCGAGGGCGAGTTTGCCCAGGCGTACGTGATTGCCCATGAAATCGGCCATCATGTGCAGCATGCGATGGGCCTGACCGACAAGGTCGACGAGGCGCGTCAGCGCGGCACCGAAAAACAGGCGAACGCAATGTCGGTGCGCCTGGAATTGCAGGCCGACTGTTTTGCCGGGGTATGGGCGTTTCACGCCAACCAGTCGCGCGCGATCCTGGAGCAGGGCGATGTCGATGCCGCGCTGAAAGCGGCAACGGCAATCGGCGACGATGCCTTGCAGCGCCAGTCGCAAGGCCATGTGGTGCCGGATTCATTTACCCACGGCACGTCGGAACAGCGCGCGCGCTGGTTCAAGCGCGGCCTCGACAACGGCCAGGTCGCGCAATGCGATACCTTCGCCGCGCGCCAGCTGTAAGGCCGCTCAGGCGTTGCTGAGCGCTTCGGCGCCAGCCATCAGCGACTCGACCGCGCGCTCGAACACGGGCGCGTGTTCCATCGTGCGCAAGGTTTCATCCTGCATCGCCGCCAGCAGGGCGTCGCGGGTGAAGGTGGCGGGCGCGGCCTGGCCCTTGACCGAAAACAGGTACAGGCTGCCGCGCGGGCTCACCGCATTCAGGCGTGCCGGCACGTAGCGCCCGTCGAGGGCGATTTCGAAGCCGGCGCCCGGCAGCGCCATACCCAGCCATTCCTGTTCGTCGGCGGCGCGCGCCGCGCTCTTGCCCGGATCGGTGTACAGGTCGGCGCGGATGCCGCGCTGCGCCAGCGCCGCTTCGAGCTGGGCGTGGCCGATGCTGACCGCGTCACGGCCCGCTTGCGGCACGCCGTCGAAGGCGGCGAAATGGGCGCGCAACTGGGCCAGGGTGGCGGGACGGGCCGAGGGCGGCTGGCGTTGGCCCAGCACATCCATGTGCACCATCACCAGCTGATCGAGCGCGGCCTTGGCCGCTTCCTGGCCCATGCCGACCGCGGCCAATCCTTCACGCACCCGTTTAACCATGCCGGGCAGCATGCTGACCATCACGGCGCGATCTTCCAGGGTGGTTTTTTCCTGGGAGCTCCAGACCAGCTCGGCCAGCATCGCCTGGCTGGCGCTCGCCTCGCTGGCGGGATGCGCCAGCACCCGGCTCCAGATATCGGTAATGAAATTGCCGATGCGCGGGTCGAGGTCGAGCGGATCGAGCAAGGGTGCCAGGGCGGTCGCGACATCGCTGTGGCGCGCACTGGCCGCTTCGAGCGTGCCGAGGGTGTCGATGCAGCGCGCCAGGCCCAGGTCGCTGCGCGGCAGCAGTGCCGACACGAACTGGTCGAGCTGGCGCTGGCCGTCGGTAAACGCTGTCATATCGGTGTCGAACCCGTCCAGCACCTCGTCGATGACTGTTTCGATCTGGCTTTCCAGCGCGGGATAGCAAGCCATCTCGGGCGTGATGCCGGTCGCGACCGTGCCGATCCGGTCGAGCAGGCGGCGCGCGGGATGCTGGGCGTCGTGCAGCATCGACGGTTCCTGCATGGCGGCGCGCAGGAAGGGGACGTGCAGGCGGCCAAGCTGCCCGCGCACGCCTTCCGGTAATTGCTCGTCATGCACGATGGATTCGAACAGCAGGCTGACCAGGTCGATCGTCACCCGCTCCGGCTCGCTGCTGGCGGCATCGGCAAGCCTGGCGCGCAGGTCGAGCGGGGCCGGCGCTTCACGGCTGGGCATCCCGCCGGCCTGGGCCGGACGCGCTTGCTGCAATTGTTTCAGTTGCGCTTCCAGGGCGCTGTGCCCGCCGCTGGCAGCGCCGGCCATGGCCGGCGCGTGGGCGTGACGGGGCGGGCGCGCCGCTTTCGGCTGGTTGAACACATTCCAGACCATGTCTTGCAGGTCGGGCAGGGGCTGCTGGGGCAGGGCGCCGTGGGCGGCCGGCGCCTGCCGCTGCTGCTGCATCAGGCGTTGCAATTCTGGAATCATGCGGGCTTGCTTCGGCTGGGCTGGCGGCTTGAGCGGGTCGGACAAGTGTGCCGCCGGCGCAACAGCGCGCCCGCTGGCGGGACCGTGCGCGATCAGCTGCTCCGCCGCCTTTTGCCAGGCAAGCCGGTCACGCTGGGCGCGCGTGAGCGCGGTCGGGCGCGCAGTCAGTTTGGTGGAAATGCCACGCGATTCGAATACTTCTTCTATTGCAACGTAGTATCCTTGCAGGCAATGCACCATCGCCAGCGAGAGGGTGTCGAACAGCACTTTCGACTGCGCCTCGTCCATGACGCACTGGCGCAGCGCCTCGTGCAGCGAGCGCGCCAGCAGGTACGGGCGGAAGGGGTTTTCGCGCTCGCGCACGTCGCCATCGCCATGCAACTGCGCAATCATCAGGTTCAGTCGCCCGAGACTGGGCTGGTCGGCGTCGCGCAGGCGCATCACCAGGCGGTCGATTTCGATTTGCCGCGTGACTACATCGTCCTCGATCAGGGTCAGGTTGTCGGCGCTGATGTCGTCGATGCTGGCGCGGGTGTCCATGTACATGGTGTCCATGGCGCGCTCGAGGTAGCTGGCGAAGTGATGCTCCATGCGCTCCTGCAACAGGACGGCGTTCTGGCGCAAGATGTAGCGGGCATTGGTCATCAGGCGCACGTCGGCCCCGCCTTTGCCCTGCAATGCCTTGTCCAGGGTGGCGCCGGCCTCGGCGATGGTTTTGGCGGCGAGGACACGAAAACCCGACAGTGCGGGTTGTTTCGCAAGCTGGAACACTCTTTTTGGTATTTGCATGGCGTTTTTTGTGCTCAAATGGATGAGCTGATCCGGATGTCTGTCAGCCATCATAGCGCATTAGAGCAACAAAGTTGGCTTGGATGCACTGTTCAGTTGCATTTATTTAATGAAGATGTATAAGATACAATGCTTGTTCGCGACCTCTGTCTATGCGTGTTGGCGAACCGACCACATGTAAGATCAACCTTAGTATCCCCAGAATGAAAATTTTCGCTGAACTCGATGATGCGGTCCTGAACAGAACTGTTCCGGCCAGTAACGATCCGATTGCTGTCGCCACGGCCCTGGCGGCCCCGGTGCGCCCCTTGCGCGTGATCGGGCGCGGCGATACCCTCACCGCGCAAAAAGTCGAGGTCGGCATCATTTTGCAAGCCATGCTGGGGACCGGAGGCGCTGCGGAGTATCTGTCTGACAACTCGGTCCACATCAGTGTGTCCTTGCGCGTGCTGACCAAACCGGGCTTGCGGCGTGGCAATCACGACGAATTCGGGATTCCCACCGATCTCGAAGGATAGACAAGCGTTGTTTCCCGGTGAGCGACGCGGCGGTCGCGCTCACTGATCCCTGGCCTGGTACCGTGTCCAGGCCGCTAGCCTGAATGTTTCATGAACTGCCAGTGCGTTGCTGGCTGGACGATACGAAACCTCGTCGGCAGTGTTTTCGATGGTCGCGGGTAATGGATGCCCTACCCGATTGAACGGGGCATCGAATGGA
>NZ_WHJI01000075.1:0-12461 GCF_011682155.1 Massilia sp. CCM 8734
CAGTACTTGCTGCCGCTTCCGAAACGTCGGACGGATGTGATGCTGCTGTCATGTTCAATTCCATATGTGTGCCAACTTCCTTAATTAGACTGATGAAGTTGTCTCACAACAGTTTGACACAGGGGGGTCGTCCTTCCCAGGTGGTGAGGTAAGGACAGA
Source organism: Massilia sp. CCM 8734 (assembly GCF_011682155.1). Lineage (NCBI taxonomy): Bacteria > Pseudomonadati > Pseudomonadota > Betaproteobacteria > Burkholderiales > Oxalobacteraceae > Massilia > Massilia sp. CCM 8734. Next base: position 160 of record NZ_WHJI01000075.1, read on the forward strand.
TTCCAGTTCGGTGAGGCGTTTCGGTTTGATGCTGGGCTCCTGTAGCTTGCCCAATTATGTGCTTTTCCGGGGCCAAGCGCAAAAAACCACCTCTGTACCCCGTGTTTGACCAGCGAACATCGGAGGAGCGTTCGAGGAGCGGCAACTGGCGGGGGTGTGCTTCCTCCTCTCCCGCAGATCTGCTCCGGTTGCATTGCATCAATGGCGCAGAAGGAACTCGATTTCCAACCGTCTACAAGGCATCCAATCAAGCACATTCATAGTAGTGCTCTTGTGGCGGTGCCATCTTTCCCCTTGCGTAAGGCCGGCGCTGCCCCATCTGGGATCGGTTACCCTCTTTTCCGGACCTGCCATGCCTGCGCGCGCCGTCTTCATCGTCCTGGCACTTCTGTCAATGTTGCATCTCTATATAGGCATGCGCTTGGTGCCGGCCATCGATCCCGGCCCGCTGGGCGTGGCCATGGCCGTCGCGCTGCTGGCCGCATCGACCTTGCTGATGCCGGCCGGGTTGCTGTCGGTGCGCTTCAAGCGCTGGCGCTGGTCCGACCAGCTGGCGTGGGCCGGCATGCTGACCATGGGTTTTTTCTCCTCCCTGCTGGTACTGACAGTGCTGCGCGACGTGGCGCTGCTGGCGCTCACCGTGTTTGGCGCCGCCAGTCCGGCGGTGGTGCGCGGCACGGCCATTGCGGTGCCGCTGGTGGCGCTGGCCGTCACCCTGGTCGGCCTGGTCAACGCCCGCCGGGTGGCGCGGGTAGTCGAGGTGGAGGTGCCGATCGCCGGCCTGCCGGCCGCGCTGCACGGCTATTCGATCGTCCAGATCTCCGACCTGCACGTGGGGCCGACCATCAAGCGCGGCTACCTGAACGCCATCGTCACCAGGGTCAATGCGCTCAAGCCCGACGCCATTGCTATTACCGGCGACACGGTCGACGGCAGCGTGCGGCGCCTGCGCGCGCATACCGAGCCGCTGGGGCGCCTGGCGGCCCGCGACGGCGCGTTTTTCGTCACCGGCAACCACGAATACTATTCCGGCGCCGATGAATGGATCGCCGAGATGCGCCGCCTCGGCCTGACGGTGCTGATGAACCAGCACGTGGTGTGCGAGCGCGGCGACGCGGCCCTGATGATCGCCGGCGTGACCGATTTCACCGCGCACCACTTCAACGAATCGCATCGCAGCAATCCGCGCGCGGCGGCGGCCGGCGCGCCCGATCACGTGACCGTGCGCATCCTGCTCGCGCACCAGCCGCGCAGCGCCCCGGCGGCGGCCGACGCCGGCTTTCACCTGCAACTGTCGGGCCACACGCACGGCGGCCAGTTCTTCCCGTGGAACCTGTTCGTGCCCTTGCAGCAGCCGTTTACCGCAGGCCTGAACCGCATGCGCGATCTGTGGGTGTACACCAGTCGCGGCACCGGCTACTGGGGGCCGCCCAAGCGCTTCGGGGCTCCTTCCGAAATCACGCGGGTGCGCCTGGTGGCCGCTTGATCGCCCGTCGAACCTTGAGCGTGACGTCCTCCGGCACGGATGGCGCAAATGCGCTATCGTTGGAACCCCTCCGCCCTCTTCAAGGATTGAACGCATGTCACGCACGTACCATCAGCCTGTGTTGTCCCTTCTCGCCGCCAGCATGATCAGTGGCGGCGCGCTGGCCGCCGCTCCCGGTAACGACCCCGCCGCGCTGGCGGCCATCCGCGACAGCGCGCTCAAAAGCGACTGGGCCTACGAGCGCCTGGCCGACATGACGGACCTGATCGGCCCGCGCCTGTCCGGATCGGCCGGCGCCGCCGCCGCCGTGACCCAGGTGGCGGACGCCATGCGCAAGCTGGGCGCCACCGTCACGCTGCAACCGGTCAAGGTGCCGCACTGGGTGCGCGGCGAAGAAAAGGGCGAACTGGTGGACTATCGCGGGCGTCCGGCCGGCGTGACCCAGCGCGTGGTGCTCACCGCCCTGGGCGGCTCCTCGGCCACCCCGGCGGCGGGCCTGGTGGCGCCGGTGATCGTGGTGCGCAGTTTCGATGAACTCAAGGCGCGCGGCGCCGGGGTGAAGGGGCGCATCGTACTGTTCGACGTCGCCTTCGACCAGGGCATGGCCGAGCGCGGCCAGGCGTCGCAAGCCTACCGCCAGGGCGTGAAATACCGCGTGGGCGGGCCGCGCATGGCGGCCGAGATGGGCGCCGCAGCGGCGCTGGTGCGCTCGGTCGGCGGGGCCGACTTCCGCCTGCCGCACACCGGCACCAGCGGCATGCGCGACGGCGCGCGCATTCCGGCCGCCGCCGTCAGCGCCGAAGACGCGATGCTGATGGTGCGCCTGGCCGCGCGCGGTCCCTTGTCGATGCGCTTGACGCTCACCCCGCAAACGCTGCCCGACGCCGACAGTTTCAATGTGATCGCCGACTTGCCCGGTACCGACAAGGCCGACGAAATCGTGATCGTCTCGGGCCACCTCGATTCGTGGGACCTGGCCACCGGCGCCAACGACGATGGCGCCGGCGTGGCCAGCGCGATGGCGGTGATCGAGACGCTGAAAAAACTCGACTACCGGCCGCGCCGCACGATCCGCGTGATCGCCTGGGCCAACGAAGAAAACGGCGGGCGCGGTGCGCAAGCTTACTTTGAAGCGAACAAGGCGGCGCTGGGCAAGCAGATTGCCGCGATCGAGAGCGACAGCGGTGCGGGGCGCCCGTTCGGACTGCGCGCCAGCGTGCTCGCGCGCGACGTGGCGCAGTTCGCGCCGCTGCAGGCCGCACTCGAGCCGATGGGCGCCGGCGCCTTCCAGCGCAGCGATGCTCTCGGCAGCAGCGACCTGCACGAACTCGAACAGGCCGGCGTGCCGAGTTTTGCGCCGCTGATCGACACCGCCAACTACTTCCACTACCACCATTCGGCGGCCGACACGCTCGACAAGGTCGATCCGGAAAACCTGCGCCGCCATGTGGCGGTGATGGCCGCCACCACCTGGTTCCTGGCCAATACCGACAAGCCGGTGGCGCGCTGGGTGGACGCCGCAAAGGAGTAAGCGGCAAGCACTGGGAGCGCCTCAGAAGGCGTCGAGCGGAATCTTCAGGTAACGCACGCCGTTCTCCTCGGGCGCCGGCAGTTGGCCGGCGTTGAGGTTGACCTGGATCGCCGGCAGGATCAGGGTCGGCATGGCCAGGGTGGCGTCGCGCCGCGTACGCATGGCCACGAAGTCGGCTTCGCTCACGCCGTCGTGCACGTGGATGTTGCGCGCGCGCTGGGCGGCGACCGTGGTTTCCCAGGCCGGCACGCGCCCTTCGGGTGGATAGTCGTGGCACATGAACAGGCGCGTGCCCGGGGCCAGCGCCAGGATGCGGCGCACCGACCGGTACAGCATGGCCGCGCTGCCGCCCGGGAAGTCGCAGCGCGCGGTGCCCACATCCGGCATGAACAGCGTATCGCCGACAAACACGGCGTCGCCGATCCGGTACGCCATGTCGGCCGGCGTGTGCCCCGGCACGTGCAGCGCGCGCGCTTGCAGCTCGCCGATGGCGAAATCTTCGTCGGGCGCGAACAGGTGGTTGAAGCGGCTTGCTTCGCCGGCGTCGGCAAACAGCGCCGCAAAGGCGCGCTGCACGGTGCGGATGCCGGCGCCGATGGCGGTGCGCCCGCCCAGTTGCGCGGCCAGGAAGGGCGCCGCCGACAGGTGGTCGGCGTGGGCGTGGGTTTCGAGCAGCCACGCCACCGTGAGCGCCTGCGCGCGCACGAAGTCGATGACCCGCTCGGCCGACGCGGTGGACGTGCGTCCCGACTTGGGATCGAAATCGAGCACCGGATCGATGATCGCGCACGGCGTGCCCGGCCCCGCGTGGACCACATAGGTGATGGTGGCGGTGCTGTCGTCGTAGAAGGGCTGGATCTGTGCTTGCGTCATTGCCAGATTATATGCCGGCCATGCGTTTCCAGCGGACGTAAAAAAGCCCGGCTGTTCCGTTGGGAACTGGCCGGGCCTGTTGAGCTTGGGGCGACGCCGGGGCGTACTACAGGTTCAGGCGTGGCAGGTAGCCGCCTGGAATGATTCCGAAGACCGACAGGACGATCAGGATCAGGAGAATGATGAACAGCACGCGGACGATCTGCGCAACGGGCGCCGGCAGCGGCAGCATGCTGACGAGCCACCAGATCAATCCGAAGATGACCAGGTAGATGATGAGGCTGATGAGGATATTCATTTTGTTTTCCAATACGGCTGTTGTTATTGATAAGTAGTGCAACAGAACGGACGATATCGGAAAAGCATCGGTCGATCCGTTCGGTAGGGCACATAAGCCCTCAGTCGACCAGCACGCGGCGCACGGCCCGGGCACGCCCCCGGAAAGGCCTGCCATATATGGTCTGGATGCCGCTCGTGAAGTTTTGTCCCCACACCAGGTGCGCGCGCGGCTCCTGCGTTTCGCACGACCAGTACCACATGCGCTGGAAATGCTCATGCAGATTGGCATAGAGCACTGACAGCTCTCGCCGCGTCGGCAATACCCCACCGCATGCCAGCGCCCAGTCGCGGGCGATTCCCCACGGGACGTCCGCCACTTCATCCGGTAACAGCACCAGATGGTGATCGCAACAATTGTTCTTTCCGAGAATGAGGCCGGCGTAGTGCTCGCCGGCGGGAAGGGCGTGCCTGACGTTCGTATAGTCGCGCATAGATTCTCCATCGATGTGAATTGACTGTCTTTAGAGCGGCCCGGCGCGCGTGAGTTGCATCTAAGTGTTTGATTTCTATGGGGGAACTAAAAATATGGTTTTCATATTTGACAAAAATTTTTTTGTCAAATCATTGAACCTAAATCTTTGATCCCGCTCAAACCTTGTTCATTCACGTCACAATGTAAGGAACCTGTAATGATTAAATTTGTCACTTTTGCTTCGGAAATTCGTGTTAACGCGTTGCTGTGCAGCAGCATGACGGTCTTGCTGGCCGCTTGCGGCGGCGGCAGCGGCGAACCGGACTTGTCCCAGGCTAAGCAACAAACGCAGACGGCCGGCTACATGGTCAGCGCAGAAGGGGCCAGCGCCGAGGCGGCGCCGGTCGACGCGCTGATGGCCACCCGTGCCGACGGCGAACAGGCCGATGCAACCGCAGTTGCAGCCCCGGATGGCGCCGGCGAGGCTGCGAACGCCGCTCCATCCAATTACAGCGAGAAAGATTTTGCCCTCATCGGTTACGGCGCCGGCGACGCCGTGCCAGCCACGGCCAGCGCCACCGCCTACGGCGCCACCGACGCGGCCGCCCTGGCCGCCGCCACCGCGCCCCAGGGCTCGGACGTGACGGTATCGGCGCAAGCGGCACCCGTCATTCCCTCGACGACCTACAATTTTTACGTGGCGCCGAACGGAAATGACAGCCACGCCGGCAGCGCCGCCGCGCCGTTCAAGACAATTGCCCGTGCCGCGCGCGCAAGCAAGGGCAGCACCACCGTGTTCGTGGCGCCCGGCACCTACGCCGGCGGCATCAAGACCACCGTCAGCGGGTCCGCTTCGGCGCGCATCTATTTCGTCTCGACCACCAAATGGGGCGCGAAGATCGTCGCTTCCGGTTCGAGCGGCAAGACCGGTTGGGATAACCGGGGCAACTACGTCGACATCGTCGGCTTCGAAGTCAACGGCAAGGGTGGCAAGTGGACCGGCGGCATCTACAACGGCGGTTCCTACGACATGATTCGCGCCAATTATGTGCACGACATCGCCAAGGGCATCGCCTGCAACAGCGGCGGCGGTTCGGCGATCGGCGTGGACAGCTACTACAAGGGCGTCAAGTCCGACGTCGTCGGCAACCTCGTGCACGATATCGGCCCGGCCGGCTGCCGTTTCGTGCAGGGCATCTACGTCAGTACCTCGGGCAGCGTGAAGAACAACGTGGTCTACCGCGTGGCCGAAGGCGCGATCCACCTGTGGCACGACGCCAACCGCGTGATCATCACCAACAATACGGTGACGACCTCGAACACCGGCATCATTGTCGGCGGCGGCGACTTCTATCACACCAAGGGTCCGGCCGATTACATCGCCGTGTACAGCAACATCGTGTACGACAATAAGATGGGCGTGTCGGAGCAGGGCAAGACGGGCAAAAACAATACCTACCGCAACAACCTGGTATTCAAGAACACGACCTACAACTTGCGGCTCAGAAACGGCCTAACCCACACCGGCACCGTCAGTTCCGAGCCGCTGTTCGTGGCCTACAGCCGCAGCGGCACGCCGGACCTGCGCCTGTCCAGCAGTTCGCCTGCGATCGGGCGCGGCACCCCGACCGAAGCGCTCGACTACGACTTCCTCGAGCGTCCGCGCAATACGACGACCGGCTTCGACATCGGCGCCTATCAGCACTGATCGCCTGTAAAACAGCGATAACTCCCCCGATGCGACTGGCCGGTGACGGCTGGCGCATCGTCAATACGGCGCGCCTGGTTTGACGACCGGGCGCGCGCATGTGGCAGCGATCCGTTACGATGCAGGGAAAAACCCGTATTGTTGAAGGAGATCCCCCATGTTGCCCACGCTGTTGCCTACCCTGTTACGCACCCCCTTGTCCTGTTGCATCGCCGCCCTGACGGCGCTGGTGCCGCCAGCCGCACTGGCGCAGTTGCCCACCAATGATGCGCCGCCGGCCGCCAAAGGCTGGCGTGCGGAAACAGTGAGCGAAGGCTTGTCCCATCCCTGGGCCATGAGCTGGTTGCCGGACGGGCGACTGCTGGTAAGCACCAAGAATGGCAAGCTGTATATGCTCAAGGGCAAGCGCTTCGAGGAAGTGCCGATGGAAGGCTTGCCGCCGGTCTTCAGCAACGGGCAGGGCGGCCTGCTCGACATCGCCATCCATCCGGGCGACAAGGCCAATCCGCGCATCTACATGACCATGGCCACCGGCACCGACCAAGCCAACCGGACCACCCTGGTGCAGGGCGTGTTCGACGGCAAGCGCGTGAGCGGCATCAAGACCTTGTTCCGCGCCCAGCCCGACAAGAGCGGCGGCCAGCATTTCGGCTCGCGCCTGCTGTGGCAGAAAGATGGCACCTTGTTGATGAGTATCGGCGACGGCGGCAATCCACCGCAGCAGGTGGGCGGCATGCTGGCGCGCGACCAGGCCCAGAACCTGGGCAGCCACAACGGGTCGATCCTGCGCCTGACCGATGCCGGCAAGGCTGCGCCGGGCAATCCGCTGGCCACGCGCCCGGGCGCGCTGCCCGAAATCTGGAGCTACGGCCACCGCAACATCCAGGGCATGGCGCTCGACGCCAACGGCCGCGTGTGGGCCACCGAACATGGACCGCGCGGCGGCGATGAACTCAACCTGGTCGAAGCGGGCCAAAACTATGGCTGGCCGATGCAAAGCTACGGGCGCGATTACCGCACGGGCGAGCCGGTCGGCCAGGCGGTCGTGCCCGGCATGACGCAGCCCAGGATTGCCTGGGTGCCGTCGCCGGGCGCGTCCGGCTTGGTGCAGTACAGCGGCAGCCAGTTCCCGCAATGGCGCGGCAGCCTGTTCAGCGGCGGCCTGGCCACCACCGACGTGCGCCGCATCGTGCTCGACAAAGACGCCAATGTGGTGTCGCAGGAACGCCTGCTGATCGGCAAGCGCGTGCGCGATGTGCGTCAGGGACCTGACGGGCATTTGTACGTCATCACCGACGAAGACAACGGCCAGTTGCTGCGCATCGTGCCGCAATAAGCGTGCGTCGCCTTGGTCCGCCATCCGGGAAATGACAAGCCCACGCATGCGTGGGCTTGAAGTGCTGGCAAAGCCGGATTTGCCGGTGCCGCCGCAGGCGGCGTCAGCTATCCGTATCGTCGTTCAGCTGCGCCGGCTGTCCCGATGAATTGAGTGCGTCGGACGCGCCCACCGGCGTCTGGCCGAAGGATTGAATGGTGCCGCCCATGAACTCGTAACCGGTCAGCGACGGCCCCCAGCTGCTGCCGTCCCACCACTTGTGATACAGCGCGCTGTCCGACCCGGTGGCGAACACATCGAGACGATTGGCCGCCCACGACACCACCCGCGGTTGCGAGGACAGGATCCCGCCCATGCCTTCAAAGCCCAGCAGGGACGGACCCCAGTTGCTGCCATCCCACCATTTGTGATACAGCGCGCTGTCGGTGCCGACCACGAATACGTCGATCCGGTTCGGTCCCCACGACACTGCCTCGGGGTTGCCGATGCACACGCCGCCGAGGCGTTCCAGATTATTCCCGGCGGGCAGCCACTGGTTGCCATTCCACCACTTGTGATACAGCGCGCCGTCGGTGCCGGTGACAAACACATCAAGGCGGTTGTTGCCCCATGCAACCGCGCGCGGCGCCGAGGTGCACACGCCGCCCAGTTTTTCGTAGCCGGTCAGCGACGGTCCCCAACTGCTGCCATTCCACCATTTATGATATAGCGCGCGGTCGGTGCCGATGACGAACACGTCGAGGCGGTTCGGTCCCCAGGAGACGACTTCGGGCTGCTCCATGATGATGCCGCCCATGTTTTCGTAGCCGGTCAGCGACGGGCCCCAGGTCGAACCGCTGCGCCACTTGTGATACAGCGCGCGGTCGGTGCCGATGACGAACACGTCGAGCCGGTTGGGGCCCCACGAGATGGCGCGCGGGTCGCCGATGCACACGCCGCCCAGGTTGGTGTAGCCGGTCAGCGACGGCACCCACGCGCTGCCGTTGAAATTCTTGTGATACAGGGCGCTGTCGGTGCCTGTGACAAACAGGTCGAGGCGGTTGGGCTGGGTCGAGATGGCCTGCGGCACGCTGGTGCCGACCCCGCCCATGAATTCGTAACCGGTCACGGACGGATTCCAGCTCGAGCCGTTCCACCACTTGTGATACATGCCGCGATTGGTGCCGAGCGTGAACACGTCAAGCCGGTTCGGACCCCATGCCACGACCGGGCCCGAGCTGGGCTTGCGCGGGCCGGCTTGCGCCGCGAGTGCCTGGACGTCGGGGGTGTCGTCCTGCGCGCCCGCAGATGCGGGCTGGCTCATCATGTTCGCGCCCGGCATGCCGCGCGCGCCTTGCGGGGCGGCGCCGTTGCCGCTGCCGCTGCTGCCGCCATGCATCGCGCCGCTGCTCATGCCGTCCATGTTTTCCGTATTTTCCGATTGCATTGATTTCATGCTGTCTTCCTTCCGGTTCGTTGATCGACTTCCTGCCCGGCTCCGTGGGTACGGCGTGCCTGCGCAGGCCTGGTAAAATTATCGCGGTATTTCCACTGGGAACTTTTGACGGCGATGCAAAGGTGGCGCTGCCGTATCCGGATACGGACATAAAAATACCAATCCCATCCGCCGTTGCGATAGCCTGCTTTCAAAAAATGCCACGGCGCCAATGCGCGGCGCCGCAGGCCCAGCATGCTGGCCAGGCCAAGGCAGACCAGTGCCAGCGAGGCAGGCTCGGGCGCCCCTGCGGGCGGCACCGTGATCTCCGCCTGGCTCAGGGAAAAACTCAAGTCGTTGAATTCGTAAGGCCCGCCGCGCAAGTCCTCGAAGCTGACCAGCGTGACATCCGGCATCCAGTTCGCCTGGGCGCGCGCATGGGAACGGCGGTCGGTATTGCGGCTGGCCTTGCCCGAGAAGAAATCGCGCCCCGTATTGTTAACATGCAGCCGAAACACCAGTTCGCTGCCGGTCGCAAACCGGCCCAGGTCGAGCGTCTTGCCCACCGGCGTGCTGCGATTGTTAAACATGAACACGTCGTTGTTGTCGACCCCGTCATCGGTGAACAGGTATAAATCGTTCGCATAGTCGGCCGAGCTGCCCAGGTAGGTCGCCACCACGGCGCCCGGGCCTGTCGCCAGCACGGCCAGGCCTTCGGTGCCGCTGCTGGCGATGGGAATGGCGCGCGCCGCGCCGGGCATGGCCAGCCCGGCGATGGCCGCAGTGCAGGCAAGCAATGAACGAAGTAATGAATGACGTAACTTCATGCCCATGAGCTCCTCTTGGAACGGTGGTCCACGCCGTCGATCGGATGGCCCATCATAGGCAGGCGGACGGGTGACGAACAGCTATGCGATTTGCGTATAGCTTTTTCGTGAATATTCATATTTCGGGGGTGGCTCGCAGGCTTAGACTCCTTGTCATCCTTGACTAATGGCTAAGCAATGAAAATCATCAAACTGACGACGTACCGGGTTCCGCCGCGCTGGATGCTGCTCAAGATCGAGACAGACGAAGGCATCGTCGGCTGGGGCGAACCCGTGATCGAAGGGCGCGCGCGCACGGTCGAAGCGGCCGTTCACGAGATGACGCCATTGTTGATCGGCCAGGATCCGGGCCGCATCAACGACCTGTGGCAAGCCATGTACCGCGGCGGCTTTTACCGCGGCGGCGCGATCTTGATGAGCGCCATCGCCGGCATCGACCAGGCCCTGTGGGACATCAAGGGCAAGGCGCTCGGCGTGCCGGTCTACGACCTGCTGGGCGGCCGGGTGCGCGACAAGATGAAGATGTACAGCTGGGTCGGCGGCGACCGTCCGCTTGATGTCATCGCCGGCATCCGCAAGCTGCGCGAAGTGGGCATCGACACCTTCAAGATGAACGGCACCGAAGAACTGCGCATGTTGGACAGCGCGCGCGCGGTCGACCAGGCGGTCGGGCGCATCGCCGAGATCCGCGAAGCGTTCGGCAACGACATCGAATTCGGGATCGACTTCCACGGCCGCGTGGCCGCGCCCATGGCCAAGGTGCTGCTGCGCGCGTTGGAGCCGTACCGCCCCCTGTTCGTCGAAGAGCCGGTGCTGGCCGAGCAGGCCGAGTATTACCCGCGCCTGGCCGAAGCGACCTCGATCCCGCTGGCGGCCGGCGAGCGCATGTACTCGCGCTTCGAATTCAAGCGCGTGCTCGAACAGGGTGGCCTGGCGATCCTGCAACCCGACCTGTCGCACGCCGGCGGCATCACCGAGTGCGTCAAGATCGCGGCCATGGCCGAAGCCTACGACGTCGCCGTGGCGCCGCATTGCCCGCTCGGCCCGGTGGCGCTGGCGGCCTGCCTGCACCTCGATTTTGTATCGCACAACGCCGTGCTGCAGGAGCAGAGCATGGGCATCCACTACAACCAGGGCGCCGAACTGCTCGACTACGTCATCAACAAGGAAGACTTCCGCATGGACGGCGGTTACATCGCTGCCCTGACAAAGCCGGGCCTGGGCGTGGAGGTTGACGAAGAACGCGTGATCGAAGCGAGCAAGAACGCGCCCGACTGGCGCAATCCCTTGTGGCGCCACGAGGACGGCAGCGTCGCCGAGTGGTAGCCGTGCTCGCGCCATCGTTGTGGTGCTCGCTGACAGCGTTGGCGCAGCCATCTCGCCTGTCGCACCATCCCGGGCGCGCCCTGCGCTGGGATGCGCACAGCCGCCGCTGGTGGTGGGCCGGCGCCAGTGTCCACGCACTGCACGCGTACGCCGGCGAGGACGCCGCGCCGCTGGCATGCCGCCTGCCCGATGCGGCCGGCCTGCTGGCGCACTGCCAGTCCGGGCGGGTGCTGCTGGGACTGAGCAAACGCCTCGGGCTGGCGCAGCCGAACACGGAAACCGGCGCGCGCCAGTTACGCGTGCAGCCGCTGGTGGCGGTGGACGCGGCCGAACCGCGCACCGCGATCAGCGACGGCTGCACCGACCGCCGGGGTTTTCTGGTCTTCGGCACCCGTAACGTGGCCGAAGACGGGCGCCCGATCGGCAGTTTTTACCAGTATTCGCGCCAGCATGGCTTGCGCCGCCTGGCCTTGCCGGTGGTGGCCGAGGCGAGCGCCATTTGCTTTAGCGCCGACGGCAGGCGCATGTTCTTCGCCGACGCCCGCGCCAGCCGGATCATGGCCTGCGACTACGACGCCGAAGCGGGCGGCGTGGGCGCGCCATCGGTGTTCGCGCAGCTCGAGGCCGGACGCAGCCCGCGCGGCGCGGCGCTCGACCTTGATGGCTGCCTGTGGAGCGCCCAGGCCGGCCAGCTGCTGCGCTACGCACCCGATGGCAAGGTAGTACAGCGCATTGCGCACGATTGCACCAGCGTCGCCTTTGGCGGCGCCGGCCTGACGCAGCTCGCCGCCGTTGGCGCGGGCGGCTTGTTTACCGTCCCTGTTCCCGGCGTCGCGGGTCAGGCAGACAGTCCATTCGACGATCATCGACCGCAATAAGTAAGTTCATAGCCACTAATAACTAACCAATAACTAACCAATAACGTAACTGTTTAGCCTGAGCGAGCACGTGCCAGAGTTGTTCGTTTCTTGAAATCGGTCCATGATGCTGATCATGACAAAACTGCGCCCCCTTCCAGATCTTTCCAAGCTTTCCGCCACGGAAAAGGAT
>NZ_WHJI01000076.1:0-12014 GCF_011682155.1 Massilia sp. CCM 8734
TAACGACACGCGCCCGGCACCAGCTCGAAAAGGAGAGCGCACCGGAAGCGCCGCGCTCGATCGTCCCGCCGCGCGTGCGCAACTTCTTCGCCAAGCCCCTGTTCCTTGGCTATTCGCCGGCGTTTCCGTGGCGCCGCGCGCTTTAAGGTGAAAATCTAAGTTAATCTTTAACCGGCTTTAGACTGCCCCGCGAATTGACCACGGAGGCAGTACAGATGAAAAATCGGGATGTAGTAGCGGAATATTGTGACGAGTGGGTGCGCTGGTGCCAGACGCGCAGCTTTTACGTGCGACCGGCCAGCAGCGGGACCCTCGGGCGCCTGCAGCCGTCCAAGGTGGGGCGGGAGCCAAACGCCCGTAACCACCCTGACATGCAGTATTTCAACATGGCCGTGCATACATTGGCCGACATGAAGAAATGGAAGGGCAAGTTCCTGGCATTCAGGGCGTATTACGTCGGCGACGCTGCGCTGGCCAAGCAGGCGGCCGCCGCGCTCGGCATCAGCGAGCGCACCTATTATTATCATGTGAAAAGCTTCAGCCAAGCCGCCTACAGCATGAGCCACAGCATCAAGAAGGCGCACGAGGCGATGGCGGCGCCGGCGCTGCCACCGGAACCGCCGCCGGCGCCGGTGCTGCACCAGCTCGGTTCGTTCATCCCCCCAGCCTGACCGGGGGGCGGCATGTCCAGCACCCTGTTCAAGGTTGGCAAGTATTACCACTACCGCTTCCGGCTCGCCGGTGGGGCGCGGCGCCAGCGCACCACCCACGAGGTGAACCACAAGCGCGCCCACGCGATCATGTCCAAGGCGTACGCCGATGCCGTTCTGCTCGCGAGCGGCATGCAGCTGGTCCCGACGCTGGAGGAATTGATCGAGCAATGGGAGGAACTGCGCGCGCCGATCGCCAGCAAGTCGCATCGCCGCGGGATCGACGTTTTCAAGCGCCGGCACCTTCACGGCTTGGGCCAGCTGCTGATTAGCGATCTCGGCACGGAGATCATCGAGAAGGCGCGTAACGCGCACCTGGCCAAGCGCAAGCCGGCCACCGCGAACCACTGGCTGCGCAAGCTCAAGCTGCTGGTGAACTGGGCCGTCAAGCGCAAGATTATTCCCAGGCTGCCGTGGGACGTGCCCATGTTGCCGGTCCAGAAGATCCCGCGCGCCACCTTGCCCACCAAAACCACCGACGACTGGCTGGCAGAGATCGACAAGGCGACCACGCGCTCGCCGTCCGTCGCCATCGCCGTGCGTCTAATGTACGGCTTGGGCCTGCGCGAGTCGGAAGCGGCCAGCGCCTGCTGGGAGTGGATCGACTGGGAGCGGCGAACCTTCACGCCCGGCATTACCAAGGGGAAGGAGGCGGTCCCAGTGCCGATGCCGCGCTGGCTGGTTGCGTACCTGGCGCCCCAACGACGACCGCAGGGCCTCATCGCGCCAGGTAAGCAGGGCCGGGCGCTGCCGGATGGGTTCGCCCGCTACGCGATGCGTCGCGCAAACGCCGCCACCTCCCTCACCGGGATCACGCCCCATCGCCTGCGCGGCACCTGCGCCACGCTCATGTCCGAGGAAGGCACACCCATTCAGACCATCCAGGCCATCATGCGCCACAAGGACCCGAAGACCACGATGGGCTACCTGGAAGTGAACATGGACGTGGCCAGCCGTGCGCAGGACCGGATCGAGGACAAAATCTACGGTGGGCGGAAAATGGGCGATGCGCGTCAAACCGGCCCTAGCGGTGCTTGACTCTCGTGACAACACCTAATCCTCAGTGTCAATTTGGGCGCGATCATTGCATGGGCGACATATTGCCGGTTTCGCGGCTGCTTGCGCCGCGCGGTGGGACCTGAAATGCGACCTGTTTCCTGAGACCGTGCGGAATGTTCCACGGCGCGGCGAAACCCATATTCCGCCGCACGGGTGCGCACAATTTAGGGAAAGGAATCAACAAGTTACGCCAGCATCTCCGAGGCGCATCGAGCAGCTACTTGGGCCATACAGGATCACGTTAATCAGTGAAATTTGGGGTCTGTTGAGTGGGCTAAAAAGGTTACACAAAAAGAGGTTACAAGAAAAGTTACACAACGAAAGTTTGTGCAACCAAGGTATGCCATCCTGGGCGCCGCTTCATACCCGGAACGCGCGCGCAAGCAGCAGGTTGGAAACGGCTTTTCTTTACTTAAAAGAAGAGCTACAGCTCTCACCGGCTCTTGGGGGCGCCACTGCGACATCCTCGAAACCGGCAACATTTCTTAACGTTTTAAACAGCGCAAAGGCCGCGCTCAGCGGACTTCACAGTGGGCCAAGTCAAATACCTCGACAGCATCGTCGAGCAGGACCCTCGCGCTATCAAGTGGGTCACCAGGCCCATGCTCAACGTCAAATCGTTCCGCTCCTCCCGTTCGGTCTTGGTTGGAATCGAGTTGATGCAAATGATTCGCAAAGGTCAGCTCAAGATCGACGGCGCCAAGGCGAAGCCGGTCGCCGACCCATTTTCTGCAATGGCAGGAGTGGTCCGTTCAGTTCAAGGGGCTCAACGCCGTGCCATCGTTCGTTCAACAATGCGGAAGAACCCCCCATGGAACCTCATTTCATCTATCTGAACGCCAGCCGAATCCATTTGCATCGGAGGGGTGAATCTGCAATACTGTATATGCATACAGTATTTGTGAAAATCCGTAGAGTACGAGGCAGCAATGGGAATATTGCAGTGACCCTGACCATGTGGACCATCTTCCTCAAAGGCGTATCCTTGACTGGTGACTATCTCCAGTCTAGACTGTTCACCGATATGATACAGCTCCCTTCCGACATCCCTCCTCAGTTTTCTGGGCACGAGACTTTTCCTTTGCGGCAGCTTTGGCTACGCAAGGCCTACGATGTAGTCACTCAACAGCACGCACCCGTTTCTAGATCTGTTTTTGCCGATGAAGAGGCGATTGTTCGCTTCGGAGTTGGTAAGAATATGGCTATGTCTATTCGTTTTTGGGCGAGTGCGTGCGGCATTATCGAGGAAAACGATGGTTATCAAGCCACTCGACTTGGACACTTGCTATTTAAAACAAACGGCTTCGACGAATTTAATGAGCATCCCGCCACTACTTGGTTGATGCACTGGCAGGTCGCGAGTACACACGAGAAAACCACCACTTGGTGGTATTTGTTTAACCATATGGTTCAGCAGGTATTCGACCGAGAACTCATCAATGCCTCGCTGTCAGGCCTTGTTGCAGAGCATAAGTTACGCATTTCACTTGCGACTCTTAAGCGCGACGTTGAATGCTGCATAAGAAGCTATGTTCCACGCCTAGGTGGTGATTCGCCTGAAGAAATGAGTGAGCCGCTATTTGGTGAGCTAGGTCTGATTCAACAGAACGCAAAAGGCGCATTTGAATTCCGTCGGGGTGCGAAGCGTTCGTTACCTGACGGTGTTTTTGCTTATGCGCTTTTGGATTATTGGGAGCGCATGCAACATGTGGGCTCGGTCATGGCCTTCGACCGGGTCGCATACGATTACGGCTCTCCAGGACGCGTGTTCAAGCTTGATGAAAACTCCGTAGCCGATAGATTAATGGCGCTGGAAGAACTCACTAGAGGACAAATACAGTGGACTGAGCAAGCGGGAATCCGTCAGGTTACACGCAAGGATGCCGGTCAGAAAAACCTCGCTGATCTAAAGTACAAATTGTTGGAAAGTGCCTATGCGTAAAACTGAGAACACAAAAGGCACGCCAATACGCATGCTGTCCGATACAGTAGTAATTTCTCGACAATTTCTCCGCTCGGTTCGGATCGATGCCGATTTGGGCCGGGAAGATGCGTTATCCGGATATATTTGCCAAGGGACTGCAAGAGCTTTGCTGGAGAATATGGCTCGACAACTGACCGAAACGCGTCAGAGGGCGTTCACGTGGACCGGTCCATACGGTGGGGGTAAGTCGTCTCTTGCATTGATGCTCTGCTCTCTTGTCGGCGGGAACTCGGTGTTGAGAAAAAAGGCAAAGCAGATCCTGGATTTCCCCGATGAAAGTGTGGTCCACCAAGCTTTCGCATCAAAGGGCGACGGTTGGCTTGTTGTCCCTGTCGTTGGCAGGCGCAGCGATGTTGCAGTCGAACTGGGCAGCGCGTTAGCAAAAGCCCGTGGCATCGCTCCAACCAAGAAGAAGAATGTTGACATCGTAGGCGAGCTCGTTGAAGCGGCCGAGAGGCACTCTCAAGGGGTACTGGTTGTCATTGACGAGCTCGGAAAATTATTAGAAGCGTCCGCCCAGGATGGCGGCGATGTTTATATATTTCAAGAATTGGCCGAGGCTGCAAGTCGCTCTTCGGGGAAGCTTGTAATCGTTGGGATTCTGCATCAAGCGTTTGAGGCTTACGCTTCGCGGCTTGGCCGTCAGGCTCGGGATGAGTGGGCAAAGGTTCAAGGGCGATTTGTAGACATGCCGCTGGTTGCTGCCGCCGATGAAGTCATTGAACTCGTCGCAAAAGCCATCACCGTCGAGTCGCCGCCCGATCTTGCACACGTCAAAAATTTCGCCGACAAAATATCTGCCGCAATTCGTTCTCGTCGACCCGGCACGCCTTCAACGCTTGCCAATTCATTGAAAGCTTGCTGGCCATTGCATCCGGTCACAGCCGCATTGTTAGGCCCAATTTCACGTCGGCGCTTTGGCCAGAACGAGCGGAGCACGTTCGGTTTTCTTGCATCAAGGGAGCCGCTCGGCTTTGTGGAATTCTTGCATGGTTATGAGGCGGCTTGGTCCAATATGTTTGGACCTTCTGCTTACTGGGATTATCTGAGGGCAAATCTTGAACCGACGATTATAGCTTCGGCGGATGGACATCGATGGGCGCAGTGCTGCGACGCTGTAGAGCGCGCTGAAGCAAAGGGAGAGCCGGTACATGTAGAACTCACCAAGACAATCGCGCTCATTGAGATGTTCCGTAACGGCTCCGGTCTTGTTGCAGACGAAGCTGTCCTAGGAGTTACTACCCCAGGTGTATCCGAGCAAGAAATTCGCAAGGCGCTAGAAATCTTAGCGGACTGGAAAATTCTCATTGAGCGCAAGCACTTGGGTGCTTGGGGAATTTACTCGGGCAGTGACTTTGATGTTGAAGGCGCGATAAATCTGGCTCGTGGAGAAATCGGCGAGCCAGACCTTGAGCGAATTTCGGCCTTAACTGACTTACAGCCTGTACTTGCTAAGCGTCATTATCAGAAGTCCGGAACAATGAGATGGTTCACTAGAAGCATCATCAGGCTCGATGAAATTGAAAAATATGTCGTCAGCTTTAAGTTGAAGGGTGCTAGCGCCGGCGCTTTCGTTATGTGTCTGCCCGAGGCCGGGCAGACGGTTCGGTCCGCCGAGCATAGGGTGCGTCATGCTAGCTCGGAAGCCACCATCAACACGTTATTAATTGGCACTCCCAAGAATGCGGAACGCATTGCAGAACTCAGTCTTGAGCTTGCTGCGGCCGAGCGTGTGATGAAAACACGCCCGGAGCTACACGGAGACTCGGTCGCGCGCCGTGAAATTATTGGCCGAATTGAGTCCGTGCGCTCATCTCTGGAAGAGGAGCTTTCGGATGCGTTTGCCTTGTCGAAGTGGTTCAGGGAGGGTGTGGCCGTGGAGACGAAGGGAGCCATCGTATTGTCCACTATTGCATCGTCTATCGTTGAGAACGTATATGAAGACGCCCCTATTATTTTTAGTGAGTTGCTCAATCGTGAAGAGCCATCTAGCAACTCCGTAAAAGCACGTAAGAGTCTGATGTATCGAATGGTAAGCAGCGGGCATGAAGAGAGATTGGGGTACGTTGGCTTCCCGGCTGACGCTGGCCTCTACTACACAGTGTTGAGTGATCCTGGACTCCATTGCAGAAGAGATGACGGACAGTGGAGCTTCGGAGATCCCAACCTAAACCCACGGGGAGTTTCGTTCTCCGCCTTCTGGTTTAGGACGCGAGCCGAAATTCTGGCCGAAGGAAAATCGTTAACACTTAAAGAGTTGTACGCAACTTGGGCCAAGGAGCCATTCGGAGTGCGTTCTGGTGTGATGCCCGTGCTGTCGCTTGCATTCTTCTTAGCAAATCGTTCATCGTTAGCACTTTACATCAACGGAGTCTTCACCCCAGATTTAAGCGAAGCCGCGGTTGATGAGTGGATTTTAGATCCAACCAGAATTCGTCTTCAGCACGTTGAAGCATCCAAGGACAAGTCAAAATTAGTTGATGCGCTCGCTAAGACGGTGTCCGAGCGCTCGGAAGCGCCAGTGGGTTCTGCGCCACTTGATGTGGCACGTGGTTTAGTAGGATTAGTTGTAGGCTTACCCGGGTGGAGTAAACGTACACTCACAGTGTCGTCAAGATCTCAGCAAATACGTGCAATGCTCTTGAAGGCGAGCGATCCTTTACGAGTCTTATTTTCTGACCTCCCTGTGATTTTGGAAGCGGAGGATCCGATGACTCTCAACAGCCGCCTGCAGGAAGTAATTGACGAGCTGCGCGGTGCTTATCACGTCATGCTCGAAAGCGTTCGCAAGAATGTGCTAGAAGCGCTTGACCACGCGCATCGTCCGATAGCAGACCTGGGGTCCCGTGCGAGAACTGTTAAGGGGATGACCGGTGATTTTAAGTTGGACGCATTCGCAACTCGAATAGATTCTTTTGATGAGAGCGACGAGATGATAGAGGCACTTATTAGTTTAGCTGTCGACAAACCTCCAGCCCTATGGGTTGATAGAGACATCGACGCAGCGATGTCTCGACTTGCCAGTTGGGGGGTGGATTTTAGACGCGCAGAAACGATGGCGCCCCTGAGGGGACGGCCGTCTACACGGCGCGTCATTGGCGTTGTATTTGGAGCAAGCCACGGACAGGACGCTGCAGGCTCGGTAGATATTTCTGACTCCGATACACCGTGTATCGACCGTCTGGTTAAGCAATTTCTGACCACAGCTCAGGGTGAGCGTAGAGAAATTATCCTTGCGGCACTCGCGGAAGCTGGGGCTTTAATGGTGAACGAACAGTGGAAGACAAAGGGACTTACCGATGATTGAGCGGCACGTACTAGGCCTGTCGGGCGGGAAGGATAGCGCCGCGTTGGCAATCTATATGAGTCTGAACTATCCCGACCTGCCCATTGAATATTTTTTTACTGACACGGGTAAAGAGCTTCCTGAAGTCTATGAATTTCTTGGGAAATTGGAAGGATTTCTGGGGCGCCCAATTCAGCGACTAAATCCTGATCGAGATTTTGATTTTTGGCTTCGGACTTACAATAATTTTTTGCCATCTGCTCAAACACGTTGGTGCACCCGCAAGCTAAAACTTGAACCGTTCAAGCACTGGGTTAAGCCTTCTCTCGATGCCGGTCACATTGTTTACAGTTATGTCGCTATTCGAGCGGACGAGGAGCACCGCGAAGGCATGGTGGCGCAACATGAGAATCTAAAAGTGCTAATGCCATTCCGTGATAATGGTGTTGATAAGCCAGGTGTGATCGAACTTTTGGAGGGGTCCGGTCTTGGAATGCCGAAATATTACGATTGGCGCAGCCGATCAGGATGCACTTTTTGCTTCTTCCAACAAAAAATCGAATGGGTAAGATTACGGGACAAGCATCCTGACGCATTTGAAGATGCGAAGAAATACGAAAAAGATGCGCTAGAGCACGGTTCTCCATTCACATGGACTCAGGGCGAGGCGCTCACCGAATTGGAAAAACCAGAACGAGTTGCTGAGATAAAGGTGGACTTTGAGATCCGTAAAAAACGAGAATTGGCGCGACGCAAGCCCAATCCATTGCGAGTTATCCCTATTGAGCCGTTAGATATTGATGATCTGTATCTTGAAGATGAGGGCGGAGGCTCGTGTTTGGTCTGTCATAAATGAAAATCGAAACCGGTCGTGCGTTGAGTTGGGCCGAAATAGATTTGGCGCCGGAATCGCCAGGAGTATATGCTTGGTATTCTAGATTAACTATTTCCAAGGCCGATGTTGACTCCATAATAAAAAAAGTCAATGTTGCAAAGGGAGTCAGTGAGGCTCTAGCTCGAGCCGAAGTGGAAAGTGCATTGGATAGATTCATTTTTAATCCCTATAAAGAAACTCCTTATGACGTTCTACTTCGCGGACAGTTGAAGCCTAAATATGGGGGGCAGGTGATGCATGAGCCGACGAAGTCAGATACGCTTGTGAATCGGTTGGCTGAAAATCCAGAAAGATTAACCGCTATCGTCGATGTCTTAAAGTTGGCTGCGCCCGGCTTCACTGCTCCATTGTACATCGGCATGGCAAAGAATCTTCGCAGAAGACTGCGACAGCACAGGAACAAAATAATTGAATTACGGGACCAGAGGGATACCTTTCCGAGTGATGAGCCACCCGATGCCGGGTTTGCCAATCAAGTAGTGGCACGGAATTTCGACCCTACAAATCTATTTGTCCACGTGTGCGAAACCAAGGTTGATACAAGTGAATATAATGATTTGGAAAATATTTTAAATAGAATAAATTATCCAATATTTGGGAGAAATTAATTTGGCCATTATCACCAAAAGTAAGAGCGCTCTCGACGTCCACGTTCCCGGGACCATCGGCACATTTAGAGTTAGCTCGAAGAATGGAGAGTCTGCAGGAATTGAGGTTAGATACTTACTTGCTCATGTCACATTATCGGAAAAGCAAGGCCAGCAGCAGTTGCTTAGTATGCTGGCGCCAGTTCGAGAGGTTTTTGATTTGACCCAGCTTGGATTCGAAGAGATCATGCAGCGCGACATTGATGACGCTCGTGTTTCCCTCGAGCTCATCCCTTACCTACTTGATACGTCTACCAGCGGCCAGATCAAGCTCTTCCCGCCTATTGTGGCCGTTGCAATGCCCCTGAAAGGCACTAGCCGCGCACCTGATGCACACTATCGAAAAGTGTCCCGCACGGAAATCGAATCAGAGGACCATCCTGGAATTACTGAAAAACGAATTACTGCCGGCGCATTAAGTGAAGAACAATTTGAATTTCTACAATTATTTGACGGAGAGACTGCCTTAGCAGATGGTGCTCAGTTGAGCATGTCCTCCCATAACTGCAGCCTTGCTATTGTGGACGGTCAACATCGTGCAATGGCATTACTGGCGCTTTTTCGCAATCTTACCGACGGTTGGTCTGATTCAAAACGTAGCCCGTATGAAAGCTACTACAAAGTATGGCCTGAGAAAGAAATTAGAAGTTACGACCTCAATCAGTTGCAATTGCCCATCCTGATTTGTACATTTCCTCAACTGGATAAGGATTTCGGCGATGACGCTGATGTAATTCGTGCGGCTCGCAAAGTATTCCTTACTTTAAATAAGACAGCTAAACGGGTATCGGACTCCCGTAATAAATTGCTCAATGATCAGGATATTGTCGCGGAATGTCTGCGGGAGACGTTGTCGTTTATTAAGGAACTTGGTCCGAAAGACAACACTGGGCTACGAATTTTTAATGTAGAGCTTGACCAAGAGGGGGATAGAGTAAAGATTGCAAGTGATGCTGCTTTTACTGGCGTAAGTCACTTGTACCACATGATTGAGCACGTTTTGATGTCGCCAATGCCTGTCCGTGGCGTCGAAACGAAGAGTAAACAAGGCCCGCCTCGCAAGCGACTAGAATTTGCCTTCGAGCGTTTGTCATTAAAAGATACGCTTACTCAAGATCAAAAATCGGTCAACACTCGCGTAAATTATTCTGATGAGATGGCGATCTTATTTAAGGATAATTGGCGGGAGCTCTACGTCCCAATTATCGATAGAATTTATGGGCAGTTACATCCTTACGCTTCTTTTTCCAAAGCGACACTGGAAATGCAACAAGAACTGGAGGAGAAGCGCGACACAGTCCTCGAGAAAATGCTTTTTGATGGACAGGCTACCTCCCGTACTTTTGATGAGTTTCAAGAAGGCCTTAATCGTCGGGTGAGCGATAATGAGCCGAACTGGACAACGCCTGAGATAAGAGCCACTCTCACCCGCGTAAATACAACGCTGGCAGCACGCCGATGTATGGTTGAGTCTATGAAAGTGAATCGTGCCCTCTTTTTACTAGAGGGCATGAGTTCCGTCTCCAGGAAAAAGGTGGTGGCAGACGACGTGATTGTCAAGCCCATTAAGGATGCCATTGATCATATTTACGAGAATGTGTTTATGACGGTGGCCTTTCAAACTGCCGTTGTGGTGACGTTTATTGAGGCTATCAATGAAACCTCAAAAGACGCTAAGATAGATCAACCAGCTGCGCTGGAAGAGTACATTTCTGCGCTCAATAAATTGCTTAAGCCTGAGAATATTACTGGACTAAAGGCTCTCCTTCATACGTTTGAGGGTGAACTTGCGGATGAACCGTCCTTCAAGATTGTGCCTGGTGCACCAACGTTCCGACAAGTTGTTTTGCCAGGCGAGCTTCAGCCAGCTGAATGGCCCAAATATAGGTATCTTATTTTGGAGCTGTGGGAGCCATCTAGCCCATCGCTACGGACCTTTGTCGAAACTGATAGGTTGAATGGTCGTAGCTTCGTTGCCCGCAGTCTGTACAAGCGCCGACTTGCAAAATATTGTGAAGAGAATCGTTTAAACGAGAGCGACATTTTGAAAGAAGTTCAAGCAGACATCCAGTCTAAATCTAAGGAAATGTTTGAAGCGTTCTTGTCTGTCGCAACTAAATCGAAGGTATCGCTGAAGGATGTATTGTTCGAACAATCTGCTATTGGGCTAGTAATTGCCGACCCCGATGATGGGCTGTTTGCTGAGGAGAAGTAGTCTTGATAGTCCGGCAGGCTTTTGGAGTCGCCGCCCGTTTTTTTGCTGATATGCTTTAACCTGCACCGGAAAATTGGCGGTTAGCGTACCTATTGCGCAAGGAATTTTGCGCGAAATAGGCATAGTAAAACTTGCGTAAAAAGCCGTAAAATTCGCTTCAATTCGATAGTCTGAAAAACTGACTCTGGCGAAAAGGGCCTTCAACATGGGCACTTTCAAGGGAACGTCGTCGGATCGTCTCGCCGTCCGGCGGGCTCGACGCACTGGCGGACCGCCGTCGTCGTGCCCGCCAAGGGCCAGGCGGCTAATTCATGTTCGTGCGGCGCGCCACCATCCAGATAGGTCGGGGCCTGCTACCGAGCACCAAGCAGATTGAAGCCAGCGCGACGCTTGTTCCGCTGGCTTTTTTCATGCCCACAGCAATCTCCCTTCCACCCGTGCCTGAGCATTCAGGCACCAGCCCCGGCGCAGCAATGCGTGCGGGGCTTCTTTTTTGGGCGTCCCTGATGGCACGAGTAACCCCCGTCGAGCAAGACAGCGTGGCCGGGCAGGCTCAGCCCACGATCTACCAACCGCGCAATGCCGTCGCCCCATGGTTGGGCGCCAAAGTGCCCGAGGATGACTTAGAGGATCTCGAATTCGCCCGTAGCTGGGCCTTGGGACACGACGGCGTCGACTCGATCGGCACCCTGCAGGGCAAATATCAGAGAGCGCGTTGATCATCATGGCAAAAGAAAAGAAGGTCATCGACTGGGATCTTGTGGAGAAGGACTGGCGCGCCGGCATCAAGACTAAGCAGCAGATGGCCGTCGAGCATGGCGTTTCACGCGCGGCCATGGACAAGCGCTTCGCCAAGCTGAATATCGGCCGGCACCTGGGCGTCAAGATTCGCGCGAAGGCGACGTCGCTTGTCGAGCAATCAGTCGTGCCGGCCACCGCCGAACCGCTGTCGCCAGCGCGCGAACGCGAGATCGTGGAGGTCAACGCGGCGATGCAGTCGCAGATCATCCTGTCGCACCGCTCGGATATCCAGCGCACGCGGCGCCTGTCGATGCAGCTGCTCGAAGAATTGGAGGTGCAGACCGACCATGCGGACCTGTTCCGCGACCTGGCCGCGATCCTGTGCCAGCCGGACGATAAGGGCGTCAACAAGCGCCTTGAGCTGTTCGAGAAGGTCATGTCGCTAAATTCCCGTGCGGGCACCATGAAGACGCTGGC
>NZ_WHJI01000077.1:0-11713 GCF_011682155.1 Massilia sp. CCM 8734
CGCTTCATTGAATGTCCCGTTCAATTGGGTAGGGACGCTATCGCCCGCGACATTCCGATTTAAGTTGAAAAACTCCGGCATCGGAAAAGTGACGCTGCGGCGGCGGTTTATGCAACATTCAGGCTAGGCTGCCATAACGGCGGGCTCAATTGGCGAAGCGCTTCGAATTTCGACAGTCAAACCATCTTGTAAAGCAACGACGCGTTCTGCCGCGTTAATGGTTTCTGGACGATGCGCGACCATGATGCGAGTCAGTGGGAGTTGCCCCAGTGCATGATTGACTTTGCGTTCATTTTCGATATCGAGATGACTGGTGGCCTCGTCCAGCGCAAGTATCTTCGGTTGCTTATACAACGCCCTGGCAAGCAGAACGCGTTGTTTCTGACCACCCGACAGGCTACTGCCCATATCGCCGACCAAGGTTTGGTAGCCCATCGGCATAGCGGAAATCTCAGTGTGGATTTCGGCTAACAGGGCGCATTGCTGGACACGGTCAACGACGATCTGCGGATCGAAGAAACTGATGTTGTCCTGGACGGAACCTGCCAACAATACATCTTCCTGCATGACAGTGCCGACCAAGCGTCGATACGCGCTCAGTCCGATGTGATTGATCGGTATGCCGCCGATCAAGACATCACCTTCTGTCGGCTTGAGCAAGCCTAGTATAATTTTGCACAAGGTCGTCTTGCCACAGCCGCTAGGTCCCACCAAGGCAATGCTCTGCCCGGTAGGAATGGTGAGGTCGATGCCGTTGAGTACCCAGGGCTCGCCTTCGGCATAGCGGAACTTGACGCCTTTGAGTGTGAGCGTGCTGTCGAGACGCGACAAATCGGTTTCGTGGGTCAATTCCGGCTCGATTTCTTCCATCACAATATCGGCAAGACGTTCGCTGTGCATGCTGAGCATGCGGACGCTTACAAACAAATCGATCAGGCCAAAGACGCGTCCTGAAAACGTGCCGGCATAGCTCGAAAATGCCATCAGCATTCCGACGCTGAGTGCGTTCTGCATGACCAAACCGGCACCTACATAGAACAGCGCCAGGCTCTGAACACCGAACAGCGTGGTGTTGGTGACCTTGAAAAGGATCGACATCTTTTGGGTACGGATATCTCGATTCTGCACATCCATGCGCAAGTTTTGCCAGCGTCCGCTACGTTCACCCTCGCGTCCGAACAACTTGAGTGGCGTAATTGCGCGCATGGTCTCCAAGAAGTGGCTGCCTTCCTTGGCCGATAACACAAGGCGCTCCTGCGAGGCTTCCCGAAACGGCTGATAAAACGCCCAGCGCAGGCAAGCATACAGTATCACGCCAACGAGGACGATACCGGTCAATTTAGGGCTATACATCAACATCATCCCGAAAGCCAACAACCCCATCAGTCCATCCAAGGCGCTTTCGACGAACAGGCTGGTCAAAGTACCTTGGATCGCGCCGATGCTGCCGAAACGGGATACGATGTCGCCTAGATGCCGTTTTTCGAAATACGATACTGGTAAGCGGATGAGGTGACCAAAGACCCTGCCACCCCATTGGAAACCGACGTCCATGCTCCAGCGCATGAGGAACCAGCTGCGCGCCAAGCTGATCGATGTCTGGGTAACAAGCATCAGGGCGAAGGCGCCCACCAAGACGGTGAGCAGCTCCTTGTCGCCGCTGACGATGACATCATCGATCACAAATTGGTTGAACAGCGGTGCGGCGATCGCAAAAACTTCGAGCGCGAGGGCTAGCATAATCACCTGCACCAATGCGCGTCGCAATCCGATTACATGGCCAGTCAAGCTGCGAATCGATATCTTTTTGCGTTCATCCTTCGCTTCAAACGCAGCGCTGGGTGTCAGTTCCAGCGCCACACCAGTAAAGCTGCGCGAGGCTTCCATCAGATTGACGCGCCGCTCACCGACGGCAGGATCAAGAATTACCAGGAGAAGCTTGCCCTTCCAGTTCCGTTCGATTTTCTTGAGGACGACAAAGTGATTCAAGTTCCAGTGCAAGATGCATGGCAGTGCCAAGTCCGTGATTTCATCGAGTTCCAGACGCAACGGACGTGTCGACAGATGCAGTGCCGCCGCATGCCGCATCAAGTGCATTAGCGACGCACCCTTCAGACTCACGGAGAATCGGCGGCGCAACTCCGACAGATCGGTATGGTGGCTATAATGGCTGGCGATCATGCAAATGCATGCTAATCCGCACTCGCTGGATTCGGATTGAAGTATTGGTTTCATGCAGTAAATAGCCTTTTTTGAGATTCCGGTGTAACGCGGCGGCGCTGTAGACTACAGGCCTTTGATAAGGGTGCGCAGCCCATACCATTGCCGTGCAAGTCCGCTCTTCGAAAAACCCGTGCAATACTGTTGCAAATTGTGAGAGCTGCCCACATAGAGCGAATCAGGTGACAACCCGAGTGTTTTGGACAGGCGCTGCTTTTCCATGTCATTCTGCGGAAACCAAAAACGATCGATCCCTTTTACGCCCATCCACACTAGCTGGTCCTTACTTAACGCCCAACTGCGCAAACGTGGACACAGCAGATTGCCAGGAATGGTATCGATGTTGCTGACACCGAGTAATTTTTTTCTATTTGAAACATAATTTGCATAGGCGCTATGCAAATCCTGTCTAATGCCGAAATCGCGGTAAAAATCCTTTTCCTTGCGCTGCAATTCATTCCATTGTTTCAAGTGATCAGCACTTAGTGCTGGTCGTAATACTTTGTCGGCTTCATGCCCCGAAGTGGATTTTGGAATGTCTTCCGCCCGTTGATCGACATACGAGACTGTCGTCTCGTGGATGCCAATTATCGAGCCAGGTAAAACAGATTTCCGTCTTGCAGCTGCAAAAAGAAAATTGGCGCATGCGGATAGGCAGCGCCCGTCGACCACAAGAGAAATGTCGCGCTCGTAAAGGATGCGCGCCATGTCTATCGCGCTGGTTATGGTGCCGCCGCCTGAGTCGATATACAACTGAGTAACGTCGGGATGCTGGACGATCTGCGCGCGGAACGATTGGAGCAGTGTCGGGGTTATTTCTCCAATGACTGTTATAGTCGCATTGCTTTGATCGTACAGTACAAGCTGGGTTAGAGGAATGCCTGTCGCGCGTAACGCGCTGGGCGTGTATGCGGCATGTGCCATCCCAATACTCAATGCCAGCGCTGTCGCGAATGCTAAATTCAAAATACTCATTAGAAAACTACCTGATGTGATGTGCGCATGTTGGCAAGACCGTATGGTGACGGCCTTGCCATGTCCTGCAGCGAATCTATCTGCTGATCGGCGGCCGTGGGTGATGATTATCCAAGGGCATCACCGAAGTGCGCATCAAGGAATATCTTCCTTATCTTTTGGGCCGCATTTAGCCGTCGGGAGCCAAGTGCCCATCGTGGAGGTCACGGTAACGTTCGCTGTCGGAATGGGACCATTTGCGCCAGCACCCGAGGCGACAGTGTCGCCCGGAGGTTGATACGCGATGGTGATTACGCACCCCGGCAGAGCCTGCTGATAAGTTTCCATCACCCCTGCCATGTCGTAGGCGTTCTTTTGCGTGTCCGTCATACGGACGCCACGGATTTCAACGCTCTGGATTGGAGGGCCGAACCAACCATCCAGCGTCTCGTGGATCAGTTTCATCATATCCTCCCACCCACCGCCACCGGATACAGCCATGACTTCATTACTCGAAATAACACGCATTGTGATATCTTTCTTCTTGGGTTGTACCATACCGAATAGTATGGAGTTGCTGCTGTGCATGGGATTGCGCCCCTTGCACCGCTTTTGGCAAGCGGGTGAGAGACTTCTCATCCGCTGCGCCAAATTTTTACAGTCATGCGCGCTTTACCTGCGCGCCACTGCCAAAATCGGTTCCATCACCCATTCCCAGATCGCTCGACGATCCTGTAGCACGTCCGCCTCCAGTGTCATGCCGGGCTTGACCGCTTGATTCTGGCCGTAGGCCTCAATGGATTGTTTATCAAGTTTGACCTTGATGCGATACAAAGCCTCGCCGCTGGCGGCCCCCATCGCATTTTGCTGGACGCTGCTGAGAATCGTGGTGGCCAAGTTGGGCGGCAGTTCCGACGGCGCGAACGGCGTCGTGCTGACGTCGGTTACCGTGCCGTTCTGCAAGCCGAATTTTTGATACGGGTAAGCCTGATAGCGGATTAAGACTTTCTGCCCCTTGGCGACGAAGCCCGTGGTACGGCTTGGTGCATACAGGTGGGCTTCGAGTATGGAGGCAGTCACTATGCCGCTCGCCGGATCGGCCTGAGCGCCGTGGCTGCTTCCGGCCGCCGGGATCAAGGTAGCCAGAACTTGTCCTCCAATGAGCGATTGTCCAGGTTGGCTGGTCAAAGTGGTTATCGTGCCTGCCTGGCTGGTCGTGATGACTATGGCTTTGCGCCCCCCGTTCTCGGCAATTTCCTGTTGCAAGCTAGCGATGGCCCTGCTTAATTGAGCTTGCTCGGTAGCAAGGCTGTTGGTCAATGCCTGTCGTTCCGCTTCCAGCGCAATTCGGTTTGACTTTAATTGCAAGAACGTGCGCTCAATATTGCTCAGACGAGAGGCAACGTCGATCACTTCTTCCTGTTTTTGCTGAACCTGTGCGCTCGAGACGAAACCGTTGGCTTGCAACGTTTGGTACTTGTCGACGCTGTCTTGTGCCAAGCTCTGACGGCGCTGCATGAGGACGATTTCCTGTTCCAGTTGCGTCGCTTCAGTAGTCATGTTGCTTAACCGGAGCGTAATAGCGGCGGTTCTATCGTTCGCGTTGCTTGTGCGCAGGCGTTGCTCGGCCTCCAGCGTTTGCTGCCGTGTGATCAACTGTTGAGCAACCAGCGCCGTAATTTCCCCGCCCCCGCTTTGGCGCTCTGTAGAAAGTTGAAACAGTTGCTGACCGGCAGCTACGCGATCACCTTCCTTGACATTGCTTTGAATAAGTAGGGCTGCATTCGGGGCAACAATGCTGATGCTGCCTCCTACGGGAATTAGGACGCCACTGACGCGCGCCTTTTTTGTCATGCTGCCAGTTACGGCAAATACGATGAAGGCGGTGGCGATCATGGTGGCAATGCAGGCGATGAGCCAACCGGAAATGGGCTGAGCCAATCGGATCGCCCCCATCCACTGCTGACTCAGAGAGGCCGTTACTTC
This sequence comes from Massilia sp. CCM 8734, assembly GCF_011682155.1. Classification (NCBI taxonomy): domain Bacteria; kingdom Pseudomonadati; phylum Pseudomonadota; class Betaproteobacteria; order Burkholderiales; family Oxalobacteraceae; genus Massilia; species Massilia sp. CCM 8734. The sequence goes on from NZ_WHJI01000077.1 coordinate 5,161, forward strand.
TGGACGGAACAGCGGTGAATTTTTATCGGTGCTTGCCATTATGCAGGAGAATATATTTTTTAAACAATCATGCAAAGATATTAAGTGTAAAGTTTTTTAATGTAAACAGTGAATCTTACATTTTTGTCGCATCCAGGGCAGGATTGATTCCACTGTAGTATTTATGCTGAATCTTTATTCGTTAAGGGTAAAGTGGCAGCAAATTGTGGCCAATTGATGTTTTTTACGGTCAGAAGATTTTTGGCTCTATGCCGTTGCGAGTGGAAATTGACACGGCGGCGGATGCGTGATGCTGCCAAACCGAGCGGATTCCCCCGCCCCTAGCCCCGCCCCCGAGGGCGGGGAAGTCCTTGCCGCCGGACGGGCTCGCGGGCCGGATGCCAACCCCGCATCCAACCCTAAGCCCTTGAGCGTAAAGGCTTTTTCGATGCCCTCAAGGGTTCGCTGCGCCGGGCTCCGCCCGCCCTTGACCGCACCGAAAATGCCGTTACCCTTGCGACCTGCAACCCGGCCGTGCATCAGGAAGGGCAAAGCGCGGCTTGTCAACTTCCACTCAAAAGGGCATTGGGCCAGATTTTTTGCTTAGGAGTTATCGTGTAATGCAATTGTGAATTGTGTACTCAAGTTAGGCCGGACGCAGGCAATCCACCGAACTTAGCAGCGCCTGAATTCAGCATGGTTTGTTTGCCATCGATTTATGCGGCTTCGGTCCATTCCGATTCTTCCTTTGCTTCGTTTTCATCACACCTGGTTGGTGCGAGTAGGTTCGTCGGGCAATGAGGTCAAGTGCGTCATGTAACAGCATGGCGACCACCTCGCACAGCAGCAACGACGGCAGCAGCGGCTTGAGAATGGAATGAACGGCGGCGCGGTTAATTTTGCGGGTTGGCGATGGCGGCGACTTTCTTGATGCAGCCTGTGTCAGTAGCGCTTGCAGGTTATCGCACAGGATCTTTGCAGCGAAGTCCTGCATTGCTGCCAGTTGCGACAGGCCCGAGACGTGCTCCAGATTGAGCCGGTGTTTGAGCCGCTTGAAGGCCTCTTCGATACGCCAACGCTGGTGGTAAAGGTCGCCGAATACGTCGGCCGGAAACGCATCCGAATCAAACAGGTTCGTCATTAACACACGCACCTTGCCAGTCGATGCGACGTGTCGCACCAGACGTACCCGCTGGGGTTCGGCGGGACACTCGAAGTCGGCTGCATCGCGGCGATCTGGTGCGGCCAGCGTGACGATCTGATCGTGCTGGCCCGAGAGCAGGAAATCGCGTACGCAGGCGAAACCGGCGTTGCCGGACTTTTCAACGCGCATGCAAAACTTGATATTGCGCGCGTTGAGCGCAGCTACCAGCCAGCGACACGGATAGCCCCGGTCCATCAGCAACAGGTCGTCGCTGTTGAGGCTGTCGAGATGCTGAAACAGCATCTGACGCTCGTTCTCCTGGACACTGTGCAGCGACGCTGCCAGCATCATTTCGGCGCCCGGAAGATAGAGGCCGAAGGCGATCTGATCTGCACTGGCGGCACGGGGAACGTGGCTGTCACGCCAGCCGAAACGCAGGGTTGACGCGTCTGCGGCTACCAGGCGCAACTGGTGCCAACGCGGAACGTAGCCATCGGCATCGGCACGTGCAATGAGCCAGTCGTTCAGCGAGGGGATGGCGGTGGCGGACAGCTTGGAGCGGGCCTTGGAAAATGCCTGCTCCGAGACGTGCCGCGCCAGTTGTGCTTGCTGTTGCAGGTGCGCGAAGAATTCATCAAGCTCCGTCTGGATGCACTTGCGCATGCCAGTGAGCATCACTGCAATCAGGGTCGGCAGTGGCAGCTTGCGCCGCCGCACAAATGCGTTACCGGCGTCGGCGTGGCGGGCAAGATCACGAAATTGAGCAGAGTGCATGTGGGCGGAAAATGCGGCAAACAGAGAAGGTAACGACATGGCGGCCAATGAAGATCAAAAAGACCTTCATTGGCCGCCGCCCTGCTCGCGAAAAAAGCCTCGCAATCAGGGCGGCGGCCGCGCGAAGCGGCGATTCTGTCAAGAACTATTTCAACTAAAGTAGTGCCAATGGCGGGGGAGTGCTTAAGTTCGGTGGATTGGCTTTAGCTCCCATTGGCCCTATCTACCGGATCGCGTTCGCGAACGGTAGTAAGTAAGGAAACGATTTTTCTGTAGGGGAAGCGCCGGGATGTGCTTGTGCGAGTATCGGCGAGCCACGGAGTAGGGTCGAAACCCTCAACTCTGGACGAACATGTCCTTGATAGCGGCACGGGGCCGCCATGGACAACCGGTGAAACAAGATGGACCGCAGATAAGTGTATAACGATGGCGCTGGTGTTACAGGCCGCCCCAGAGGGCATTGAGGGCGGCCACGGCGGCGATGCCGGCGGTCTCGGTGCGCAGGATGCGCGGCCCCATCGACAGCGCCAGCGCGCCGCGCGCCATGGCATGGTCTTCTTCCTGCACGCTGAAGCCGCCTTCCGGGCCGATCATCAACGAGAGCGCCTGCGGCGGCTGGTGCCTGGCCCAGTCGGCCAGCGACTGGCCGCCGCGCGGACTGAGCAAAATGCGCTTGTGCATGTCCTGCTGGGCGCTCCACTGGTGCAGGTCGTCGACCGGGGCCAGCCGCGCCAGGCGGTTGCGCCCGCTCTGCTCGGAGGCGGCCACGATCACGCCCTGCCAGTGCGCCAGTTTCTTTTCGGCGCGCTCGCCAGATAAGCGCACCACGCAGCGCTGGGCCGCCAGCGGGGCGATCGCCGCCACTCCCATCTCGACCGCCTTTTCGATGATCCAGTCCATTTTGGAAGCTTCGGGCAGGGCCTGGGCCAGGGTGATTTGGTAGGGCAGTTCGACATCGCGCGCCACAAACGCCTTGACGGTCACGCTGGCGCGGCGCTTGTCCACGCTGGCCAGGTGGGCGATGTATTCGCCGCCATCGCCATTGAACAGGCACAATTCGGCGCCGACCTGCAAGCGCAGCACGTGCAGATGGTGGGCGACCGCTTCGGGCAGGTCGAGCGTCAGTCCAACCGCCAGCGGCACGGAACAATAGAAACGGGGCATGAAATCCTGTGAAAGAGTTGAGGGCGTAGTTGAGGCCGGCGGACGCGGCAAGTGCTTCATTTTAATTCGCCACCCCATGGTCTGGTAAAATACTTGACCCGGTACGCCAAGCAGCGCCACCCGCATTTCCAATCCTACGACCTCACAGATTCGACCCATGAAAACGACGCTCCCTACCACTTTGATGGCCAACGCGATCCGCGCGCTGGCAATGGACGCAGTGCAACAGGCTAATTCCGGCCACCCAGGCATGCCGATGGGCATGGCGGAAATCGCGGTGGCGCTGTGGGCCGGCCACTACAAGCACAATCCGTCCAATCCGAAGTGGCTCAACCGCGACCGCTTCCTGCTCTCGAACGGGCACGGCTCGATGCTGCACTACGCGCTGCTGCACCTGTCGGGCTACGACCTGACCATGGCCGACCTGAAGAATTTCCGCCAGATGCATTCGAAGACCCCGGGCCACCCGGAAGTCGACATCACGCCAGGCGTGGAAACGACCACCGGCCCGCTCGGCCAGGGCATCGCCAACGCGGTCGGCATGGCCTTGTCGGAATACCTGCTGGCGGCTGAATTCAACAAGCCGGGCTTCGACGTGGTCGATCACTACACCTACGCCTTCCTGGGCGACGGCTGCCTGATGGAAGGCATTTCGCACGAAGTGTGCTCGCTGGCCGGCACCCTGGGCCTGAACCGCCTGATCGCCCTGTACGACGACAACGGCATCTCGATCGACGGCAAGGTCGAAGGCTGGTTCACCGACGACACCCCGAAACGCTTTGAATCGTACGGCTGGAACGTGATCGCCGCCGTCGACGGCCACAGCGTGGCGGCGGTCGACGCTGCTATTTGCCAAGCGAAGCTGTCGTCGAAACCGACCCTGATCTGCTGCAAGACCATCATCGGCAAGGGTTCGCCCAACCTGCAAGGCGGCGACAAGGTGCACGGCGCCGCGCTGGGCGAGAAGGAAGTGGCGGCCGTGCGCGAGCACCTGCTGTGGACCTCGGTCCCGTTCGAGATCCCGGCCGAGGTCTACACCGCCTGGGACGCGAAAGAGCACGGCGCCGCGCTGGAAGGCGAGTGGAACACCAAATTTGCCGCCTACCGCGCGCAATACCCCGAGCTGGCCGCCGAATTCGAGCGTCGCATGAAGGGTGAACTGCCGGCTGATTTCAACGCCACCCTGGACGCGGCGATTGCCGCCTGCGTCGAAAAGAAAGAAAACATCGCCACCCGCAAGGCCAGCCAGAACGCGATCCAGGCGCTGGCGCCGAGCCTGCCGGAATTTTTGGGCGGCTCGGCCGACCTGACCGGTTCCAACCTGACCAACTGGAAAGAGTGCATCGCACTGCGTTCCGGTAAACCTGGCAACCACATCAACTACGGCGTGCGCGAGTTCGGCATGAGCGCCATCATGAATGGCATCGCCCTGCACGGCGGCTACATTCCGTTCGGCGCCACCTTCCTCACCTTCTCCGATTACAGCCGCAACGCGCTGCGCATGGCCGCGCTGATGAAACTGCGCTCGATCTTCGTGTTCACCCACGACTCGATCGGCCTGGGCGAAGACGGCCCGACCCACCAGTCGGTCGAGCACGTATCGTCCTTGCGCCTGATCCCGAACCTGGACAACTGGCGTCCGTGCGACACCGTCGAGTCCGCTGCCGCCTGGGGCGCCGCCGTCCAGCGCAAGGATGGCCCGTCGACCCTGATCTTCTCGCGCCAGAACCTGCCGTTCCAGGAACGCACCGCGGCCCAGATCGCCGACATCGCGCGCGGCGGCTACGTGCTGCAAGACGTCGCCGGCGCCAAAGCCATCCTGATCGCCACCGGTTCGGAAATCGAACTGGCGACCAAGGCGGCCAGCGCGCTGGCCGCCGAAGGCATTTTGGTACGCGTGGTGTCGATGCCGTCGACCGACGTGTACGACCGCCAGGACGCCGCCTACAAGGCCAGCGTACTGACCCGTGGCGTGCCGCGCGTGGCGATCGAAGCGGGCGTCACCGACTTTTGGTATAAATACGTTGGCCTGGAAGGCGCCGTGGTCGGCATCGACACCTTTGGCGAATCGGCGCCCGCGCCGGTGCTGTTCAAGCACTTCGGTTTCACTGTCGAGAACGTGGTTGCCAAGGTCAAGTCGGTACTGACGAACTAATTGAAGCGCAGGCGGCGCCCGGGCGCCGCCGCCCACCCATTTTTATCACTCAGGAGCAAAGTAATGACGATCAAAGTTGCAATCAACGGTTATGGCCGTATCGGCCGCAATGTCCTGCGCGCTTTCTACGAAGGCGGCAAGAAACACGACATCCAGATCGTGGCGATCAACGACCTGGGCGATGCCAAGTCGAACGCGCACCTGACCCGTTACGACACGGCGCACGGCAAGTTCCCGGGCACCGTCACGGTCGAAGGCGACAACATGATCGTCAATGGCGACGCGATCCGCGTGTTCGCGCAGCGCAATCCTGCTGAAATTCCATGGGGCGAGCTGGGCGTGGACGTGGTGCTGGAGTGCACCGGTTTCTTCACCACCAAAGAAAAAGCCTCGGCCCACCTGAAAGGCGGCGCCAAGAAAGTCATCATTTCGGCGCCGGGCGGCAAGGATGTCGACGCCACCATCGTGTTCGGCGTGAACGAAGGCGTCCTGAAAGCGACCGACACGGTCATTTCGAACGCCTCGTGCACCACCAACTGCCTGGCCCCGCTGGTCAAGCCGCTGAACGACGCGATCGGCCTGGAAACCGGCCTGATGACCACGGTGCACGCCTACACCAACGACCAGGTGCTGTCGGACGTGATGCATGAAGACCTGCGCCGCGCCCGTTCGGCCACGATGAGCATGATCCCGACCAAGACCGGCGCCGCCGCCGCGGTCGGCCTGGTGCTGCCTGAACTCAATGGCAAGCTGGATGGTTTCGCGATCCGCGTGCCGACCATCAACGTCTCCCTGGTCGACCTGACCTTCATCGCCAAGCGCGACACCACCGTGGACGAAGTCAATGCCCTGATGAAAGCGGCATCCGAAGGCGCGTTGAAAGACGTGCTGACGTACCAGACCGAGCCGCTGGTATCGATCGACTTCAACCACAACCCGGCCTCGTCGAATTTCGATTCGACGCTGACCAAGGTGTCGGGCCGCCTGGTGAAAGTCTCGTCGTGGTACGACAACGAGTGGGGTTTCTCGAACCGCATGCTGGACACCACGGTTGCACTGATGAACGCCAAGTAATTTTCGGCCACATCGACAAAGACGCCCTCCGGGGCGTTTTTTTTTCGCGCTGAAGGCGCTGGCCGGGCAGGCGCCCCACAAACCGGGGTCAGAGCTTTAATCAGCAATAATTTGCCCAGATCCCCCACCGGGGTCAGACCCTGACCCTTCCCCTCAAACGTCATATGTCTTGATCATATTTCGTAGCTGGGTGAGGGCCTGAGCAAGCTCATGAAGAGTCATTCGCTTTTGATGCTCCTCGATCCAACGACGAGCAAGCGTAA
>NZ_WHJI01000078.1:0-9899 GCF_011682155.1 Massilia sp. CCM 8734
TTCATTCTCAGTACCGGACGCCGTGGCCAAGGGTGAGCTGCGGCCGCTGCGGAACCCGTCGAGCGACGAATAAGCCAGCGAACCTAGCCCTAAACCCGGTTTTCCGTTCCACTGCACCTCAAACCCCAGGTGCTTGCCAACGCCGCCATCCCGGCCGAGCGCAAGAAACCCGCCTTCCTGGCCGCCCTCAAGCGCGACGGCTACGTGAACCCTGGCCTGACCGCCGAGGATCATGCCGACATCGACGACGCAACAGCCCCAGTTCCCAGTCTGCCAAACGAGCTGGTCGACGCCGTTCCGGAGCGCGTGGCGCCCGCGCCGGCGCCGGCGCCAGCCGCAACGAACACGCGTGCCGTGGACGACGCGATCACTGCGGGCATGCGCCTGAAAACGGCCAACGGCGCGATGCTGCACAAACCTGGCTCAAGTAAAGTTTTCAAGCTGAGCACCGCACAAAAAGCCTATTACCAGAAAGTGATGGCCCGCCTGGAGCGTGAAGCAGCACCCGTCGCAGGGCCCACCGCTGTGGCGCAGGACGCGGCCGGGGTCGTGCCGGCAGAGAAAGCGGCGCCGCAAAACCCGGTTGTTCCGGACGTGGCCCGTGCTGTCCGACTGGCCGATAACGACATGCTCTATCCACAAGCCGAGGCGTTCGTGCGCGAAAACGCGACCGCTTCGGCCGCGGCTCTGCAACAACACCTCAAAGTCGGGTACAACCGTGCACAACGGTTGTTGGAACAGATGGAACATGCCAGCATCGTGTCGCCGATGGCGTCGAACGGTGCGCGGTCCCTGATCGCGCCGGCGCCCGCCGCTGGCGATGTACAAGTTGTAGCCGAAACCGCTTTCGACATCGCCGCCCATGAATCGGCCACGTCGCCGCTTAACGAGCTGGCCCAACCGACCGAAGCGCAAAAGGAGGCCGGCAACTACAAGCTCGGCCGCGTCAAGCTACACGGCCTGGACCTTTCGATCGAGAACCCGGCCGGCTCGACCCGCTCGGGCGTGGACGGCCAGGGCAAGGCGTGGGAAACCCGGATGGCGCACCACTACGGCTATATTCGCGGCACCGTGGGGGCCGACAAGGATCACGTCGACGCCTTCATCGGACCGAATCCCGACAGCGACAAGGTGTTCGTCGTGGACCAAGTCCATCCCGAATCGGGCAAGTTCGACGAGCACAAGGTCATGTTCGGGTTCGACTCCCTGGATGACGCGCGCGACGGATACGACGCCAATTATGCCCCTGGCTGGAAAGGCGGCCGCCATATCACCGAAACGGACACGGCCGCCTTCAAGAACTGGCTTGCATCCGGCAAGACCAGGCGCCCATTCGCAGAAAGCGCGCCGCGCCGCGGAAGACATGCAGGCGGAAGCCAAGCTGCTGGGCGCCACGCCCGACCAGGTCGACGGGATCGCCTCCGGTGAAGAACTGTGGCGCAAGAATTTTCCAAAAACCTACGGCAATACTCGGGAGGAACGCAAGGCCGCGCCACCGTTGCGCAAGCAGGAGCTGAACCGGATGACGACCCGGGACATGACCGACGACCAGCTGCTGCAGGCGCAAAAAGGGTTCTGTCGCATTAGCGAACGTCGGGGGGGGCAATCATGTAAACTGCGGCGCCCGAACCCCAGGACGAATCGACATGCTCAACTTCAAAGGGATGCGCTTTCCTATCGATGTGATCCTCGTCTGCATCCGGTGGTATGCCGGCTATCCACTGAGCTACCGGCACCTCGAGGAAATGATGGAAGAGCGCGGCGTGTCGGTCGACCATTCGTCAATTAACCGTTGGGCGATTCGCTTCCTGCCGCTCATCGAGAAGATGGCCCGGAAACACAAGCGCCCGGTCGGCTGCAGCTGGCGCATGGATGAGACCTACATCAAGGTCAAGGGCGTCTGGAAATACCTCTACCGTGCCGTCGACAAGCAGGGCAAGACCGTCGACTTCTTGCTGACGGCCAAGCGCGACCTGGCCGCAGCGAAGCGCTTCTTTGACAAGGCCATCGGGGCGAACGGCTATCCGGATAAGATCGCGATGGACAAGAGCGGCGCCAACAAGGGGGCGATCGATGCGATCAACACCGGCCGCGACGTCCCGATCGTAGTACGCCAGGTCAAATACCTCAACAACATTGTCGAGCAGGACCATCGCGCCATCAAGCGGGTGACCAAGCCCATGCTCAACTTCAAATCGTTCCGGTCCGCCGGCTCGGTGCTCGCTGGAATCGAGCTGATGCACATGATCCGCAAGGGTCAGTTCGAGATCGACGGCGCCGATGCGATGTCGTTCGCCGAGCAATTTTTTACGCTGGCAGGGATGGTCCGTCCAGTTTGAGCCGCACAGTGCCGTTCTAGGGAAAATTCCGTCGTTTGATCATCAACGCGACAGAACCCTTTCGTCTACGTTGCTCTCTACGTCGCCGCCGCGAACGGGCGCATGCTGACATGGTCCTTGTCATACGCCTGATCATGAGCCAGTACCGCCCAGATTGTGCGCGCAATCTTGTTGGCCAGCGCTACGATCACCACATTGGGCGGCCGACGCTGACCCAGTTGTTGCAACCATGCACTGGGCGTTTTGGCATGTTGCAGCACCGCTCGCGCGCCATGGATCAGCAAGGTGCGAAGATATGTATCGCCCCGCTTGCTCATACCTAGTAGCCGTACTTTTCCTCCGCTGCCGGTCTGGCCCGGCACAAGTCCGATCCAGGCCGCAAATTCACGGCCAGACCGGAACGTCTTCGCATCGCCCATCGCAGCAACTGCCGCGGTCGCGGTCAATAGACCGACGCCGGGAATAGCGGAGATGGCCATGGCGCCACGCTCTTGCCGCATCCATGCCCGCAACGATGCCTCGATGCGGGCAATGCGCTCATCGAGCCGGGCTAGCTCGTTCCACTGGTCGCGTAACGTGTCGATCAATGGACCGGGTAAGCGTTCGGCCAGCCGTCCTAGCGCTCCTTTTATGCCGGTATCGAAGGCTTTTCGGCCCAGCCCGAACACTTCACCGTACTCGCCGAGCAGGCCGCGCAGCTCGTTGATCTGTGCCGTACGCACCTTCACCAGCTGTTGGCGGATGCGGTGCATCGCCAGTATTGCCTGCTGACTCTCGCTCTTGACCGCTACGCTTCTTACTTCCCGCTGCGTCGCCGCCATATAGATTGCACGCGCATCGGCCGCATCATTCTTGTTTCCGCAAACGAAACCCTTGACCATTTTCCCGCTCATCAGCTTCACTTCATGCCCCAGCTTCTGGAGCTGGCGCGCCCAGTGTTGTGAGCCCCCGCATGCCTCCATGCCGACCAGGCAGGGGCTCCGGTTGGCGAACCACTGCAGGAACTGCGCGCGCTTGAGGGGCTTGTTGATCACTTCACCTGTCTCCTGCTCGACGGTGTAAACCTGAAATACGCTTTTGGCCGTATCGACACCGACCACCGCTTTTCGAGTAGCATTCATGATGTGGATCCTCCGGTAAGAGTCGAAAGTTTTAACGCTTTCAATCTAGGCGATTTTGATGTCGTTCGCCAGCGACGGTACACCGCACTTGCTACCGCCAGCTTCATTCGCACTGTTCCATATTTCCCCGCCGGTAAAGGCGGGAGGCGTCCATTTCATTCCTCAAGGTGTCGGTAGCTCAGCGGATAGCCAGCATACCAGCGGATGCAGACGAGGATCACATCGATAGGAAAGCACATCCCTTTGAAGTTGAGCATGTCGATTCGTCCTGGGTTCGGGTGCCGCAGTTTACATGATTGCCACGCCGACGTTCGCTAATGCGACAGAACCTCGAGACGTGCGTCAACGAGGGCGTTTTTGGTTAAACAGTTTATTCGTACGATCTTCGCGCATCGGAAATTATGTCAAATGAGTCAAACGTGAACGCTGCGTGAATGGCATTTCATGCGGCGTTAAAACCGATTTTCGAAGCGCCACCTGGTGCTGAGAAAAAATGGGGGGCACAATGCCTGCCGAGTGTTATTGGCTTGGGTATAATGGGACCCGAAGACCACCTTCGGCGCGGCCTTCCGATACGAGCCCAACCCTGGCCTCGCGCCACACCCTGAGTTCCAACACGGCTGCCGGGCCGGCCCCATACGGAAGCGCATGCCGCACGGATCTCATTTCATCGAACAATGCGGCCGATTAACAGCCTGCCAATTCTCCCCTGTAGCGTTGGGGGATCCGGCGGCGTGGCCGCCTGTGCTCAACACGGCCATGCGCATGGCCCTAGTTTCCCACCGTCCCATTGTCGTGTGGTGGGGCACGGGCCTCATTCAGTTGCACAACCATGCCTACGGGCAACTGACATCGCTCATCCATTTGTCCGGGCCGCCGTCAGGGAAGGTCGCGATGCAAGTCGATGCGATCATGGCCGGCAGGGAGATGTCGGGCTGCGCGGACCGAACGGAGCTTTCCTCCGAAGATGATGTTCCCCATGCCGTCGTCTGGTCATACGCCTGCACGGCCTTGCTCGACGAGGCGGGCGTTGCCGGCGTTATGGCAGTTTGCGAGGACGTCACCGAGGCGCGCGCCGCCTCCGCCGCTAAAGCCATCCAGTACCTGCGCTTGGCCGAAGACGCGGCAAGGGCACGACGGGACACCGACGAGTTTAAAACGGCCCAGCTACAGCGGCTGCGGATGATGTTCGAGCAGGCCCCAGGCTTCATGTGCATCCTTGATGGGCCAGACCACGTTTTCGAGTTCGCCAACGCCGCGTTCTTACGCTTGGTGGGCGGGCGGGATCTCCGTTGGAAGTCGGCGCGCGAGGCGCTGTCGGACTTGGAGGGACAAGGATTCTTTGAGAAGCTTGACGAGGTGTACCGGTCGGGAACTCCTTTTGTTGCTCGCGACGTGCCGTTGTCAATCCAGCGCGAAGCCGGCACACCGCCCGACGCCCTTTTCGTCGACTTCGTTTATCAGCCTCTGTTCGGCGCCGACGGTCGAACCACGGGCATCTTCGTCGAAGGCTTCGATGTCACTGAACGGCGCGTCGCTATATCTGCGCGCGAGGCCAGCGAGGCCCGCTTGAAGCAAGGCATGCTCGCCGCGCGCATGGTGGTTTGGGACTGGGACTTGTTGACGGACAGGACAGTCTTCTCCGACAACGCCGTCGCCGTGCTGGGCGGCGACTGGACGGACGTTAGTGGCGTTTGGCGCTCAGTCCACCCAGACGACTTGGCCAGCATGGCCGCCCGGCGAGCGGTGGCCATGGCCTCTTTGGGGACCTACGAGGATGTGATACGCGTCAACCGCCTCGACAACGGGAACCTGATCTGGCTACAAGTGCGCGGCACAGTGCTGGCAGGGAGCGACGGCCAACCCGTCCGCATCCAAGGCGTGTCGATCGACGTGACCGAGCGCAAGCGCGCTGAGGAGGCTTTGCGCTTCGTCGACTGCCGCAAAGACCAGTTCGTGGCGATGCTTGCTCACGAGTTGCGAAATCCCTTAGCGCCGATCGTCTCAGCCGCCCAGATTTTGAAGGCGCGTAGCTCTGGCGATGCAGGCGCCCGCAAGGCCGCGGAAATCGTCGCGCGCCAAGCCGAGCACATGGCCAGCCTGATTGACGATGTGCTCGACGTCTCCCGCTTTAACACGGGCGTGATTACCCTCGACGTGCGGCAAATCGACCTGCGCCAAGTCTTGGCTGACGCCGTCGAGCAGGCGCGTCCAGCCATGAACGCACGCGGGCATCGCTTCGCCTACCTGCCCGAAGGCGCGCCGGTTGCAGCGCGCGGCGACGCAAACCGTCTGGTGCAAGCAGTAGCAAATCTGCTTCAAAACGCGGCCAAGTTCACTCCAGCGGGTGGGAGCGTAGAGCTTTCGATGGCATGTGATGGCGTCGTGGCAACGATAGGCGTGCGGGACAGTGGCGTCGGCATCGACCCGGACCTGCTGCCACATGTCTTCGAACTGTTTACGCAGGGGGAACGCTCGTCGGAGCGCGCCCATGGCGGTTTGGGGTTGGGTCTTTCGCTCGTCAAAAGCTTGGTCAACCTTCACGGTGGGAAGGTGTCCGCCCACAGCGCGGGGCCGCGTGCTGGATCCACTTTCGTCATTGAGCTGCCTTTGGCGGGTCCGCATGGCGCCGATTCCGTGCCTATGCCGGCGTTCGCTCCGGCAGCTGCGGCCCGCGCGCTGGACATCTTGGTTGTCGACGACCATTTTGATGCGGCGCGCATGCTGCGCATGGTCTTAGAGGAAGGCGGGCATCGCGTACGGGGCGAGAGCGATCCTCTTCGCGTACTCACGCGCGCTGCAGAGGAGGACATCGACGTTTTCCTGCTGGACATTGGGCTGCCGGGAATGGACGGCAATCAGCTTGCCCGGACAATCAGGGCCATTCCGCGTACCGCATCGGCCACCCTGGTGGCTGTGACGGGCCGGGGAAAGGAGTACGGACGTGCAGCAGCCTTAGCTGCAGGCTTCGATCACTATTTCGTGAAGCCCGCTAATGTCGGGGAGCTATTGGCGGTGCTTTCTGAAATCGCCCCGCGCTCTTGGCGTGGAGGGTTGCCCCCCTGAGGCCCTGCGGCGCTGCGGCGCTAGTTTAAGCCTGTGGGGTCAATGCGGCCCCGTGCCAAGCTTAGGATCTTCCGCTGCTTGCAATGCACGGTGAAACAATAGGAAAGGTGGACCGGGTGGCGGTTAATCCTGAGCGCAAACTATTGGAAGGATGAGGCGGAATCGACTTCCTTGGCCGGTTCCATGGCTCGTGGCGGTGATTAGACCGCCGTGTTTTTCGCAAATGTCCTTAGCGATAGCTAAGCCCAGCCCGGCCCCAGCCCGTAGCCTATCTTTGTGGGTGGCAAACTGGGTGTAGGGCCTAAAAATCATCTCGATTTGCCCAGGGGCGATGCCGATACCGCTGTCCTCGACCTCCGCCTCCATCAGCGCGCCGTCCACCTTTACTCGCAGTGCAATGCTTCCCCCGTTGTCGGTGAACTCACTGGCGTTGAGAAGGACGTTGGCGAGCGCCTGCGAAACGCGATCCGGATCACAAACGACCATCTTGTCCCGTACTTCGAAATCAACGTCTACATTTTGCCCTCGAGACTCGGCCTTCTCTGTAAGGGCATCCAACGCCGTGTCAACTACTTTGGATAGAAGCACCGATTTGATACGTAGCGAGATGCCGTTTTCGGCCAAGTTGGAGGCGTCCAAAAGATCTCCTACGAATCGCGACAGCAACTTTACCTGCCGCTCGACCACATTGGCCATCTTAACAATCTGGGCGTCGGTGGACACACGCTTCATCACACCAGCCGCGCTCAGGATCGGCGAGAGGGGGTTGCGTAGTTCGTGCGCCAAAAGCGATAAGAAGGCACTTCGGTCGTCGTCGGCCCGTTGGAGCTCGTCGGCGAGTCGCTGGCGTTCTGTGTTGTCAACTAGCACGCAGAGAGCCCCGGCGACGGCTCCGTCGGATCCGCGCGCCAACTTTGGGTGAGACTCGATCCGACGGCGCGTCCCGTCGGGACGTTCGAGCCACATCTCGACGGCGTCAAGGTCTCTGCCACTCGAAACTGCCTGTGCAGACGGATAATCCTCCCTCGCCAGGCAATGCCCGTCGAGGTCGAACATGGCGTGTGCACCGCTCCACTGGCCGTGCTCCGAGGGATTAGGCACGCGCCCCCAAATCTCGACGGCAGCTTCGTTGTGGCTCACCACCGCCCCTTGAATGTCGCAGCAAAAAGCTGCCACAGGGAGCTGGCTGATGAGGGGAATTCGAAGCGGCGCGCGCCGATCGACAAACCGTCTACTGAAAGCGTCGCCATCTCCGCGCGCGGTCGCGAGATTGTCAAAATTGATGGAATCGTTCGCGGAAATTTCGTTCGGTTTGTTTTCCATAATGGTTCTCTTCCAACGCTTGGACGAATATTGCAGACCATGCGTTTCCGCGACATATCGCCCCAAGTGCGCGAAGTTTTGGCGCAACGACGGGGAGGTGGGCGGAGATATATCACACCTTTTAATTAAACCGCATTGGCGCATCAGCTAGTGTCAGAAGATCGCCTATTAAGTTGTAGTCCTACACCTTATGCTGTCCAACACACGTATCTTTTGTCCTATTAGAACTACTTGCACACCGTGGAACACTCCACCCTGTTGCGCGGCCTATGCCAACGATGGCGTGGCTTGGTTACACAATTTTTCGCTGTGTAACTTTTCTTGTAACCTATTTTTGTGTAACCTTTTTAGCCCCCTTAACAGACCCCGAATTTCACCGATCAACGTCATTGGGTATTGCCCCAACAGCAGCTCGGCGCGGACCCGATATTCTGGCGTAACTCGTTGATTTTTTTCTGTAAATTGTTTAAACCCGACCGGCGGAAAATGGGGTGTTCCATACCGTGGAACATTCCGCGCAGTCTCGCAAAACAGGTAGCATTCCAAGCTCAGTCGCGCGGTCCAACCAGCCGCGAAACCGACAATATGTCTCCCGTGCAATGCCAGAGCCGAAATTGTCACTGAGGATTAGGTGTTGTCACGAGAGTCAAGCACCGCTAGGGCCGCTTTGACGCGCATCGCCCATTTTCCGCCCACCGTAGATTTTGTCCTCGATCCGGTCCTGCGCACGGCTGGCCACGTCCATGTTCACTTCCAGGTAGCCCATCGTGGTCTTCGGGTCCTTGTGGCGCATGATGGCCTGGATGGTCTGAATGGGTGTGCCTTCCTCGGACATGAGCGTGGCGCAGGTGCCGCGCAGGCGATGGGGCGTGATCCCGGTGAGGGAGGTGGCGGCGTTTGCGCGACGCATCGCGTAGCGGGCGAACCCATCCGGCAGCGCCCGGCCCTGCTTACCTGGCGCGATGAGGCCCTGCGGTCGTCGTTGGGGCGCCAGGTACGCAACCAGCCAGCGCGGCATCGGCACTGGGACCGCCTCCTTCCCCTTGGTAATGCCGGGCGTGAAGGTTCGCCGCTCCCAGTCGATCCACTCCCAGCAGGCGCTGGCCGCTTCCGACTCGCGCAGGCCCAGGCCGTACATTAGACGCACAGCGATGGCGACGGACGGCGAGCGCGTGGTTGCCTTGTCGATCTCGGCCAACCAGTCGTCGGTGGTCTTGGTGGGCAGCGTGGCGCGCGGGATCTTCTGGACCGGCAGCATGGGGACGTCCCACGGCAGCTTGGGGATCATCTTGCGCTTGACCGCCCAGTTCACCAGCAGCTTAAGCTTGCGCAGCCAGTGGTTCGCGGTAGCCGGCTTGCGCATGGCCAGGTGCGCATTGCGCGCCTTCTCGATGATCTCGGTGCCTAGGTCGCTAATTAGCAGCTGGCCCAGCCCGTGAAGGTGCCGGCGCTTGAACACATCGATGCCGCGGCGATGTGAGTTGCTGGCCACCGGCGCGCGCAGTTCCTCCCATTGCTCGATCAAGCCTTCGAGCGTGGGGACCGGTTGCGACCCGGTGGCGATCAGGATAGCGTCGGCGTACGCCGTGGACATGATCGCGTGGGCGCGCTTGTGGTTAACTTCGTGGGTGGTGCGCTGGCGCCGCGCGCCGCCGGCAAGGCGGAAGCGGTAGTGGTAGTACTTGCCTACCTTAAAAAGGGTGCAGGACATCCCGACCCCAATTAGGCGGGCGGGATGAACGAACCGAGCTGGTGCAGCACCGGCGCCGGAAGTAGTTCCGGCGGCTGTGCTGGCGCCGCCATCGCTTCGTGGGCCTTCTTGATGCTGTGGCTCATGCTGTAGGCCGCCTGCCCAAAGCTTTTCACATGATAATAATAGGTGCGCTCGCTGATGCCGAGCACGGCGGCCGCCTGCTTGGCCAGCGCGGCGTCGCCGACGTAATACGCCTTGAATGCCAGGAACTTGCCCTTCCATTTCTTCATGTCGGCCAACGTATGGACGGCCATGTTGAAATACTGCATGTCAGGGTGGTTACGGGCGTTTGGCTCC
>NZ_WHJI01000079.1:0-9517 GCF_011682155.1 Massilia sp. CCM 8734
GCGCCATTCGATGCCCCGTTCAATCGGGTAGGGCATCCATTACCCGCGACCATCGAAAACACTGCCGACGAGGTTTCGTATCGTCCAGCCAGCAACGCACTGGCAGTTCATGAAACATTCAGGCTAGTGCCCGGCGCCGGGCGCCTTGGCGGACCCGGCACGGGCCATACGCCACTGCTGCGACTGGTCAACCGCCGCGCCGATCTCGGCCGGGGTGAGGCGGCGCGCCACGATGCTCTTGTTGGCGTTGGCCGTCTCGTCGCCGGCGTCGGCCGCCAGCAGCATCCACATGTAGGAGCGCACGGCGTCGCGTTCGACCCCGCGCCCGCTGTTGTACATGCCGCCCAGGTTGTACTGGGCCAGCGCATGGCCCTGCTCGGCCGCCTGGCGGTACCAGCACACGGCCATGGCGTCGTCCTGCGGCACGCCCTGGCCATTGGCATACATGACGCCGAGGTTGTTCTGGGCGCTGGCGTCGCCCTGCTCGGCGGCGCTGCGGTACCAGTGCACGGCCTGGACGTCGTCGCGCGGGACGCCCTGGCCGCTGGCGTAGATCACCCCCAGGTTGAACTGGGCGATGGCCGCGCCCTGCTCGGCCGCGCGGCGGTACCATTCGAGGGCGCGCAGCTCGTCGCGCGGGGTGCCGCGCCCGTTCGCGTACATGCTGCCCAGGTTGTACTGGGCCAGCACGTGGCGCTGCTCGGCGGCGCGCGCGTACCATTGCAGCGCGCGCGGCTCGTCGCGCTCGACGCCCTGGCCGTTGGCCAGCATCACGCCCAGGCTGAACTGGGCATCCTTGTCGCCCTGCTCGGCGGCGCGCTGCAGCCAGGCGATGGCGCGCAGGGGATCGGCGCGCACGCCGAGCCCGTCGGCGTAGGCCACGCCCAGCTGGCGCTGCGCCATGGCGTTGCCCTGCGCGGCGGCCTGGCGGAACCAGCACAGCGCCTGTTCGTCGTCGCTCTCGACTCCCTGGCCGTATTTGTACATCAATCCCAGGTTCAGCTGGGCCGAGGCGTCGCTCTGCATCGCCGCCTTGCGGAACCAGGCCATGGCCAGCGGATAATTGACCGGCGCGCCCTGCCCCGACAGATAGCACTCGGCCAGCAGGGTCTGGGCGCTGCCCACGCCCTGTTCGGCGGCGCGGTAGAACCAGGTCATGGCCTGCTCGTGGCATTGCCCCACCCCGCGCCCCTTGCGGAACATCAGCCCCAGGTTTTGCTGGGCCGAGGCGTCGCCCTGCTCGGCGGCCTGGCGGAACCAGGCGGCGGCCTCGGTATCGTTCTTGGGAACCCCGCGCCCGTGGTAATACATCGAGCCGAGGTGGTTCTGGGCGAACGCCAGTCCCTGCTGGGCTGCCTTGCGCAGCCAGCCGACCGCCCGCCCGTATTCGCCATCTTTCTTGTACATCAGCCCCAGGTTGAACTGGGCGTACGCATCGCCGCGCTCGGCTGCCTGGCGGAACCACATGTAGGTTTGATAGTTCTCGCGAATAGTATTCTGGCGGTCCATGCTTCATCCTTCGGCGCCAAGGCCGTTGAAACTACAGAAATATTGGGCTGCAACAGGCAACAAGCGACCTGAGAAGTATTGCTAAAATTCTAATAGAACAAGAGTGCCGGAGTTTGACTGGGCACAAGCGTCATAGCAGGTTGTCACGTTAAGGGGGCATGAAAAAACCCCGCTGAGATCGCTCTCGGCGGGGTTTGGTTTCAGCCTGAAACAAATTTGTGCTTGCGCTTGCTTAAAACTTGGTGCGAACGCCGAACAGGAAATTTCGGCCGGGCAGTGGCGAAACATCTTTCAGTACCGAGGTCGACAGCCGGATATCCTCGTTCAAAAGATTGCGCGCGATCATGAACCAGGTCAGGTCAAGCGTGCCCATGCGCTGGGTCCAGGACACATTCGCGCCCAGCTGGGTGTAAGCCGGGGTCGCATGCTGCTCGAAACTGGCGAGCCGGTCCTGGCTTTGGGCGCGCACCACCGACATGCCGGCGCGCAAGGGGCCGCTGCGGTAGCCGGCGTCGGCGCCGATGCGGGCGGCCGGCTGCAAGGGCAGGCTGCCGCCGTGATCGAGCTTGCCGCGTGAGGTGTCGGCAAAACCGCGCAGGGACAGGCCCTCGCCGTGCTGGTTGTAGCTCACTTCCGCTTCAGCGCCGCGAATGCTGGCGTCGGCTTGCTGGTAGATGCGCTGCAACAGCTCCTCGCCCGGATTGCCTTCTTCGTCGACCAGGGCGCCGCTGATATTGCCGTAAATGAAGTCCTTGACCTTGTTCTCGAACACATTGGCCTTCCAGCGCACCAGGCCCGTGACCTTTTGCAGCGACAGTTCGATATTGCGCGAGGTTTCCTTCTTGAAGTCGGCATTGCCGATATCGAAGGTCTGGGTGGCGTCGTGCGGGCCGCCCGAGTACAGTTCTTCGGTGGCCGGCGCGCGCTGCGCCACCGACACCGTCGCGCCCATGCTGTAGCCCTGGGTGAACGGCCACTGGGCGCCGACCGAGTAGGAACCGAGGTCGAACTTGCGCTCGACGTTGCCGAGCGGGGTGCGCTTGACCGATTCCAGGCGCGCGCCTGCGTTCACGCGCAGCGGGCCGACATCGCGTTCCTCGACCAGGAACAGCGCGCTCGACATCGAGTGCGTGACCGGCACCGTGTCCGGCCCGCCTTCGCCGCTAAGGGCGCTGAAGTGGGCGTTTTCGGTCTGCACGCCGAACGTGCCGTGCCAGCCGGCCAGCGGCGCATGGGTCAGCTCGGCGCGGGTTTCGAGGGCGCGGTTGGTAAACAACACTTCCGGCTTGTTCTCGTCGTCAAGCTCGGCATGCTCGTAATCGGTGTAGCCGAACTTGAGCTTGATGGTTTCGACCCCGCCGAACGGCTTGTTGAACAAGGTATCGGCATCGTAGCGGATCTGCGACTGGTCGATCTGCGAGCCTTCCAGGGTCGGAATGCCGTAGCGGTTGTTCAGGGTCGAGACCGACACGCCGGCGTGGCCCCAGTCGCCGACGAGCGAAGCGCCGGCGCCCAGCGTATCCTGGCGGGTGAACGATTGCGGCAGGCGGCCGGAGGCGGACGAGGGATCGTTCAGCACGCGGTTGTCGGGAATCTTGTAGTCGTCGGAGCGGCGGATATTGCCATCGATGTGCAGGCCGATGTTGCCGACCGCGCCATCGAGCGAGCCGGAGGCGCTGCGGCCCTTGTCGACCGTGCCGTAGCGGGTTTCCAGCTGGCCGGCCGGATTGGCTTCGAGCGCGGTCGGGATCCGTTCGTTGACCACGTTGACCAGGCCGCCGATGGCGCCCGAGCCGTACAACAAGGCGGCCGGGCCGCGCAGGATTTCGATCTGGCGCGCCACGGCGCCGTCGGCCGAGACCGCGTGATCGTTCGACAGGCCGGACACGTCGGCCACGGCCATGCCGTTTTCCAGCATTTTCACGCGCGCGCCTTCCAGCCCGCGGATGATCGGGCGCGAGGCGCCGGCGCCGAAACCGGAGGCCGATACGCCCAGTTCCTGCGACAGCGTTTCGCCCAGCGAGCCGCCGAGTTTGTCGCGCAATTCATCGCCCGACAAGATCTTGGTGGGTGTCAGGATCTGGTCGCCTTCGGACTTGCCGAACGGATTGGCGGTGACGATCACCCTGGGCACGACGGGATCGGCGACGCCGGCGGCAGCGGCAGCGACCTGCGCGTTGGCGTAATTAAGGGTGGACAGGGCGGACAGGATCGCGCTGGCAAGCAGCGTACGTTGGACATTCATGTGAAAACCTCAAGCAAACAAACAGTGACAGACAGGCGCGCGCCGGCCGCGAACGGCATAGCGAAGCGCACATACATAAAGGGGGATGGAACTGGCTGTCAGGCCTGGGGTGGAGCGCGTGGTTCGAACGCGCGCAGGGAGCGCGCGCGGGCGCCCTGGGGAGCGATGGCCGCCGCCAGCGTGGCGCCGGGGTCGGTAAAGGCAAAGCCGTGCGCATGGCTGGCCAGCGGCCCGGCCAGCTGGGCGAAGGCCAGGCACTGGTCGCAGCGCTGGTCCTGGGCCACCGCGCGCGCGAGCGCACTGCCGTCCTGGTGCGACGTTATCTGTTGCGCAGAGCTCCAGTGCGACATCACGTGCGAGGTCGCCATCTGCTGAGACATCAGCAGCAGAAGCGACAACACAATACGAATGAAGGACTGGCGGGTCATGGTGCCAATATTGTAAAGCGATCAGGCGGTTTGTGGCGGATTTTCTGCCAAGCGTGCCGCATCGGCCATCTGGCGCAGCCAGGCCGGCACCTTGACCGCGCTCAGTTTGTTCATCGACACCAGCAACTGCGGCGCGACCGAACCGAAGCCGTAGGTCTGGCCCAGATGCCCGGCGATGTGGATCAAGAGGTCGGCCGCCACTTCGGCATCGGCCTCGGCCCGGTGGGCGGCGCTGCGGAAACGAATCCCGAGCTGGCCCGAGAGCAAGCCGAGTTTGTAGCTCGACAAGCCCGGAAACACGCGGCGCGACAGTTTGAGCGAACACACCAGCCCCTGATGACCCGGAACCAGGCCCAGCCGCCCGGCCTCGGCGTGCAGGAATTTTTCGTCGAAGCTGGCGTTATGGGCCGACAAGGCATCGCTGCCGATGAACTCCAACAATTGCGGCAACACCCGTTCGACCGGCGGCGCGCTGTCGACCATCGCCTGCGAAATGCCGGTCAGGTCCGAAATGAAGGGCGGAATGTACGCTCCGCAATTGACCAGGGACACAAAACGCTCGCTCACGCGGCCGTTGACGATGCGCAGGGCCGCCACTTCGGTGATCCGGTCGCCACAGGCCGGCGACAAGCCCGTGGTCTCGAAATCGAGCATGACGATCGGTTTCTCGAACACGGCGCGCCCCCTAACCGAACTTGCGCACGGCGTCGAGCGCGAGCCCGGCGCCGATGCTGCCGAACAGGTCGCCTTCGACCTTGCGGGCCTTGGGCACCAGCGCGCCTATGCGTTCGCGCAACATGCGCACGCCGCTCGATCCGCCCGTGAAGAACACGGTGTCGACCGCGTCCGGCGAGACGCCGGCATCCCTCAGCAGTTTCAGCACGGTCTGGTCGATATTGCCGACCAGGTGGCCGATGGCGTCGTCGAACTCGCTGCGTTGCAGCAGCAAGTCGACCGGCGGCGACAGGCGGTCGAGCGCGAGCGTGTAGCTTGCCGCGTCCGACAGCGCGATCTTGCCTTCTTCGACCTGCATCGCCAGCCAGTGGCCGGAGCGCTCTTCGATCAGGCGTTGCAGGCGGCCCAGCTTGTCCGGCTCGCGGGCGTCGCGCGCCACATCGGCCAGTTGCGCCGCCGCCTTTTTGGTGTAGGCCAGGTTGATGGTGTGCCAGGTCGCCAGGTTGAAGAAATAGCTCGATGGAATCGCGCTATTGTTGTTCAACAGGGTCTGGTAACCGAGCAGCGGCATCACCGAAGTCAGGCTCAGGTATTTATCGAAGTCGGTGCCGCCGATGTGCACGCCGCCGGTGGCCAGGATGTCGTCGCGCCGCTCGGCCTTCAAGGCTCGTTCGGGCGACAGGCGCACCAGCGAAAAGTCCGAGGTGCCGCCGCCGATGTCGGCGATCAGGACCAGTTCCTCGCGCCGGATCTGCGACTCGTAGTCGAAGGCGGCCGCGATCGGCTCGTACTGGAACGCCACGTGCTCGAAGCCGACCGAACGCGCCACCTCGGCCAGGGTATCCTCGGCCAGGCGGTCGGCGGCAGCGCTGTCGTCGATAAAGAACACCGGACGGCCGAACACGGCCGAGGTGAAGGTGCGCCCCGCTTCGCGCTCGGCGCGCCGCTTGACCTCGCCGATGAAGTGCGACATCAGCATGCGGAACGGCAATGCGCGTCCGCCGACCTCGGTCTGGCCATCGATCAGGCTGGTCCCGAGCAAGCTTTTGAGCGAGCGCATCAGGCGCCCTTCATAGCCCGCAAGATAGCCTGCCAGGGCCGCGCGGCCATAGCTGACCTCCTCGTCCTCGGCGTTGAAAAACACCACCGAGGGCAAGGTTGCCTTGCCATCCTCGAGGGCGAGCAGGGACGACTGACCGGGGCGGACCCAGCCTACTGTTGAGTTTGACGTTCCGAAATCGACGCCGCAAGCATTCGCCATGGTACCCTTTAGATTAAGGGGCGATATTATACCAGAGCGCGCCTGAAACGGGCATTCCCGTGCTTTGTCTCCGTGGCGCAACTGAAATCGGCCTGTATCGCCGCGCGACATTACTCAACAGTAAAGATATTGCCATATGGCAAGTCAGTGGGCTACACTGGGCAATCCGGTAAGGATTGTTACCCAGAAGAACAATGACCCACACGCCACCGCACAATCCCAGCATTGCCGACGTCAAGCAGCTGATCCACAGCGAAGCGCGCCGCGTCACGTCCTACGACGTAGCCAGCGCGGCCGGAGTGTCGCAGTCGGCCGTGTCGCGCTGCTTCAAGCCGGGCGCCAGCGTGTCGAAGGCGACCTATGCGCGCGTGATGCAGGCCGCCACCGCACTCGACTACACACCGAATGCGGCCGCGCGCAGCCTGATCACGCGCCGCTCGAACCTGATCGCGGTGGTGCTGTCGGACATCGTCACCCTGCACTATCCACAGATCCTGTCCGAGCTGAGCCGGCAATTCGGCCAGCAAGGCATGCGCGTGCTGCTGTTTTCGCTGGCGCGCGAAGGCGATATCGGCGCCACCCTGGCCGACATCTGGCAGCACCAGGTCGACGGCGCGGTGCTGGCCGCCACCCTGAGCGCGGCCCAGGCGGCCGAGTTCGAGCGGCGCAGGATTCCCTTCGTGCTGTTCAACCGCACCCTGCGCGAAGGCGCAGTCAACGCGGTCGTGTGCGACCAGGTGCAAGGGGCGCGCCTGCTGGTGTCGCGCCTGGCCGCCGCCGGCCACAAGCGCTTCGCCATGATCGACGGCCCGCACGATTCGGCCATCGCGCAGGACCGCAAGCGCGGCGTGGCCGCGCGCCTGGCCGAACTGGGACTGGCCGCGCCGCTCATCGTCAGCGGCGACTACGACTACGCCAGCGGCGGGCGCGGCCTGCGCGAGATCATTGCCGGCCTGGGCGGCTTGCCGGACGCGGTCATGTGCGGCAACGACCTCATGGCCATCGGCTGCCTCGACACGGCGCGCCACGAGCTGGGGCTGGACGTGCCGGGCCAGCTGTCGGTGACCGGGTTCGACGGCATGGCGCCGGCCGGCTGGCTCAGCTACAACCTGACCACCCTGCGCCAGCCGGTGCAGACCATGACGCTGGCGGCCAGCGCCATGCTGACCGGCCTGATCTGCTCAAGCGGCGCCTGCCCCGAGCGGCGCGTGTTTTCCGCCGCCGTGGTGGAAGGCGCCACGGCGCGGCTCGGACCGGGCGCCTGAGCGCGGCCGGCGTGCGCGCATGACGCCGCCGTACGCCGCGAAGAGTTCCCTGAAAACGCCGTCGTTTGAGCCTCGCCAAGGGCCGCACGGCGCGCAATCGTGTGCCGTGCGGCCCTCGTTATAGTCATCCGTGACACCGACGCACGGAGAGCCTGATGAGCGTATCCATCCTTCCCGGCCAGCGCGAACTGGCCCACGACGAACCGCATACCCAGCCGCACGGCTGGCGGCGCTGGCTGTACGCGACCAACCACAAGGATATCGGCACCCTCTATCTATGGTTTTCCCTGGCCATGTTCATGGCCGGCGGCGTGCTGGCCCTGCTGATCCGGCTCGAACTGTTCCGGCCCGGCCTGCAATTTTTCTATCCCGAGCTGTACAACCAGTTCCTCACCGTGCACGGGCTGGTGATGGTGTTCGGCGCCATCATGCCGGCCTTCGTGGGCTTCGCCAACTGGATGATCCCGCTCCAGATCGGCGCGTCCGACATAGCGTTCGCGCGCATGAACAATTTCTCGTTCTGGCTGCTGCCGCCGGCCGCGCTGCTGCTGCTGGGCGCCTTCTTCAGCGCCGGCGGCGCCACCGCGTCGGGCTGGACCATGTATCCGCCGCTGTCGCTGCAGATGGGTCCGGGCATGGACCTGACCATCTTCGCCATCCACCTGATGGGCGCCTCCTCGATCATGGGCGCGATCAACATCATCACCACCATCCTCAACATGCGCGCGCCGGGCATGACCCTGATGAAGATGCCGATCTTCTGCTGGACCTGGCTGATCACCGCCTACCTGCTCATTGCCGTCATGCCGGTGCTGGCCGCCGCCGTGACCATGATGCTCACCGACCGCCACTTCGGCACCACCTTCTTCAATGCGGCCGGGGGCGGCGATCCGGTCCTGTACCAGCACGTCTTCTGGTTCTTCGGCCACCCCGAGGTGTACATCATGATCCTGCCCGGCTTCGGCATCATTTCGCAGGTCATTCCCGCCTTTGCACGCAAGAGCCTGTTCGGCTACGCCTCGATGGTGTACGCCACCGCCGCCATTGCGATCCTCTCGTTCATCGTCTGGGCGCACCACATGTTCACCACCGGCATGCCGGTGACAGCCCAGCTGTTCTTCATGTACGCCACCATGCTGGTGGCGGTGCCGACCGGCGTGAAAGTGTTCAACTGGATCGCCACCATGTGGCGCGGCTCGCTGAGCCTGGAAACCCCGATGCTGTTCGCGATCGGCTTCATCTGGGTATTCACCATCGGCGGCTTGTCCGGCGTGCTGCTGGCGGTGGTGCCGATCGATATCCAGGTCCACGACACCTATTACGTCGTGGCCCATTTTCATTATGTGCTGGTGGCCGGTTCGCTGTTCTGCCTGTTCGCCGGCTTTTACTACTGGGTCCCGAAGTGGACCGGGCATATGTACAACGAGGGGCGCGCCAAGTTTCACTTCTGGAATTCGCTGGTATGGGTCAACGTCACCTTCTTCCCCATGCATTTCTTGGGCCTGGCGGGCATGCCGCGCCGCTACGCCGACTATCCGACGCAGTTCACCGACTTTCACATGCTTACCTCGGTCGGCGCCTGCTTGTTCGGGCTGACGCAAGCGTATTGGCTGTTCGCCGTGGTGCTGCCCACCGTACGCGGCGGCGAGAAGGCGGCCGCCAAGCCATGGGATGGCGCCGAAGGGCTGGAATGGACGGTGCCCAGTCCCGCCCCCTTCCACACCTTCGCCACGCCGCCGCTGATCAAATAGCCCATCGGCGAACGCCGCCGATAACACAGCGAACAAGCGCATGGCATAAGAATGAAACAGGAATGGCTGCTGAAGAAGAATTGCTCGATGGCGGCGCTGCTGCACTACGCGCGCCATGCGGGCGACTACGAAACCGTTGCGTTCAGCGAGGGCGGCGTGGTGGTGGAACGGGTCGAGGCGGGCAAGCTGGAGCGCATCCGGCTGGAAGCGTGCTGGAAGCGCATCGCCATGCCCGACAGCAGGCGCGGCCTGATCGCGCTAGCCTGAATTTTGCATAAAAAAGGGCAAGAATGCCGTAAGTGATTGATAAAATGTGAGTTATCCATAAAACACAATTTCAACACGAACGCACCTTGCCCGGCATGAATTCTACCTCAGAGCAG
>NZ_WHJI01000007.1:0-209962 GCF_011682155.1 Massilia sp. CCM 8734
GCTCGCCGAATTGCCAACGATCTGCGACCGCGGCACCAAGTGCAACGCGCAGGGTTACAAGACCAGCTGGAACGGGTACAAGCTGCACATCGACACTGCCGATTGTGGCGTTCCCATCGCCGCCTTGCTGTGTTCCGCGTCGATGCATGACAGCCGCGCCGCCGTGCCGCTGTCGCACATTACGAAGCAACGGGTCACCAATTTGTACGATGTGATGGATGCTGCCTACTGCAGCAAAGAGTTGCACGACCACTGCCGCGAACTGGGACACGTCCCCCTGATCGACCATAATCCGCGTGGCGGCGAGAAGGAACACTTCGAGCCTGCCGATGAGGTTCGCTACCGTGAGCGCACTGTGGCCGAACGGACCAACGCACGCCTCAAGGACGAGTTTGGTGGCCGCAACATCATGGTCAAGGGACATGCCAAAGTCATGAGCCATTTGATGTTTGGGCTGCTCGCCCTCGGCGCCGACCAGTTGATGCGACTTCGACGATGACCGTACCGCTCAACTTTCTCTCGATTCCGCTCCGAATGTTTCAGGTACGGCATCCCCACGCCTTAAAAATGAGACTAGCCATGATTCCGCCGCCGTAAACGATCAGATTTCCTCCGATATCACGAAAAAGCGATGAAAAATTGTGCTCTCCTGATGTCGGCCAGTTCAGAAAAATCGTTTTGCAATTGGCTCACTTGGAAACAATACGAAATTGATTCATCCTTGTCCGCCACGAAAAAATGAGGATTTCTTCGAGCACCGAATCGTGAATCCTGGTTCTCATGCATCGAGTTTTGAGCAGGTGAGAGGGACAGTGCCGACATTCACAGGCCAGCTCATCATTTGCACTCGTCGAAAATCGAATTCGTGGAAGCGGCGGCTAAAGTGCTGGGGAAGAAACTGAAAGGGTCGCTCGCGTAACAGCAACGTGGTTGCGCATGCCCACCGCAAAAACAAAAAGCCCCGTCAGGGGCTTTCAAAATACGGTGGCGGAAGCGGTGAGATTCGAACTCACGAACGGCTCACACCGTCGCCAGTTTTCAAGACTGGTGCCTTCAACCGCTCGGCCACGCTTCCTGCAGAACGCGATTATACAGAAAACCCCCGGCCTTGGGCAATTTGCCCTCAGCCCATGCCCCACTCCGCAGCAGCAACCCCGACCACAACCGGTTCCATGACGGTTATCAGGTTCTCCGCCGTCAAGGTCGTCGCCAGCACCCCCTGTAACTTCATCATCGTGACAAAATCCGCCTGCGCACTCGCCGCCCCGTCCGCATCGAACTGCACCAGCGTATCATTCCCGCTTTGCAGGTAACGCAGCACGCCGCTGGCGAACGGGTCGCCCGGCGGCACCGCGCCGCCCAGGAGGGCCGACACGTCGATCCGGTCGCCGCCCGCCCCCACCGCAAAATCGCGCACGCTGAACGTGCTCGTCCCCACGCTCCCCACCACGCCGAAGCGGTCGCTGCCGCCCCCGCCGATGGCCGTCACCAGGTTCGAATTCTGCGTCTCGCGCGTCAAGATGATGGCGTCGTCGCCCTCGCCGCCACTGGCCACCACCCGCCCTTGCGCCAGGTAATCGTTGGCGGTGATCTCGATCCGGTCGCGGCCAGCGCCGCCGAACGCGCCGACATCGGCGTCGGTCTGTACCTTGATGATGTCGTTGCCGCTGCCGCCATTGAGCAGGCCCGCGGCACCTTCGATGCTAATCGTGTCGTCCCCCGCCCCGCCGTCGGCCACGACCTCTCCACCGTAGGCCCCGATCCTGTCGTTGCCGTTGCCGCCGTTGAACACGTCGTTGCCGCCACCGCTGCCATACAGCTGGTCGTTACCGTCGCCGCCATTGACCACGTCGTCGCCAATGTGGCCATCGAGCATATCGTCGCCACCCCCGCCGTTGAGCGTGTCGTTGCCGTCCTGGCCGTGCAGGTAATCGTTGCCCGCGCCGCCGTCGAGCAGGTCGTTGCCAGACGCCCCGCTCAGGTCGTCGTTGCCATCGCCACCGTGGACGACATCGTTGCCGTCGTTGGCCCACACCTGGTCGTTGCCGACACCGCCGTCGATGGTGTCGTCGAGGACGCCGCCGTAGAGATAGTCGTTGCCGCTGCCCGCCTGGATTGTCTTGCCGTGCTGCGAGCCATCCTGGTTGTAACCCTCTGCGAAATTGTTTGGGATGAGGTCCTGCGCCTGCACGCCAGTCAGGATTCCCACTGTACGGAAACTGCCGGCAGTGCCCGCCGCGCCATCGACATCGATCTGCACCAGCGTGTCGCTGCCCTGTTGCAGCAGGCGCGCATAGCCAGGCGCGCCGAAGGGATTGAGATGGGGGAATGGCAGCATGCTCCCGAAGGTGAGCTGGTCGCCGCCGGCACCGGCGCTGAAGTCGTCGATATAGATGGCTTCGTCGTGCGTGCCGGAGGCGAAAACAAACAGGTCGCTGCCCGCGCCGCCGCTGGCATGCACGGTTGTTGCCGTGGTACCGGGGAAGATGACGATGCGGTCGTCGCCATCGCCGCCGGACACCAGCACATTGCTGGGAATCATGCTGCCGGATGCCGCACCGATGTTGAAAGCATCCATGCCCGCGCCGCCGTACAGGCTGTCGTGGCCGGTGCCGCCTTCCAGCATGTCGTTGTCGGCGCCGCCTTCCAGGCGGTCGGCGCCAGGCCCAATGGCGAGCAGGTTGTCGTTGCCCGCACCGCCAACGAGGATATTGCTGCCGATATCGTCGCGCAGGTAGTCGCTACCGTCGCCGCCGCGCAGCAGGTCGTCGCCCGCGCCGCCGTTGATCTGGTCGCTGCCGGCCTCGCCGTCAAGCAGGTCGTTGCCAGCGTCGCCGAACAGGAAGTCGTCTCCCGCACCGCCGAGCACGCTGTCGGCGCCCTCGCCGCCATACAGGCGGTCGCCCGCGCCGTCCTCGTTGCCGCCGTCAATGTAGTCGTTGCCGCCCGAACCGAAGATCAGGTCGGCGCCGCCCAAGCCGAAGATCCGGTCGTCCAGCGCGCCGCCGCGCAGGACGTCATTGTTCGCGGTGCCGGTCAGGTTCAGGCCAGTCACCAGGAAATTTGCCGGACGAAACAGCTCGTCGCCTGCGTCGGACAGCATGAAAAGTGTAGACATGGCAATTCCTTGAGAAAGGTTGAATCGAGGCAAAAGGTGCGTGGCGATCGTTCGTGCCTCGCAGCTTGATCAGCCGGGCATGCACTCAGCCCATCGCCCACCCGACGGCCGCAACCCCGACCAGCGCCGGTTCCACCACGGTCATCAGGTTCTCCGGCGTCAAGCTCGTCGCCAGCACCCCCTGCAGCTTCATCATCGTGACAAAACCAGCCTGCGCACCGGCCGCGCCATCGGCGTCGAACTGCACCAGCGTGTCGTTTCCGCTTTGCAGGTAACGCAGCACGCCGCTGGCGAACGGGTCGCCCGCCGGCACCGCGCCGCCCAGCAGGGCCGACACGTCGATCCGGTCGCCGCCCGCGCCGACCGCAAAATCGCGCACGCTGAAGATGCTCGTCCCCACGCTTCCCACCACGCCAAAGCGGTCGCTGCCGCCCCCGCCGATGGCCGTCACCAGGTTCGAATTCTGTGTCTGGCGCGTCAGGATGATGGCGTCGTCGCCCTCGCCGCCACTGGCCACCACCCGCCCTTGCGCCAGGTAATCGTTGGCGTTGATCTCGATCCGGTCGTTGCCAGCGCCCCCGAAGGCGCCCACGTCGGCGTCGGTCTGCACCTTGATGGTGTCGTTGCCGCCCCCGCCATTGAGCAAGCCATCGATGGCGGCAGTGTTGATCAGGTCGTCCCCCGCCCCGCCATCGATCACGTAGCTGCCGTAGTAGGCGGAGACGCTGTCGTTGCCGTTGCCGCCGTTGAGGGTGTCGTTGCTGCCCTCGGCGAACAGCTGGTCGTCGCCATCGCCGCCATACAGCATGTCGTTGCCCTCCTTGCCCGACAGCAGGTCGTCGCCAGCGCCGCCGTACAAGGTGTCGTTTCCTTCTGCGCCAGTCAGGTAGTCGCCGCCGGCGCCGCCGTCGAGCAGGTCGTTCCCGTAAGAGCCGTCCAGGTCGTCGACGCCATCGTCGCCGCGCAGCACGTCGTCGCCAAAATAGCCGAGCAGGCTATCGTTGCCGGCCCCGCCGTGAATGGTGTCGTTGAGCACGCCGCCAAGGATAAAGTCGTTGCCGCTGCCGGCCTGCACCTGCATGCCGTTAATCGAGCCGTCCTGGTTATAGCCTTCGACAAAATTGTTCGGCAAGACATCCTGCGCGCGCACGCCAAGCAGGGTGGCCACCGTGCGGAAGGTGGCGGCGCTGCCGGCGGCGCCATCGGCGTCGATCTGCACCAGGGTGTCGCCCCCTTGCTGCAGCAGGCGCGCGTAGCCGGGAGCGCCGAAGGGATTGCTGTTGTAGTAGGGCTGCAGGGAGCCAATGGCGAGCTTGTCGCCACCGGGGCCGGCCACGAAATCGTCGATGATGATCGTCTCGCCGTGCACACCCTGGGAAAACGCAAACGCATCGCTGCCGGCGCCGCCGCTGGCGTGCACCACGATCGGCGCCGCCGTTGCATGAAAGCCGAGCGTGTCGTTGCCATCGCCACCGGACAGCAGCCACTCGCCGGGCGCAGTGCTGCCCGGCGCCGCCCTGACCGTCAGCGCGTCGTTGCCGGTGCCGCCGTCGAGGCGGTCCGCCCCGGCGCCGGTGGCGCTCAGGCTGTCATCGCCTGCGTCGCCGAGGAGAACGTTGCTGCCGAGATTGTCGGCCAGGAAGTCGCGTCCATCGCCGCCGCGCACCAGGTCGTCCCCGGCCCCGCCGTCGATCTGGTCGGTGCCGCCTTCGCCGTCGAGTGCGTCGTTGCCGGCGTCGCCGAACATGACGTCGTCGCCTGCGCCGCCGAACACGCTGTCGGCGCCGTCGCCGCCGTACAGGCGGTCGCCCGAGCCGTCCTCGTCGCCACCTTCGATGTAGTCGTTGCCACCCGCACCCCGAATCAGGTCGGCGCCACCCAGGCCGAAGATACGGTCGTCGAGCGCGCCGCCGCGCAGGATGTCATTGTTGGCGGTGCCGGTCAGAATCAGGCCGGTCACCAGAAAATTCGCTGGACGCAACAGCTCGTCGTCGGCTGCGGACAGCATGAAAAATGTGGACATGGCAATTCCTAACAGAAGGTTGAGTCGAGGCAAGAAGGGCGTTCCGCACTGCGCGGACAGCTATGATGCGCCGTTCCCTCGCCAGTGTCGAGACGCGCATTGCCACGCCATTGCGCGGGGCAAGTGCGTGGCCATCGCGCCTGGCTCGCTTCGGTCAGCCGAGCAGGAACGCGGCTGCGGGGGCATCGGCCACGCCCACCAGTTGCACCGGCGCGCCGCCAGCCCCGACCACGTTGTCGCTCGTCATGCTGCTGGCGAGCACGTTTTGCAAGGTCATCAGGGTGGCCGCGAGCAGCGGGCCGGCGGCGCCGTCGGCGTCGAAGCGCACCAGGGTGGCGCTGCCGCTTTGCACGAATTCGAGCACCCCGGCAGGCGAGGCCAGGCCCGTCAGGTCGATCCGGTCGCCCCCGGCGCCGGCCGCGAAATCCTTCACCGTCAGGCTGCCCAGGCGTCCTTCGCCGCGCAGCGCGTAGGTGTCGAGGCCGGCCCCGCCGCTGGCGGTCAGCGCCGTGTTGTCAAGCGCGCCGCGCGTGAAGACGATGGTGTCGGCGTCCTCGCCGCCGGACGCGAGCACGCGCCCCGCCACCGCTTGCTGCGTTGCAGCGATCTCGATCAGGTCGGCTCCGCGCCCGCCGAACAAGCCGCTGCTGCCGCTGCCCGTGACTTTCAGCAGGTCGTTGCCGTTGCCGCCGTTCAGTTGCACGCTGCCGCTGCCGCCGTCGAGGGTGTCGTTGCCGGCGCCGCCGTCGAGCACGTCGTCGCCCTTGTCGGCGAACAGCGCATCGTCGCCATTGCCGCCGTTCAGGGTGTCATCGCCGGCGCCGCCGCGCAACACGTCGTTGCCTTCGCCACCGCTCAGTTCATCGTTGCCGGCGCCGCCGTCGTAGCGGTCGTCGCCATCGCCCGCCTTGAGGATGTCGGCGCCGTCGCCGCCGTCCAGCGTATCGTTGTCGAAGCCGCCGTCGAGCACATCGTCGCCCAGTCCGCCCTGCAGCGTATCGCTCGCGCTGCCGCCGTCGAGCACGTCATTGCCTGCGCCGCCGTCGAGCTTGTCGTTGCCCGCCGCGCCCAGCAGGCTGTCGGCGCCATCCTCGCCGAACAGCGTGTCGCCACCGGTATTGCCTTCAAGGCTGTCATTGCCCGCGCCGCCATGCAGCGTGTCGTTTTCTTCGTTGCCCTTGAGCAGATCGTTACCCTGGAAACCGAACAGCTCGTCATTGCCCCAGCCGCCGTCGAGCGTATCGTTGCTGCGCCCGCCGTTGAGAATCTCGTCGTAGTGCAGGCCGAACAGCTCGATGCCGTTCTCGGTGCCGTTCGGATTCATGCCGCCAACAATCTGGCTGGCGGTGAGCTGCGAGGGCACCACGGCGTCGATGGTGAGGATGGTGCGAAAGCTCGCCGCGCTGCCGGCGGCGCCGTCCGCGTCGAACTGCAGCTGTGTGCTGTTGCCGTGCTGCTGCACGCGGAAGTAGCCGAGCGCGCCGAACGGGTTGCTGACGTAATTGGCCGCCACCTGCGGAATCAGGGCGTCCAGGTCGATCACATCGTTGCGGTAGCCGAGATGCAAGTCGGTGATGCTCACCTGCCCGGCGTGGGCGCCGGCCGCGAACGCGAAGATGTCGCCGCCGTACTCGCCGCCGCTGGCGACGATGTCCTGGAATGCCAGCGAGGGGCCGAAGGTGAGCACGTCGTCGCCGCTGGCGCCGACCAGCTTGACCGAGCCTTTGGCGCCGCCCGTGAAATCGGCGATCAGGTGGTTGTCGCCATAGCCGCCGACGAGCGTATCGCCAACGCCGCCGGTGATGGTGTCATCGCTGTCGCCGCCGTCGACCTTGTCGCTGCCGGCGCCGGTCGTGACGATGACGTCGCGTCCGTAGCCGCCGAGCACGACGTTGTTGCCTTCGACCTCGGTGAGAATGTCGTCGCCATAGTCGCCGTTGAGGTAGTCGTCACCCGCGCCGCCACCCATGGTATCGTTGCCGTCCCCGCCCACCAGGCTGTCGTTGCCTGCTTCGCCGGCCAGCGTGTCGTCGCCGTTGCCGCCGAAGATGCTGTCGATGCCGGCGCCGCCTTGCAACAGGTCGCCATCGTCGCCGCCTTCGACCAAGTCGTTGCCCGCGCTGCCCAGCAGGGTGTCGCTGCCGCCCAGGCCGATGAGGTGTTCGGCGCGTTCGTCGCCTTCGATGCTGTCGGCGCCCGCCGTGCCGGTGAGCACCCGGCCGAAGAAGCCGGCCGAGGGGTCGTAAGCCTGCTTGAAATTGGCAACGCTGAGGCTGGCGGCGCTCACGTTGCGCAGGGTCAGGATGTCGAACATGGCGTATTGGGCTGCGGTCGCGCCGTCCGGGTCGTAGCGCAGTACCGTGTCGGCGCCGCGCTGTTCCAGGCGCAGGTAGCCGTCGGCGCCGAACGGATTGCCGGTATAGCTCCACGGCAGGCTGGACAGGTACAGGTCGATCACATCGTTTTCCGCGCCCACCGAAAAATCGCTCACGGTCACCTTCGCGATGGTTTGCGCGCTGTACACCGTCAGGCGGTAGCTGTCTTGTCCGCTGCCGCCGCTCGCGTTCACGGTCACCGCCGACGGCGCGTCGGAGATCTCGACGCGGTCGTTGCCGGCGCCGCCGATCAGTTGCACCGTGCCGAACTTGGGGGACCCGTAACCGCCCGCTTGCAGGGTATCGTTGCCATCGCCCCCATCGAGCAGGCTGTCGCCCGCGTAGTCCACCGACAGCTGGTCATTGCCGGCGCCGCCGAGCACGGTATTCGATCCGGTACCGCCGTCCAGACGGTCGTCGCCCTCGCCACCGTCGAGCTGGTCGTCGCCGTCCTGTCCGAACAGCCTGTCGTTGCCGGCGCCGCCAAGCAGGGTGTCGCGGCCAGCGCCCGACCAGACCACGTCGGCGCCGCCGTTGCCTTCGTAGCGGTCATTCAGGTGGGAGCCGGAGATGTTGTCGTTGCGTTCGTCGCCGATGAAGGTCTCGCCGACTTCGATGCCGGCCGGCAGGATCTCGCTGGTGGAGATGTTCGGCGCCACCGATGCGGCGGCCACGCCTTCGAGCCGCAGCACGGTCTTGAAGGCGGCCGCCGTACCCTTGGCGCCGTCGGCGTCGAATTGCAGCAAGGTGTCCGCGCCTTCCTGCACCAGTTTCAGGTAGCCGCGCTGGCTGGAAAACGGGTCGCCCAGCGACAGGTCGATGCCGGCCAGCAGCTTGCTGAGGTCGATCCGGTCGCCCTCGGGGCCGACGGTGAAATCGGTGACCGTGTAGCCGGCGGGACCGCTCTCGCGTTCCAGCAGGTACACGTCGCTCCCGCCACCGCCGGTCACGCGCGCCGTGCCCTTGTTCAGGAATGCCACGCTGAACAGGTCGCCGCCGTCGCCGCCGTCGGCCAGGGTGGTGGCGATGGCCTCATTGGCCCGGGCGCGGATCGTGATGCGGTCGGCGCCGCCGCCGCCGAGATAGGTATCTTGCCCGTCGCCGAGCAAGACGTCGTTATCCATGCCGCCGTCGAGCAAGCCGCTGCCGCCCCGTTCGGAGTACAGGAAGTCGACGCCGGCGCCGCCGGACAGCGCAACCTTGCCTTCGTAATCGTTGAGCGTGTCGTGGCCCGCGCCGCCCTGCATGGTGTCGTCACCCAGTTCGCCCCTGAGGTCGTCGTTGCCGGCGCCGCCGTCGAGGAAGTCGTTGCCGGCGTGGCCGACCAGCACGTCATCGCCGCGCGCGCCGAGCAGGGTGTCGTTGCCATCGAAGCCGAACAGGGTGTCGCTGCCGGCAAAGACGTCGTCCGGATCGTTGCTGATAATGTAGTCGTCACCCGCATAGCCCCACATCCGGTCCGAGCCACCGTTGCCCGAAATGGTGTCGTTGAACTCCGTGCCATACAGGATGTCATCCCCGCTCCAACCCTGCAGATCGCGGCCGAGGCCGGCCAGGGTGGCACTGGCGCTGGCCTGGAGGGCGTCGCTGCTGGCAAGGTCGGCGTGCTGCGCGGTGACTGTGGTGGAAGTGGTCATGTGGGTCCCGGGAATGATGGTTGGTTGATGGCGATCAACGTCAATCATGCCCGTGCCCGATAGGAATGTACAGGAGATAAAATTAAAGAAAATGTAACAATTTGTTTATCCGGCGCGCCGCTGCGCAGGATGTCCAATGTGGCTATGGAAATTCTTCGATGCGCCGCTCCCTCGCCGGTGCCGGGATGCGACCTGCCTCGATCAGCCGATGATGAACACGGCCGATGCCGCATCGGCCACGCCCACCAGTTGCACCGGCGCGCCTGCGGCCCCGACCACGTTGTCGTTCGTCATGCTGCTGGCGAGCACGTTTTGCAAGCTCATCAGGGTGGCCGCGAACAGCGGGCCGGCCGCGCCGTCGGCGTCGAAGCGCACCAGGGTGGCGCTGCCGCTCTGCACGAATTCGAGCACCCCGGCGGGCGCGGCCGAGCCGGTGAGGTCGATCCGGTCGCCCCCGGCGCCGGGGGCAAAATCCTTCACCGTCAGGCTGCCCAGCCGCCCTTCGCCGCGCAGCAGGTAGGTGTCGATGCCGGCCCCGCCGCTGGCGGTGAGCGCCGTGTTGTCGAGGGCGCCGCGCGTGAAGACGATGGTGTCGGCGTCCTCGCCACCCGAGGCCACCACGCGTCCGGCCAGCGGCTGCTCGGTTGCGGTGATCTCGATCAGGTCGGCGCCGCGCCCGCCGAACAGGCCGCTGTTGCCATTGCCGGCGACTTTCAGCACGTCGTTGCCGTTGCCGCCGTTGAGCTGCACGCTGCCGCTGCCACCATCCAGGGTGTCGTTGCCGGCGGCGCCGTCGAGCACGTCGTCGCCCGCATCGGCGAACAGCGCATCGTCGCCGCTGCCGCCGTTGATGGTGTCGGTCCCGGCACCGCCGTGCAGCACGTCGTTGCCCACACCGCCGCTCAGGTCGTCGTTGCCCGCATCACCGTCGAGGCTATCATCGCCATCGCCGGCCGTGAGGATGTCGGCGCCGTCGCCGCCGACGAGCGTGTCGGCGCCGTCGCCGCCATCGAGCAGGTCGTCCCCGATGCCGCCGTCGAGCAGGTCGCTGCCGGCGCCACCGAGCAGGGTGTCGCTGCCGCCCATGCCGATGAGGTGTTCGGCGCGCGTATCGCCCTCAATGCTGTCGGCGCCGGCGGTGCCCGTCAGCAGCCGACCGAACAAGCTGCCGGCAGGATCGTACCCATCGATGAAATGGGCCCTGGCCAGGCTGGTCGCGGCGACGTTGCGCAAGGTCAGCACGTCGATCATGGTGTAGGTCTTGCCGGCCGCGCCGTCCTCGTCGTAGCGCAGTACGGTGTCGGCACCACGCTGTTCCAAGCGCAGGTAGCCGTCGGCGCCGAACGGATTGCCGGGGTAACTCGACTCGATGCCCGGCAGATAAAGGTCGAGCGAGTCGCTGTCCGCGCCCACGGAAAAATCGGTCAGCGTCGTTTTCGGGATGTTCCCGGGCGTGCCGGACAGAGAAAGGACAAAGGTGTCGTGTCCGCTGCCGCCGCTCGAAGTTACTGTCACCGCCGATGCGGCGCTGGAGATCTGGATGTAGTCGTCGCCGGCACCGCCCGACAGGCGCACTGTGCCGAACCCGGTAAGCTGGGAACCGCCCGCCTTCAGGTTGTCGTTGCCATCGCCGCCGTCGAGCAGACTGTCGCCGGCGTAGTCAACCGTCAGCCAGTCGTTGCCTGCGCCGCCGAGGAGGGTATTCGAGCCTTCGCCGCCCTTTAGATTGTCGTCGCCCTCGCCGCCATCGAGCAGGTCGTCGCCCTGCATGCCAAACAACCCATCGGCACCGGCGCCGCCGAGCAGGGTGTCGTGGCCTTCACCGGATAACATGATGTCGGCGCCGCCGTTGCCTTCGTAGCGGTCGTTCAGGCTGGAGCCGAAGATGGTGTCGTCGCGCTCGTCACCGATGAAAATCTCGCCGTCGTCAATGCCAGCCGGACTAATCTGGCTAGTGGATATGTTCGCCGCGACCGACTGGGCGGCCACGCCTTCGAGCCGCAGCACGGTGGTAAAGACGGACGCGGTGCCCCTGGCGCCGTCGGCGTCGAACTGCAGCACCGTGTCGGCGCCATCCTGCACCAGTTTCAGATAGCCGCGCGCGCTGGAAAACGGGTCGCCCAGCGACAGGTTGACGCCCGCCAGCAGCCGGCTCACGTCGATCCGGTCGCCCCCGGGGCCGGCGGCGAAATCGGTAACCACGTAGCCGGCGGGGCCGCTCTCGCGTTCCAGTAGGTAGACGTCGCGCCCGCCGCCGCCGGTCACGCGCGCACTGCCCTGGTTGAGCAAGGCCACGCTGAACAGATCGTTGCCATCGCCGCCGTCGGCCAGGGTGGTGGCGACCGCTTCATTGGCACGGGTGCGGATCGTAATGCGGTCGTTGCCGC
Organism: Massilia sp. CCM 8734; assembly: GCF_011682155.1. Classification (NCBI taxonomy): domain Bacteria; kingdom Pseudomonadati; phylum Pseudomonadota; class Betaproteobacteria; order Burkholderiales; family Oxalobacteraceae; genus Massilia; species Massilia sp. CCM 8734. The sequence goes on from NZ_WHJI01000007.1 coordinate 11,541, forward strand.
CGCCGCCGATCAAGGTGTCCTGGCCGTCGCCCAGCAACATGTCGTTATCGATGCCGCCATCGAGCACGCTGCTGCCGCCGCGCTCGGAGTCAAGGAAGTCGACGCCGCCCCCTCCCAGCAGCGAGTCGCGCCCCTGGTGATCGCTGAGCGTGTCGTGGCCCGCGCCGCCCTGCAGAGTATCGTTGCCCTGTTCGCCGTTGAGCTGGTCATTGCCGGCGCCGCCATCGGCAAAGTCGTCGCCGACGTTGCCGTTCAGGACGTCCTGGCCGCGCCCGCCGAGAAGGGTGTCATTGCCGTCGTTGCCGAACAAGACGTCGCCCTTGGCGCGCGCGCCGTCATCCGGGTCGTTGCTGACGATGTAGTCGTCGCCGCCGTAGCCAAACATGACGTCCTCGCCGCCATTGCCCGAGATGGTGTCGTTGAATTCCGCCCCAAACAGCGTGTCGTCGGCGTTGGAACCCTGCAGATCGCGGCCGACGCCGGCCGGGGCGGTGATGGGGCCGGGCTGGAGGGCGGCGTTGCTGTTCAGGTCGGCGTGGTGCTCGGTGACAGCGTTGAAAGTGCTCATGTGGTCCTGGAAATGATGGTTAGTTGATAAAATTCACCATCAATCATGCCTGTGCGCACCGGAAATGTACAGAAGTTAAAATTGAAGGATACGCAACATTGGACGACAAGGGCAAGGCGTCTTGCACCTTGCCGCCCCCATTTCGCGCGCGCCTGAGCGCTGGCTTAGCCGAGCAGCGGAATGTTGTCCGGCACGCCCACCAGCTGCACCAGCGCTGCCGACGTATTGATGAAGTTATCCACGGTCAGCGCACTGGCTTGCACATTCTGCAGGGTCATGAAGCTGTTGACATGGCTGCTGCCCCCCTCGCCATCGAAGTCGAGCTGCACCAGGGTCGAGGTGCCGCTTTGCACCAGGCGCACATAGCCGAGCCGCAAGGGGTCGCCGGCGCCCATGACGCGCGCGAGCGATTCCGGCAAGTCGATACGGTCGCCGCCCGGGCCGGCGCTGAAGTCCTTGACGACGACGCTTTCCATGTCCGGCAAGCGGTCCAGCCGGTAGGTGTCGATACCGGGTCCGCCAATGGCGGTCACGCTGCCGCTCCCGGCGTACCCGAGGTGCACGATGACGGTATCGTCGTCCGCTCCGCCCCCGACCACCACGCGTCCCTGGTCGGTGAGGGTGATCTCGAACACATCGCGGCCGCTGCCGCCGAACAGGCCGCTGTCGCCCTGCCCGCGCACTTTCAGATAATCGTTGCCGCTGCCGCCGTTCAGCTGCGCCCCGCCGCGCCCGCCATCGAGGGTATCGTTACCAGCCCCACCGTCGAGCACGCCTTGGCCGTGAGTCAGCACCAGTTCATCGTCGCCGTTGCCGCCGAACAGCGTATCGCTGCCCTGGTCGCCCATCAGGAGATCGTTGCCATCGCCGCCGGCAAGCAGGTCATCGCCGCTGCCGCCATCGAGCGTATCGTTGCCGGCGCCGCCGTTGAGGGTATCGTTGCCGGCGTCGCCTTCGAGCAGGTCGGCCCCGCCGCCCCCTTCGGCCAGATCGTTGCCGTCATCCCCGTGCAGGCGGTCGTTGCCCTCGTCGCCATACAGCACGTCGTCGCCGGCGTTGCCATTGAGCCCGTCGTCGCCGGCCAAGCCCGCCAAGGTGTCGGCGCCGACGCCGCCGTGGAGGTAGTCGTCGCGATGCGATCCCAGGAAGTAGCGACCGCCTTCGGCGCCGTCGGGACGGTATCCGCTCCCGATATTGGCCGCCTGCAGGCTGCTGGCCAGTACGCCGGAGAGCGTGGCCAGGGTGTGGAAGCTGGCAGCGCTGCCAGCCGCGCCATCTTCATCGCGCTGGAACAAGGTATCGTTGCCACTCTGGACCAGGCGCAGGTAGCCGGCGCTGCCGAATGGATTGGAGGTGAGCGGGAACAAGGCATCGAGCTTCAACTGGTCGCCGCCGATGCCAACCTGGAAGTCGCGGATCACCGTGCTTTCGCGGTGCTGGTGATTGAGGAAGTAAAACGTATCGATGCCGCTGCCGCCGAGAACGTCCACAGTCGAACCCGTAAGATGGTCCGCAATCATGATCGTATCGTTGCCGGCGCCGCCCAGCACGGTGGTCCTGCGCGGCGCGTCGGCAGATCCCGTCATCACGAGAATCTCGTCGTCGCCGGCCCCGCCGTCGAGCGTGTCGTTGCCTTGTTGTGCGTACAGGACGTCATTGCCATCGCCGCCGCTGAGCAAGTCGTCACCCTCGCCACCGGAAAGTGTATCGTTGCCTGCGGTACCGGTCAGCGTCAGCCCTGGCACACTGGAGGCAAAAGTAAAAGTCGTCATGGTCATCCTTGGAAGTGATAAGAAGCTGAAGCGCCAGCGTGTGTATGGTGGCAATATTTACAGCTTGATATCATGCCCTCACGGGATAATCATGTCCAGAAAGAAATCTTACATTAGACTAAAATCTCAGCCGGGTTCGACCCAGCCGGCGCGTAGCGCGGCCTCGAAGTCGGGCGCCGGCAGCGGGCGCGAGAACAGGTAGCCCTGCACTTCATCGCAGCCGGCGTCACGCAAGAATGCCAGCTGCTGCGGCGTTTCCACGCCTTCGGCAATGACCTTGTGGCGCAGCTGGCGCCCGATGCTGATGATGGTGCTGGCGATGGCGCAGTCGTTGCCGTCGAACGGCAGGCCGGTGGTGAACGAGCGGTCGATTTTCAGGGTGTCGATCGGGAAGCGCTTCAGGTACGACAGGCTCGAGTAACCCGTGCCGAAGTCGTCCAGCGACAGGCTCACGCCGAGCGCGGTGATGCGGTCCATGATGGTGATCACGCGCTCGATGTCGTGCATCAGGGTGCTTTCGGTGATTTCCAGTTCCAGCCAGGACGGATCGAGCTGGTAGCGCGCCAGCGTCTCGCTCACGCGCGCCGGCAAGGTGGCCGAAAACTCGCGCGCCGACACGTTCACCGCCAGCCGGAACGGCGGCAGCCCGGCCGCCTGCCATTGCGCCGCCTGGGCGCAGGCCGCCTCTAACACCCATTCGCCCAGCTGGACGATGAGGCCGGTCGCTTCGGCCAGCGGAATGAATTCGGCCGGCGGCACCAGCCCGCGCTGCGGATGCAGCCAGCGCACCAGCGCCTCGGCGCCGACCACGGCGCGCGTGCGGATGTCGAACTTGGGCTGGTAGTGCAGCAGCAGTTCGCCATCGGCCAGCGCCTGGCGCAAGCCCGATTCGAGGCGCATGCGTTCCTGCATGCCCTGGTTCATGTCGTGGCTGTAGAAGGTGACGCTGTCGCCGTCGCTGCCGAGCTTGGCGCGCGCCATGGCGATGTCGGCCACGCGCAGCAGGGCTTCGGCGTCGACCCCGTCCTGCGGATAGACGCTGATGCCGATGCTGGCGCCCACGCGCAGGTCGTGCCCTTCGATCAGGAATGGCTCGACCAGCGCCGCCTGCAGCTTGTGCGCCACCGTGGTCGCTTCGAAATGCTCGCGGATGTCGAACAGGCCGACCGCGAATTCGTCGCCCGACAGGCGCGCCACCACGTCCTGCTCGCGCAGCACTTGCTTGAAGCGCTGCGCCACCTGCTTGAGCAATTCGTCGCCGGTGGCGCGCCCGAGCGTGTCGTTGAACATCTTGAAGCGGTTCAGGTCGACGAACAGGATGCAGGCGGTGGCGCCCTTGCGCTGGGCCGACGTCAAGGCCTGGTCGACCAGCTTGGCCATCAGGCTGCGGTTGGGCAGGCCGGTCAGGGCGTCGTAGTAAGCCAGGTGGTGCAGGCGCTCTTCGGCGTGCTTGCGCTCGGTGATATCGGTCAGGTAGGCGATCAGGCCGACCGGGCGCTGCTCGCGGTCGCGCAGCGGCGAGAGCGACAGGCTGGCCCAGAACACCTCGCCCGATTTTTTGCGGCGCCGCACTTCCATCATGCGCCCGCCCTGCTCCACGAAGGCGTCGTGGAAGGCCGTGTCTTCATCGGCGTACAGGAACAGGATGTTGCGCCCCACCGCTTCCTGGGCGCTGTAGCCGAACAGGCGCTCGGCGCCCTTGTTCCAGCTGGTGATGTAGCCGGTCTGGTCCATCGTCAGCACCGACTCGTGGATCTGGTCGAGAATCTGGGCCTGGTGCGACAGCTCCGCTTCGAGGTCGAGGTAAGCCTGGGTCGAGCGCAGCGCGAAGTCGTTGACCTTGAGCAGGCTGGCGGCCAGCGCGGCCAGGCCGGCCAGCAGGCGCGCATCGTGCTCGTCGTAGGCGGCGCGCCCGCCGACCACCAGGAGGCCATACTCGACGGCGCCGCTGGCGACCGCGCACGCCAGCCGGGCGCCCGCGCCATCGGGCGCCGGCCCGCAGGCTTGTCCGGACAGGACGAAGCTGCCGTGCGGGCTGGCCAGCAGGTCGCGCGCAATGCGCCCGAGTTCGGCCGCAAGCTGCTCGCCGCGCAGGTTGAGCACGGCGGCGCACAGGGCGGCACTACTGGTCAGGAAATCGGTCGCGGGGCTGACATGCATCCTACAGGTTCCTGCCGACCTGGATCGCCCAGTGATAGGCGTGCAACTGGCTTTGCCACCATTGTGTGTTGTCGATGCCGAGCGCGGCCAGTTGCGCTGGCGCCGGCAAGCCTTGTTCAATCAGGCGCAGCTGTTCGCCGAGGCGCCCTTCGCGCAGCAGCAGCGCTTCGGCCGCGGCCGGCGCCAGGCCGAGGGCGCCGACGATGTCTTCCATCGGCATGCCGAACAGCACGTCGAGCAGCGAGAACACGCCGGTCATGAACGCCACATCCTGTTGGTCGCGCTCGCCGCCCTGCAGCTTGCACAGGCATTCGAGCTGGGCGGCGCGCAAGGCGGCCAGCGGCAGCAGCGGATTGGCCATGCCGTCGGGCTGCTGGCGCGCGTACAGCAGGAGTTGCAGCCAGCGCTGCAACTGGCGCCGGCCCAGCAGGTTGATGGCCTGGCCGAAGCTGGTGATCTGGGTGCTGAGCGCGAACGCGGCCGAGTTGACCAGCTTGAGCAAATGGTAGGACAGCGCCGGATCCTGCTTGAGCAATTGCTCGAGCTCGCGCGATTCGGCATCGCGCGCCAGCAGGCCCAGCAAGGCCAGCAGGCGCTTGCGCGAGGTGCCGTCATGCGCCTTGGCCTGCGGCGACGGATGCAGCGGCCAGTCGCCGGCCAACCATTCGAAGCCGGCCTCGACGCAGTCGGCAAAGCGCATCGCGCTGTCGACCCGGTACGCCAGGTGCGGGCCGAACAGGGACAGGACCTGGTATTTACCGCCGCGCGCAACGGGCAGGCCCGCGCCGCAATCGAGCGCGACCGCGCGCAAGGCCGGCGCCAGCTTGACGCCGTCGTCGGCCTGGCCGTCGAGCAGCACGCGGTAGCCCTGGTCGTGCAGCGCCAGCGTTTGCTTGACCAGCGCCTGGTCGGCCAGCACGGCGGCGCTGATCGCAAAGATCACGCGGTTGGGCGGCGTCAAGGCCAGCAGCGACGGGGTCAATACGGCGGGCGAGGCGAGCGGCACGATGCAGTCGAGCGGCGCGATGGCGGTGAGCAGGCCGGGCGCGCCGAACACCTGTTGCAAGGCGGCCGCGTGAGCGGCGCCGGGAGCGCCGCCGACGCGCACGATCAGCGCCAGCCACTCGTTTTGCGCGTTGGCCGCCGCGTGCATCTCTACCAACGGGAACGGTGTTGTATCGAAGGCGGCCATCGGCATCTTTGCGTTAGTGGGTTAAGTAATCTTAGTTGAGATAATGATAGGAAGCAATCACTTCGTGGTCCACGCGATAACAGTTCGTTATCATTATTTCGCGAGAAAGCAGAAGGATACTAGCTTCCTTCGAAACGTGCGTGCTGCACGGCATATCTGATCAGTTCGGCCTGCCCTTCGATGCCGAGTTTGCGCTTGATATTGAGGCGATGCGTTTCCACCGTGCGTACCGAGAGGTCGAGCGTGCGCGCGATTTGCTTGTTGGAATGCCCGCCGGCCAGTTGCTGCAACACTTCCTGCTCGCGCGCCGACAACTGGTTCTCTTGCACATTGGGACGGGCCAGCTGGCGCGCCAGCGCGGCGCTGTAGTAAATACCGCCCGCCATCACGGTCTCGATGGCGAGCACGATATCCTTGCCCGGCGCATCCTTGAGCACGTAGCCGCGCGCGCCGGCCTGCATCGCCTGGCTGACGTATTCGACCTTGTCGTGCATCGACAGGATCAGCACGGCGATGGCCGGGAATTGCTGGCGGAAACGGGCGCTCGCTTCGATGCCGCTGATGCCGCGCATATTGATGTCCATCAGCACCAGGTCGATGGCGTGATCAAAGGCCTGGCGCAGCGCCTCTTCGGCGCCGTCGGCCTCGGCCACCACGCGCAAATGCGGCACCGCTTCGAGGCGCGCGCGCAAGCCGTCGCGCACCAGGGGGTGGTCGTCGACCAGCAGGATGTGGATGAGTTTGTCGGTCATGAGCGCGCGCCCTTGCTTGGCTTGGTGGGAAGCGGAGCGGCCGCCTGCACCGAGGTGCCTGCCGCGGACGAGGTGATGGCCAGCTGGCCGCCGATGGCGTCCATCCGTTCCATCATGTTGCGCAGGCCGATGCCGCGCTTGGGGTGGATCGCCACGCTGGCGGCGTCGAACCCGGCGCCGTCGTCGGCAATCGTCAGCGTCACATTGTTGTGTTCGCGCGCCAGCGTGATGTCGACCTGGCGCGCGCCGGCGTGGCGCTCGATATTGGTCAGCGCTTCCTGGGCGATGCGAAACAGCACCGTGTTGGCCACGTCCGGCAAGCCATCGGTGACCCCGCGCGCGATGAAGCGCACCGGCAGCGCACTGTTCTGGGTCGCTTCGTGCGCCAGGTGGTCGAGCGCGGCGGCCAGTCCCAGGTCGTCGAGGATGGCCGGGCGCAGGTTGTGCGAGATGCGCCGCACCTCGCCCAGCACATCGTTGAGCTGGCCGGCGGTGTGCTCGAAACTGGCGCGCGCCTTTTGCTGCTGGGCCGCGTCGCCGCCCAGGCGGATCACGCCCGCCTCGATCTGCAGCTTGATCGACACCAGCCACTGGCTGATGCCGTCGTGCAGGTCGCGCGACAGGCGCGCCCGCTCCTGCTCCTGCGACTCGACCACGCGCTGGGCCAGCACCTTGAGCTTTGCGTCGGCCACGCGCAGCTCGCTGATATTGAGGGCCAGCCCGGAACTGGCCACCACCAGCGCGCTGACGATCGCCAGCAGCGCGATCCACAGCATGGTGCCCTGGATATTGCGCGACTGCTGGGCGTCGATCTTGGCCAGCGCGGCGTCCACGTCGTCGAGGTAAATGCCGGTGCCCAGCATCCAGCCCCAGTTGCCGATCGGGACCACATAGCCGAGCTTGGGCGCCGACTTGTTGATCGACGGCTTGGCCCAGATGTAGCGTTGCAGCCCGCCGCCGGCTTTGGCGCGTTCGAGCAGGCGCTGGATGGTCGGCTCGCCGTTGACGTCGCGCATCTCCCACAGGTTGCGCCCCACCAGTTCCGGCTGGCGCGGATGCATCAGGCTGTTGCCCTGGAAATCGTAGACGAAAAAATAGCCGTCGTCGCCGTAGCTCAGGGTCGACAGGATGCGCTTGGCTTCGTCCAGGGTGGCCTGGTCGCGCTTGCCGGAGTCGACCAGATGCGCGACCGAGCGCGTGGCCAGGTCCACGTAATGCTTGAGTTCGGCTTCCTTGCTGGCCAGCCAGGCTTGCTGGATGGTGTCGCGCTGCTGCTGGGCCAGGGTGATGGCCTGGTGGCGCACGAACAGCGCGATCGTGCACAGCGCCAGGATCAGCGGCGTGATCGCGAGAAAGATGACCTTTTGCCTTAACTTCATACAACGCCCGGCCTGCCGTTGACGGCTTTGTGAACAAGCCACGATTCTACGACGCCGGGGGCCGTGGCGGCTACGTAGTAACACGTAAAGCGCTGCGTAGTGCTGCGCTTGCTGCGCGGGCAAGCCCATTCGATACTGAATCACGCTGTGCGGAATTGCACCGGCATTGACCGGTCCAACCAGCACGGAAGATAACAACACCTTGGAGGAGTCACCATGAAACGTCTGTCAAGCCAGCTCGGCTGGGCTGCGCTATCGATTTTCGGCGCCTGCGCGCTCGGCTACATCGCGCTCAAGCGCGGCGAAGCCATCAATGCAATCTGGATCGTCGCCGCGGCCGTCTGCGTGTACCTGATCGCCTACCGCTTCTACAGTCAGTTCATCGCCGACAAGGTGCTCGGGCTCGATCCGCGGCGCCAGACCCCGGCCGAGAAGTTCAACGATGGCCTCGACTACGTTCCCACCAATAAATATGTGCTGTTCGGCCACCATTTCGCGGCGATTGCCGGGGCCGGCCCCCTGGTCGGCCCGGTGCTGGCCGCGCAGATGGGCTACCTGCCCGGCATGATGTGGATCCTGGCCGGCGTGGTGCTAACCGGCGCGGTGCAGGACTTCATCATCCTGTTCATCTCGACGCGCCGCGACGGCCGCTCGCTGGGCGACCTGATCAAATCGGAACTGGGCGACATTCCGGGCGTCATCGCCCTGCTCGGCACCTTCATGATCATGGTCATCATTCTCGCGGTGCTGGCGCTGATCGTGGTCAAGGCCCTGACCGGCTCGCCGTGGGGCAGCTTCACCGTCATGGCCACCATTCCGATCGCCCTGTTCATGGGCGTGTATTCGCGCTTCGTGCGGGTGGGACGGATCGGTGAAGTGTCGCTGATCGGCTTCGTGCTGCTGATGCTGGCCATTATCGGCGGCCAATACGTGCAGGAACACGCCGTGCTCGGGCCGATGTTCACCTTCACCGGCACCGAACTGACCTGGATGCTGATCGGCTACGGTTTTGTCGCTTCCGTGATTCCCGTGTGGCTGCTGCTGGCGCCGCGCGACTACCTGTCGACCTTCCTGAAGATCGGCACCATCGTCGGCCTGGCGATCGGCATCCTGATCGTCGCACCCGACCTCAAAATGCCGGCCGTGACCAAATTCATCGACGGCAGCGGCCCGGTCTGGTCGGGCAGCCTGTTCCCCTTCCTGTTCATTACCATCGCCTGCGGCGCGGTGTCGGGCTTCCATGCGCTCATTTCCTCGGGCACCACGCCGAAGATGATCGAAAACGAACAGCACGCGCGCTTCATCGGCTATGGCGCGATGCTGATGGAATCGTTCGTCGCCATCATGGCGCTGGTGGCCGCCTCGACCATCGAGCCGGGCATCTACTTCGCCATGAACAGCCCGGCCGCCCTCCTGGGCACGACAGCCGAATCGGCGGCGGCGGCGGTGACGCAGATGGGCTTTTATATCACGCCCGAGATGCTGACCCAGACCGCGCAAGACGTCGGCGAGAGCAGCATCATCTCGCGCGCCGGCGGAGCGCCGACCCTGGCGGTGGGCATGGCCAACATCTTGTCGAACGTCATCGGCGGCAAGACCATGATGGCCTTCTGGTACCACTTCGCGATCCTGTTCGAAGCGCTGTTCATCCTCACGGCGGTGGACGCCGGCACCCGCGCCGGGCGCTTCATGCTGCAGGACTTGCTGGGCACCTTCGCCCCCTCGCTCAAGCGCACCGAATCGATTCCGGCCAACCTGATTGCCACGTCCCTGTGCGTGGCGGCCTGGGGCTACTTCCTGTACCAGGGCGTGGTCGATCCGCTGGGCGGCATCAACACCTTGTGGCCGCTGTTCGGCATCGCCAACCAGATGCTGGCCGGCATTGCCCTGATCCTCGCCACCTGCGTGCTGTTCAAGATGAAGCGCGCCAAATACGCGTGGGTGACCATGGTGCCGACCGCCTGGCTGCTGGCCTGCACCCTGACCGCTGGCTGGCAAAAGATTTTCCACGACAACGTGCGCATCGGTTTCGTGGCGCACGCACAGAAATTCCAGGCCGCGATCGACCAGGGCGTGGTGCTGGCGCCCGCCAAGTCGATGGCGCAGATGCACCAGATCGTGTTCAACGATTACCTCGATGCGTCGCTGGCGGGCTTTTTCATGTTCGTGGTGCTGTCGGTGCTGGTGTTCGGGGCGCGCACGGTGTTCAAGGCGCGCGCCGAAGCCGCGCCGAGTTCGATGGAAACCCCGTTCGTCGCCAGCGCGGCCAGTCCGGCATGAGCATGTTCGGCAACCTGGCGGACGCCGGGCGCGGGCTGGCCCAGGCCGGCCGCTATCTCGGGCAAAGCATGCGCCTGATGGTGGGCTTGCCCGAGTACGACACCTACGTGGCGCACATGGAGGCGACCCATCCGGGCCAGCCGATGATGAGCTACGAGGCGTTTTTCCGGGAGCGCCAGGAAGCGCGCTACGGCGGCGCGGGCAAGCGCGGCGGGTGTTGCTGAGCGGTTTACGGAAAAGGGGAACGCTGCGGCGTCCCTTTTTCTATCGTCCTTGTTCATACTGCATTCGGACTGGACTATCATGGCGGTCGCCAGTACGCTCCCATCTGGATACAGGACAGTATAAACATGAAGATATTGCCCCATTACAAAGAAGACGAGGGTGCCAAGTGCTCCCACTCAATTAGTTTAAGAGATAACATGGGCGTGTTGAGCAAAGAGGAAGCGAAAACGGTCGCTGCCTACATGGAGTCCTGTACGGTCATCGGTGAATGGCTGAGCAATGTCAAAGACCCTATGACGAATGAGATGTCGATCCCTTCCAGAACATGGTCCGATGGGGTCTATGTCTGGGATTCGTCCCACATTCATCATGTGAAAAAATACCGTGCGCGTCTACCGGCTGATTTTTTGGCGCACGTCAGAATGAGGCTGGACATCGGGTTCGATACCGAGACGCTCGTGAAAGACGCGCTGCGCACCGAATTTGAACTGATGTTAAATAGTTTAGCTAACGGGGATGCGTCCTGCTACGCATCCTACTGATTCGTCACGCATGGCGCTACCTGATCGGTTCAGGATAGAAGCCGCAGCCGCATTCCTTGTCATTACCTTTCCGTTCACCCATAATTTACCTGCAGAATTGCGTAAAATACAACGCAGCTAATACAACATGGATCTGGAACGCACTGATGGTCATTATCTCGGGTAGAAAAAACGTGTATCGCAAGCTCGGCTATGTTGCCGACTTCTGTCCCATCTGCAGGTCGGCGCAAGCGTTCCTGGTCAGGCGGATCGGCCGCGCCAGCCATGTGTATTTCATCTCGGTCGGCAAGGGCGAGCTGGCCGGCTTCGAGCGGATCTGCCAATCGTGCCTGACGCCGCTGAAGACGGAGTCGACAACGTACAAACAGATCTTGAAAGAAACCGCTCCCCTGCCTGAACTGCAGGCCAGCACGTTTCCCAACCTCGAACAGGTGTGGCAGGAACAACTGGCGCTGGAAGCGCGGATCAGCAACGCGCTCGCGTACTTCCCCCCCACCGAAAGAAGTGAATTGATCCTGAAGCCCTTCCTGTTGCTGGCGCCGACGGTGGAACGATGCTACAACTCGGTCGTGATGGACAAGCAAGCCAGCTACACCCTCCTGGGCAGCGTGCTTGCCACCGTGGCCGGCTGGGCCGCCACCGCCGCACTGTTTCCGGGATCCGGTTACAAGGTTGGGCTCGGCATCTTCGTGATCGGCTATGCGCTGTCGCTCTGGCAAATCCTGGCGGCAAAAACCCGCCGTGTGACGCGCGAGGTGGTCCCGGCCATTGCCAAGAGCCTGCGTCCGCTGGCGCCGAGCGACAGCGAACTGCAAGCCGCTTTCGCCGCAGTGCGCGACGCCGGCTACATGATGGGAACCAAGCTCAAGCTGCCGGAATTGCAGGCACTGCTGAAGTAGCCATCGCGCCTATGCCGGCGCGTCGGCGTCGCTCGCCGCAAATTGGCGAAATGCATCGCGCACATGATCGCGCAGCAACTGCTTATCCCAAGGCTTCGTATAGTAGCGCAGGACGGCGCCGCAATTGACCGCTTCGATGATCGACGCCAGATCGCTTTGCCCCGACAACACGATGCGGAACGTCTTCGGATAGAGCTCCTTGACCTTGTCGAGGAAATCCGTGCCGCTCATCAACGGCATGCACTGGTCGCACAGGATCACCTGCACCTCGTTCAAGGCGAGCATGTCGAAGCCTTCGGCGGCCGAGCCTGCGCACAGGATGCGGTAGCCGTCGCAGCCGAACAGGTTGCTGAGCACTTCGAGCATGAAGGGATCGTCGTCGATGATTAACAGCGTCTTGCCGGCCTGGACGGCGTCCGTCGGCGGGCCGAGCACGTTACTTTGCAACAAAAATGCGCTGACCTGCTCGGTTGGCAGGGGACGGCTGACATAGTAGCCCTGGATCTGGTCGCAGCGATGGCGGCGCAGGTAGTTGAGCTGGGCGGCCGTCTCGACGCCTTCGGCGATCACCTCGAGCTTGAGACTGCTGGCCATGCTGATGATGGCCAGTACGATGGCCGCGTCATCGGGATTGTTGGTGACCTCGCGGATGAAGGCGATATCGATCTTGAGTTTATCGATGGGGAAGCGGCGCAGGTAAGCCAGGCTGGAGTAGCCGGTGCCGAAATCGTCGATGGAAATCTGCACCCCATGTTGTTTCAGCCGGCACAAGATGTCGGCAGTGCGCTCCGTATTGGCCATCAGGGACGTTTCGGTCAGCTCCAGCTCCAGCAAGTGCGGTGGAATGGCGTACCTGGCCAGCCCGGCGATGACGTCCGCGTCCAGGTCGCCTTCGAGAAATTGTCGTCCGGAGACGTTGACCGAGACCTGGACCGGGCCTGCCGGCGAATGCAACCACACGCCGATCTGTTTGCATGCCTGCGCCAGCACCCAGCTGCCCACCTGCACGATCATGCCCGTCTCTTCCAGGACCGAGATGAATTCATTGGGCGGAACCATGCCGTACCCGGGACGGTCCCAGCGCAGCAGCGCTTCCAGGCCCGCCACGCGGCCGCTGTTGACGTGCACCTTGGGCTGGTAGTACAACACGAATTGCTCGTGCTCGATCGCCTGCCGCAGCGCCTTCTCGAGCTTGAGGCGGGCCAGCACGTCGGCATTCATCTGGGCCGTGAAAAAGCGGTAGGTGTCGCGCCCGGCATGCTTGGCCTCGTACATCGCCGTATCGGCATACTTGATCAAGGTGGCCGGATCGGACGAATCGACCGGATGGAGCGTGATGCCGATGCTGGCCGTCATGCTCAGTTCGTGCCCGTGCAGCACGAAGGGCGCGCGCAATGCGTCGCGAATCTTGTCGGCGATCACGACCGCGTCCTGCTGGCTTTCCTGCATGATCAGGATCAGCGCAAATTCATCCCCGCCCAGGCGGCCGACAGTGTCGCGCACGCGCACGCATTCGACCAGCCTGTTGCTGAACTGTACCAGCAGCTCATCGCCGACCGCATGCCCGAGCGTGTCGTTGACCGTCTTGAAATTGTCGAGGTCGATGAACATGACCGCCACCAGCGAGCCGATGTCGCGCGCCAGCGCCACGGTGCGCTGCAGCGATTCGTAAAACAGGGTGCGGTTGGGCAGGCCCGTCAGCGGATCGTGGTGCGCCAGATGGGTCAGGCGCTGCTGCGCTTGCTTGCGCTCGGTGATGTCGCGCACCACGATCACGATGGTCCAATCATTTCCGGAGCGCATGGCCTGGCTGTTCACTTCCACTTGCACGGTCACGCCATCGCTGCGCTTCATCTGCATTTCCTGCTGGTCGCGTTTGAGGCCGCCAGCGATGAGGGCATCGTATTGATGTTCCAGCTTGGTATCGCTGGCGTCGATCAGGTCGGCCATGCCCGTGCCCAGCAGCTCCTCGCGCGTGTAAGCGAGCAAGGTGCAGGCGGTTTCGTTCACCTCGGTAAAGCGCATGCTGGCGCGGCTGAGCAGCATGATGGCGTCGGCGGTGGCGTCCATGGCGGTGCGAAAGCGCTGCAGGTCCGCCGTGCGCGCCTGCACCTGGCGCTCCAGGTTGGCGCTATGGTCCTGCAGGTCGCCATAGGCCTTCAGGCGCAGCAGGTTGCGCACCCTGAGCCACAGTTCGGCGCGGTCGACCGGCTTGGTCAGGAAGTCTTCGGCGCCGGCGTCGAGCCCGGCCAGGCGCGCGGTGCGTTCCAGGTGCGCGGTGACCATGATGATGGGAATATTCGCCGTGGCCGGGTTCGCCTTGAGGATGCTGGCCACTTGATAACCATCCATGCCCGGCATGGTAATGTCGAGCAGGATCAGGTCCGGCGCCTCCTCGCCGATGGCGGCCAGCGCCTCCTCGCCGCTGGCCGCGCTCGTGGTGCTGTATCCTTCCGGACGCAACAGGACCGCCAGCAGGCGCCGGTTCTGGGCTTCGTCGTCGACGATCAGGATGGTGGGAGCGCGCAGGTTCATGCCGCCGCTCCCTGGGGCAGCAAGGCATCGATGGCGGCGTACAATTCCTGGTAGCGCAGCGGCTTGGCGATGTAGGCGTCGCAGCCGGCGCTCTCGCTTTTCTCGCGGTCTTCCTTCATCGCCATGGCGGTCAGGGCGATCACGGGGATGGCGCTGGTGGCGGGATCCTGTTTCAGCAGTGCGGTCGCCGCCAGCCCGTCCATGCCCGGCAACTGGATATCCATCAGGATCAGGTCCGGGCGGTCGGTACGCGCCATCGTCAGGCCGCTTTCGGCGTCGAGCGCGCACAGCACGGCGTGCCCGGCATGGCGCAGCAGCAGCGAGGCCAGCTTCATGTTGGCGGCGTTGTCTTCAATGACAAGGATGGTTGCCATGCTCAGCCCTCCCCCGTGGCCGACGGGCGCAGGGTGGCGCCATGCAGGGCGGCGCGCGCTCCCGGCAGCGCCGTGCGCAGCGGCAGCCAGACGGCGAAGCGCGAGCCCTCGCCGGCGGCGCTGGCCACGGCCACCGTGCCGCCCTGGAGCTCGGCCAACTGTTTGACCATCGCCAGGCCCAGGCCGGTTCCTTCGAATTTACGCGCCAGGCTGCTGTCGATCTGGCTGAAGGCCTGGAACAGCTTGGCCATGTCCGGCTCCGAGATGCCGATGCCGCCATCGCTCACGCACAACTCCAGAAAGTCGTTGAACTCGTTTTGGGCAAGCGCAAACCCGTGCACCGGCCAGTTGCCGGCCAAATGACCGACGGCGCTGCGCGGCACGCGGCGCGCGTGCAAGGTGACCGCGCCCCCGTGGCCGCTGAATTTGACCGCGTTCGAGAGCAGGTTGTAGACAATCTGCTTGGTCTTGCGGATGTCCAGTTGCGGCGTGCCCAGGTCGGCGCCGATTTCCAGGGTCAGCGCGATTTCCTGCGCCGCGGCCTTTTCGCGCACGATGGTCAGGCTGTTCGGCAGCAGAACCTGCAAGTCCACCAGCTCCAGTTCGAGCGCCATCATGCCCGCTTCGACTTTCGACAGGTCGAGGATGTCGTTGATCAGCGAGAGCAAGTGTTGGCCGCTGCTGAAGATATCGCCGATGCATTCGTTTTGCAGGGCGCTGGTCTCGCCCAGCAAACCATCTTTCAGCGCTTCGGAAAAGCCGATGATCGCGTTGAGCGGCGTACGCAACTCGTGCGACATGGTGGCCAGGAATTCGGACTTCATACGGCTGGCGCGCTCGAGCTCGATGTTTTTCACTTCCAGCGTATGCTCGAAGCGCTTGCGTTCGGTGACGTCGCGCGCGGCGGCGAACACGCCCTGCAACTTGCGGTCGCGGTCGTGGAAGGTGGCGGCGTTGTACGACACCACCGTTTCGACGCCATTGAGGGCGCGCACCGTCAGTTCGTAATCGGTCACCTTGTTTTCCTGGAGCACGCGCTTGATGGCGGCGTCGGCCTGGCTCTGGTCGGTAAAGAACTTCTTGCTTGGTGCACCGAACAATTCATCGCGGGTGCGCCCGGTGAGCGCAACCATCTGCTGGTTCACGTCTGAAATGATGCCTTGCGGATCAGTCATCATCAGGGCGTCGAGATTCGACTCGATCAGCGAACGGGTATAGAACTGCTGGTCGCGCAGGCGCTGGTCGAGCAGGGCCTGGGCCGCCTCGACCTGCTTGCGGGCGGTATTGTCGGTGCCGATCAGCAAGTAACCGATGATCTCGTCCTGGGCGTCGCGCAGCGCGGTGACCGACACGATCGCCGGAAAGCGGCTGCCGTCCTTGCGCACATAGGTCAGCTCGTAAATGTCTTCGATGCCGCGCGAGGCCTTGAACACCAGCGCCTCGAAACCGGGCGTGATCGGCGTTTCCAGTTCCATGCTGAGCGCCTTGGCGCGCGCAATCACTTCCTGGGGATCGGAAATGTCGGCCGGGGTGATCGTGTTCATCACTTCCAGCGCCGTGTACCCCAGCATGCGCTCGGCGCCGACATTGAAGATCTGGATCACGCCCTTGGCGTCGGTGGCGATGCTCGAGAAATTGGCGCTGTTGAAAATGGCGCTTTGCAGCGCGCCCGCCTTGAGCAGTGCTTCTTCGGCCCGCTTGCGCGCGGTATTGTCGGTGCCGATCAGCAGGTAGCCGATGATGGCGTTCTGGTCGTCGCGCAAGGCCGTTACCGACACCACGGCCGGAAAGCGGCTGCCATCCTTGCGGAAGTAAGTCAGTTCGTAAATGTCTTCGATGCCGCGCGAAGCCTTGAACACCAGCGCCTCGAAGCCGGGGGTGATCGCCGTGTCGAGCTCCACGCTGAGCGCCTTGGCGCGCGCGATCACTTCGAGCGGGTCCGAAATGTCGGCCGGCGTGATCCGGTTGACGACATCGAGCGCGGTATAGCCGAGCATGCGCTCGGCGCCGACATTGAAGATCTGGATCACGCCTTTTTCGTCGGTGGCGATGCTGGAAAAATAGGCGCTGTTAAAAATGGCGTCCTGCAGGGCGCCGGTCTTGAGCAAGCTTTCCTGGCGCCGGAACTCGGTATTCCCGTCCGGGCCTGAACAGTGCTCGGCAGCACCCACGCCAATACCAAAACCAGTCGTATGCATGGTCGCTTTCGGGGGAACAGCTGGCCGCCGGGTTCAATGGATACCGGACCGGTGGCTGGCGGGAGACAAGTCGGTCCAACTATAACAGGGACGCCGCCGGATTCGACAAAGATGAAGCGATAAAGCAACAGTCGTGTTTTTTGTTCAGCGGGTTTGCCCGACCCCGGCAAACGGAAAGGAACAGCTGTTTGTTTGACACTGTCGCTTTTTTTGACAGCGTCCTGTCACGTTTGTGCCTTATCAAGGTCGGGCCGGATCAATCCCCGTATATTTTTCCTGCGGGACATATTTCCCGGACATTGAACTCTTTCTGCCGGGTCGTCCCATCATGCTGAACTTCGAACGCTCAAGCCTGAACAAAAAACTGACGATCATCTCGTTCCTGTCGACCGGCACCGCCCTGTTCTTCGTCTTCATCGCCTTCGCCGTCACGTCCGTGCTCAGCCACCGCAAGGATGAAGGCATGCAACTGTCCTCGTTCGCCGGCGTGATCGGCACCAACAGCGTCGACGCGCTCATGTTCAACGACCGCGACCAGGCCAGCGCCACCTTGTCGGCGCTCAAGGCCAAGGTCGAAATCTCGAGCGCGGTCTTGTTCGACCGTAAAGGCAAGCTGTTTGCCCGCTACGTGCGCAACGGCCAGGCCGAGCCGGAACCGAGCGCGCCCGAAATGAACCTGGACGAAGACGTGCTGGCCGAAGCGAGCCGCCAGGGCAGCCGCTTCTGGTCCAGCCGCATGCGCCTGTACCGCCCCGTGATCAACGCCAACTACCAGGTCGGCATCGTGATGATCGAAGCCGACCTGACCCTGATGTGGCTCGACATCCTGAAAAGCCTGGGCATCATCGCCTGCGCCATGGGGGGCTCGCTGCTGATGTCGCTGATGCTGGCGAGCCGCTTCAAGGCCAGCATCGCCGACCCGGTCGCCAAGCTCATCAACGCCGCGCAAAAGGTCTCGGCCAGCCAGAACTACAACCTGCGCATCGCGCACGAACGCACCGACGAGATGGGTTCGCTGATCGACAGTTTCAACGCCATGCTGGCCCAGATCGAAGGACGCGGCGCCGCCCTCACCCACCATCGCGACGAGCTCGAACGCCAGGTCAGCGTGCGCACCGAACAGCTGGAAAAGGCCAAGAACGCGGCCGAAGCGGCCAGCCGCGCCAAGAGCGCCTTCCTGGCCACCATGAGCCACGAAATCCGCACCCCCATGAATGGCGTGCTCGGCATGACCGAGATGCTGCTCAGCACGTCGCTGAACGATACCCAGCGCAACTACACCAAGCTGGTCAAGCGTTCCGGCGAGCACCTGTTAGTGATCATCAACGACATTCTCGACTTTTCCAAGATCGAGGCCGGCAAGCTGTCGATCGAGTACATCAATTTCAACCTGTGGGACTTGCTCGATGACATCAACACCATCTACACCCCGCAAGCGCAAGCGAAAGGCATCGCGCTCGACTTTGCGATCGCCAACGATATCCCGATCGCCATCTGCGGCGACCCCAACCGCCTGCGCCAGATCATGGCCAACCTGATCGGCAACGCGCTCAAGTTTACCGAGCGCGGCCAGATCCTGGCCAAGGTCGATGTCGAAACCGAAGACGGCGCCAGCGTCGGCCTGCGCTTCGAGGTGCACGACACCGGCATCGGCGTCTCGCGCGAGGCGCGCAGCCGGATCTTCGACGCCTTTTCGCAAGCCGACAGTTCGACCACGCGCAAGTACGGCGGCACCGGCCTGGGCCTGGCCATCTCGCGCCAGCTGGTCGAACTCATGGGCGGCAAGATCGGGGTCGACAATGCATCGCCGCATGGCTCGATCTTCTGGTTCACGGTCAGCTTCGACAAGCGCCGGGTCGACCCGAACATGCTCGACGCCAGCCTGCGCATGACCGAAGGCATGCGCGTGCTGATCGTCGACGAGCAGGCCGCCAGCCGCGCCAGCCTCGAACGCCAGCTGGCCGAATGGCAGGTGGCCAGCGACAGCGCCGTATCGGCGGCGGACGCGGTCGACCGCCTGCTGGAGGCGGCGCGCGCCGGGCGGCCGTACGAAGTGGCGATCATCGACATGGACCTCGAGCGCACCAGCGGCCTGTCGCTGGCGGCCGGCATCAAGGGCGACCCGGCCACCAGCGCCACCCGCATCATGCTCATCAGCGACAACCGCCTGGCGGCCGATCCGGTGCAGCGGCGCGACGCCGGCGTGGCCTACCAGTTGATCAAACCGGCGCGCGCGGCCGATCTGTTCGAATGCATCATGACGCGCCCGCGCGGCAAGCCGGCCAGCGCGCTGGCGGCGCCCCCCGTGGCGCGCGCCCCGGCCGCGCCGGCGGGGCGCAAGCTGCGCCGCCAGCGCGTGCTGCTGGCCGAAGACAATCCGGTCAACGTCGAAGTGGCGACCGCCATGCTCGACTCGCTCGGCCTGGGCGTGTACTGCGCCCGCAACGGCGCCGAAGCGCTGGCCGCCGCCCGCACCGACGGCTACGACGTGGTGCTGATGGATTGCCAGATGCCGGTCATGGATGGCTTTGCGGCCACCGCCGAAATCCGCCGCCACGAACGCGAATGCGGACGCGCGCGCACCTTGCCGATCATTGCGATTACCGCCAACGCGCTGCAGGGCGACCAGGAAGCGTGCCTGGCGGCCGGGATGGACGACTACCTGAGCAAACCGTTCACGCAGCAGGAACTGGCCACCGTGCTCGGACGCTGGATCACCCTGCCGCTGCCCGGCAGCGCCCATCACGACGAGCGTCCCGCGCCGCCACCGGCCGCACCGGTCGCACCGGCCCGGACGGCGCCGGCGGCGCTGGTGGCGCCCGCGCACGGCGCCGTGCTGCGCGAAGGCGCGGTGCAGCGCGACGTCATCAACCGTCACGCGCTCGAAAACATCCGGGCGCTGAGCAAGGAGCGCGGCGACGCGCTGGTGCAGCGCGTCATCGCCGCTTACGTCGGCGACACGCCGCAGCACCTCAACACGCTGCGCCAGGCCATTGCCGGAGTCGATCCCGGCAACCTGCGCAAGATCGCGCACAGTCTCAAGTCGAGCAGCGCCAACGTCGGCGCCGAGACGCTGGCGCAGATGTGCAAAGACATGGAAACGCTGGGCCGCACCGATACCACCGAAGGCGCGTCCGGCATTCTTACCGACATGGAGCGGGAATTCAAGGCCGTGTGCCACTCGCTGCATGCCCTCCTAGAGAAGGAACACTGAAAATGGCTGCTACCCCAATCAAACGCGGCGTCGTCCTGGTGGCGGACGACGATCCGGTCATGCGCCTGCTGATGCTCGAAATGCTCGGCCAGGTCGGGCTGGACGCGATCGAAGCGGAGGACGGCCTGCAAGCGCTGGCCCTCTACCAGAGCATGGCGCCGGACCTGATCCTGCTCGACGTCGACATGCCGAACATGGACGGCTTTTCGGCCTGCCGCGAGATCCGCCGCATCGAGACCGGCGCGCCGGTGCCGATCATCATGGTCACCGGCGGCGACGACATCGAAGCGGTGACCAACGCCTACGAGGCCGGCGCCACAGATTTCGTATCGAAGCCGATCAACTGGCCGATCCTCGGGCACCGCGTGCTGTACGTGCTGCGCGCCAGCGACGCCATCGTGCGCCTGCGCATCGCCGACGCCCACAACCGCGCGGTGCTGGCGGCCATTCCGGATACCTTTTTCCGGCTTGGCAAGGACGGCGTCTATCTCGACTACGAACAAGGCCACGACGCCTCGGCGGCGATTCCGGCGGAGCTGTGCGTGGGCAAGCACATCACCGAAGTGCTCCCGCGCGACATCGCCGAGCGCCTGCTCGAACAGATGCACTGCGTGCTCGATACCCAGCACGTGCGCTCGGTCGAATATGAACTGGTCAGCTTCGGCATGGTGCAGCACTTCGAAGCGCGCCTGGTCGCCACCGGTCCGGACGAAGTGCTTGGCCTGGTGCGCGACATCAGCGAACGGCGCCGCACCGAAGAACAGATCCGCCGCCTGGCCTACTGCGACAGCCTGACCGGCATTCCGAACCGCCAGGCTTTCCTCGAAACGCTGGAGCGCGAACTGCACCGCTCCAAGGTCGGCAAGAAGAAGTTCGCGGTGCTGTTCATGGACCTGGACGCCTTCAAGCGCATCAACGACACCCTGGGCCACAACGTGGGCGACCATCTGCTCAAGATCGTCTCGGAGCGGCTGCGCGAAACCATCCGCCCGAGCGACCTGGTCTCGCGCGGGGACCAGTCGCATAACCTGGCGCGCCTGGGCGGCGACGAATTCACGATCCTCATTCCCGACCTGGAACGGGTCGAGAACGCGCTCAATGTGGCGCACCGGGTCAAGGAGGCGATGCGGCGGCCCTTCCTGATCGAAGGGCACGAGATATTTGTCACGGCCAGCATCGGCATTTCGCTGTTCCCGGAAGACGGCGACGATTGCGATTCGCTGCTCAAGTTCGCCGACACCGCCATGTACCACGCCAAGAACTGCGGCAAGAACAACGCCAAGTTGTACAGTTCCTCGCTGACGATGCAGATCATGAGCCACGTGAAGCTGGAAGTGGGCCTGCGCAAGGCGCTGCGCAACGAAGAACTGTACTTGCTGTACCAGCCGCAGATCGACGTGCGTTCGTCGGAGATCGTGGGCGTCGAAGCGCTGGTGCGCTGGCGCCATCCGGAACGCGGCATCATCTCGCCGACCGAATTCATTCCGCTGGCCGAGGAAACCGGTTTGATCGTGCCGATCGGCGAATGGGTGCTGCGCACCGCCTGCAACCAGGCCAAGGCATGGCAAAAAGCGACCGGGCAGTCGATCCGGATGGCGGTCAATTTATCGGCCAAGCAGTTCAAGGATGAAAACCTGACCCAGATCGTGCTGTCGGCATTGCACGACTCGGGGCTCGATCCGAAGATGCTCGAACTCGAACTGACCGAAGGCACGCTGATGGACGACGCCAAGGCGACCATGGCGACGCTCGAACAACTGCGCGGCATTGGCGTGTATCTGTCGATCGACGATTTCGGGACCGGATACTCGTCGATGAATTACCTCAAGCGCTTCGATGTGCGGGCGCTCAAGATCGACAAGAGTTTTATCTGCGGGTTGCCGCAGGATTCGGAAAACGCCGCCATCACGCGCGCCATCATCGCCATGGCGCATGGCTTGAAGATGGTGGTGGTGGCCGAGGGGGTGGAGACCGATGAACAGCTGGTGCTGCTCGAAGAATACGGGTGCGACCTGGTGCAGGGGTTTTACCTGGGGCACCCGTCGCCGCATGAATCGATTACGCTGATGCTCAACAAGGCGGGGGCGGGGACGACGGCGGGGCTCATTTGAACGTCAGCGTGTGCCTGGCCGCTCCCGGCAGCAACGGCGTCGGTGTCCCGGCCACCCACTCGGCGTGTCCATCCATGAAATACGGCGACAGCGGATGCCCGCTCTGCCCACCCGGCATATTGAACACCCCCTGCTCTTCCTTCCCCGGCGACACCGTCAGGCGCTGCGACTGCCCGAAATTTTTCCCCGACACGCGCGGCATGTTGGCGTCGCCCGGCAGCATATCGGCCGGTGCGCTCAGCCAGCGCGCCAGCAACGGCGCCGCCGCGGCAATCGGATGCGCAATCGCGGCCGTATTGCGCTCGCCCCAGGTCGCTTTTTCCAACGGCACGCCATCGGCCGCCAGGTCCGCAATCACCCGGTCGATCGCCGCCAGCTGCACCGACTGCCAGCTCGCATGCCCCGGCGGCAGCCAGGCCGCCGGCTGCTCGTCCAACAGGCGCGCGAGCACCTCCGGCCAGCGCGAGGTGGCCAGCGCCATGGTCGACTTGGGATGGAGCTCCGCCAGGTCGCCATTGACACCGTCGAACAGCACGTCGCCCAGCGCCCACATGAAATGGCGCGCCAGCCGGTAGCCGCTCGACTCCACGCTGGCGCGCCCGCTCCAGCCCTTGTTCAACAGGTCGAGGAACTGCGCGCGCTGCGGCTTGCCCTGCAACGCTGGCGCATCGAGCGCCTTGATGGCGCGCGCGCGCCACGATGCCACGAACAGCGCGCGGTCGTCGAGCGCCACGCCGTACACGCCCGCCACGTCGGTCTTTGGCCCGAGCGCGGCCAGCGCATCGCGGATCTGGCGGTTGCGCGCGCCGATATCGAAGCCGCCGTCGCCAAGGATCTGCGCACCGACGCCATTTAACTGGCGCGCATTCGCGGTCGAGAGCTGGCCGCCGGGCGGATTGACCACGCGCGGATAATCGCTCGGCGCCAGCGCGCCGTCGAAGCTGGCCTGGCCGCCATCGACCAGCAGCGGAAAGGTGGCGCCGCTGCCGCCCTGGCTGCGGCGCGGCAGCGCGCCGGAGATGGTCCAGCCGATATTGCCCTTGTCGTCGCCGCCCACGAAATTCTGCGACGGGATGCCGATGGTGGCCGCAATCGCCAGCGCTTCATCGAGCGTATCAGCCGTCTCGAGCCGGATCGGATTGAGGTTGAGCGAGGCCGGCGCATGCGCCAGCCAGTGGATGGCGTACGGCTTGCCGTCGGTCTCGCGCACCGGCCCGAGCGAGGTTTCGTGCACCGTCATGCGCTCGGCGGGCGCGCCCTTGACCAGGATGGTTTCGACCACGGCCGCCGGTTTTTCCCAGCCGGCCGGGGTGCGCACCTGGCCCGGGCGCTGCGCGTCCTGGCCCAGCATCACCAGGTCGAGCAGGTCGGCGTAGCTGTTGGTGTAGCCCCAGGCCACGCGCCCGTTGCTGCCGGCGATGATGACCGGCGGCGCGCCCGGCAGGGTCACGCCGACGATGCGCCTTGGCGCGCCTTTGGCGTCCGGGTACTGGATCGCCATGCGGTACCAGGTGTTGGGCAGCGACAGGCCCAGGTGCATGTCGTCGGAGACAATGGCCGCGCCATCGTTGCTGCGGCTGCCGGCCACGGCCCAGTTGTTGCTGCCGACCGAATCGATGAAGTCGGCCGAGGCTATTTTCTGCGCATCGTTCTTGCGCGCCCTGCCCCACCATGCCGGCGGCGTGGGCGGGATCGGCGCCGGCGTGAAGTCGACGCCGGCGGCGTCGAGCGGGGCGTCCCATTTGCTGGCGTCGGGCAGCAGGAAGGCCAGTTGCGCGGCGTCGCTGTGCTCGCGCAGCCAGCCGCGCGTCAGTTCGCGCGGTTCGACCGTGCCTTGCAGGTCGAAGTACATGGCGCATACCACCAGCAGCGAGTCGTCGGCGCTCCAGGGACGCGGCTTGACCCCGAGCAGGGCGTATTCGAAGGGGTTGGCGCCGAGCGAATGGAGCCCGGCGTTGACGCCCGCCACGTAGCGATCGAGCAGCAGGCGGTCGGCCGGATTGAGCAGCTTGAGCGAGGCGGCCACGCGCGCGCGGAAGCGGTGCAGGCGGTTGGCGCGGTCGCGCGGCAAGGCGCGCGCGCCGAACAGTTCGGCCAGCTCGCCGGCGCCCACGCGGCGCAGCAGGTCCATCTGGAAGAAGCGTTCCTGCGCATGCACGAAGCCGGTGGCGTAGGCCACGTCGGCGCGGCGCTCGCCGCTGATCAGCGGCACGCCATGCTGGTCGCGCGCGACCGTTACCGGGGCCGACAGCCCGGGCGCCTGGACGTCGCCATCGAGCCGGGCCAGGCTGGCGCGCAGGTACAGCCACACGGCGAGCGCGGCCAGCACCAGCAGGACAAGAGGGCCGACCAGCAGCCGCAACGACCAGACTTTGATTCCATGCGTACGCATAACTCTCCCCGAATTGATTTCGCAAAGCATCTTGCCAGAAAAATCATGATCGGCGCAAACATTGTTGACGCCCGTCGTCGATACGAGACTAGAACAACTAAGAGGTTCCCCGGAGCGGTTTGATATGGATCACACCCCTGCCCTGCCGCCCTCTTAAGCTAGATCAAGGAGATTCACGACCGCGCGCAAAACGGTCGCGCACAAAGGAGATTTCGATGCATAAGTTGATGTCGGTGTGCATGGGCGCGCTGCTGCTGGCGGGCTGCGCCACGCCACAGCAAAGGGCCGCCGCGGCGCAGGCGGAGATGGAACGCACCATGGTGGTGTACGGGCCGGCGTGCTCGAAGCTGGGCTATCCGTCCAACTCCGATACCTGGCGCAATTGCGTGTTGCAGCTTAGCGCGCGCGACGATCTGCAGCGCTATGGCTATCCGCACTACTATGGGGCGCTGGGGCGCTCGCACTGGTCGCTGGGCGGGTATTGGGGGCCGTACTGGTAACGCCAGGCCACGCTGGGCCATTGACTGGCGAAGCCGGCCTTGGTCAGCGCCACGCGCGTTTGCAGCAGGTGCGCGATGAGTGCTTGCGCGTGGCGCAGTAGTGCGGGATGGCGGGCGTCGCGCGGGTGCAGGGCCAGGCGCACCAGCGGCGCGTCGCGCAGCAGCCAGGCGAGCATCCAAGCGGCGGGCGGGGAGACGATGCGGCCGGTGCGGTTGCGCGCGGCGTACACGAGGGAGGGGGAGAGTAAGGCCTCGGGACGAGGCGGTATCGGCGCGGCGAACTTGGGTTCCCGCCTGCGCGGGAACGACGGTTTTGAGGACTGCGGCATAAGCTGGCGTTGCAGCTGCGCGGATTGATGCAGACCGGACTCTTGCGGTTCGCGTTGCTGCGGTACGGACTGCGGCTGCGCGGGCTCCGGGCACGGCTGTGGCTGTGGCTGCGCGGGCTGCGGGCTCGATGGCGGCTGGCCTGACTGCGCCTCCCTCGGCATCAAGCAATGAAAATGACGCCACGTGGTCGTGTAAATGAACGGATAAGCGCGCAGCGCCTCCCAGGCGCCATCGCCAAGCAGCCACGCGGGCGCGACGAAGCCGCTCACGGGCCAGCCGCGCGCGTCGAACCACGCCCGCCCCAGCGCGATGCGGCGGCGCGCCTCGCCCACGTCCAGCGCGGCGAACTCGCCCTCCCCTTCGGTGTAGACCCCGCGCAGGAAACGGCTACGCCAGCCGCTTGAGCGCGCGGCGGTATCGAGGTGGCTGTAGCCATGCAGGGCCAGTTCGTGTCCGTCGGCCAGCAAGCCGTCGAGCGCCGCTTCGAACACCGGCGAACGCGCCTCGCTGCCGTGCCAGCGCGGCACCACCAGCCACGTCAACGCCACGTCCGCGACCTCGCGCACAGCCTGCGACAGGCGCAGGCAGTCGGGCCAGGTGGCCGGCGCCACGTCGTGGATGACGACGCACAGCGCGGCCCGCTGATCCGGTGGCGCGGGTCGGCGCACCGTCTCCGGGCCAGTCCACACGCGATCATGCTCATTCGGTGGCGCAGACACGTTCGGCCTCCAGGTCGGCGCGCGCGCGCGACGCCAGCAAGCCGGCATAGCGGTTCATCAGCTGCGGCATGATGCGGTTCCAGTCGTACTGCTCGCGCGCCTTGCGCGCCGCCGCGCGCGCCATGCCGGCCAGGTCCTGGCCGTAGATCGCTTCGATGCCGGCCGCCAGGCCATCGACGCTGTTCGGCTCAACCACGATGCCGGTGCGCTCGTCGATCAGTTCGGCCACGCTGCCGCCGCGCGTTCCCACCACCGGCAAGCCGCAAGCCATCGCCTCGGGCACGATCAGGCCGAAGGTTTCGCAGTCGCCCGGATGGACCAGCACATCGCAACTGGCCAGCAGGCGCGCCAGCACGCACTGGTCGCGCTGGAATCTGATCACGCTGGTGCGGGCGCAACGCGGCGCCTCGCCTCCGCCGCCGATCAGCAGCAGGTGGTATGGCGGCCCGAGCCTGGCCACCGCATCGCTCAGCACCGCCAGCTTTTTCTCGGCGGTGAAACGGCCGGCGTAGACCAGCAGGCGGGTGTCGGGCGAGACGCCCAGTTCCTGGCGCAGCGATTCGGTGCGACGCTGCGGCGTGAACGTGTTGATGTCGATCCCGAGCGGCTGGTGCACCGCGCCCTGCACGCCGATGGCGGCCAGCTGGTGCACCATCAGCCGGCTTGGCGCGAGCACCAGGTCGAACTGGCGGTACAGGTGCGCCAGGTAGGCGCCGGCGGCGCGCCGCGCGCCCGGGCCGAAGCGTTCGAGCACCAGGCGCTGCAGGTCGGAGTGATAAAAGGCCACCGCCGGCACGCCCAGCCGGCGCCGCACGCGCAAGGCCGCCCATGCGGCGTGGAAGGCGTCGCCCGCTTCGATCAGGTCGGGCTGCAGGCCGAGCATCAGGCGCGCAGGCGCCCCGACCGTGCGCGGCACGCGAAAGCCGTGCATGCCCGGAACAGCCAGGGCCGGCACGCGCCGCAAGGCGGGCGGGCCGGCGCGGTTGTCGACGTTGGTGCTGAGGATGGTGTGGCGCACGCGGCTGCGCCGCGCCAGCCAGGCGGCCTTGGCGTTGAGATAGGTGCTCACGCCGCCGCCTTCCGCGGCATAAAACATGGTGATATCGACGAGGTGCATGCTGGTGGGCTCAGTTGGGAGAGCCCACCATAGCAGTGAAAAAGACGGGAAGTTTGAGCGCACGCAAACGGACGGTGCGCAAGGTAGGGATGCGCTTGCGGACGCGCCCTTACAGCACCTGAGCTTGCCTCAAGGCGGCAATCGCGTCCGCATCGTAGCCGAGGCTGGCAAGAACTTCATCGGTGTGCTGGCCCAGCGTCGGCCCGAGCCAGCGGGTCTGGCCGGGCGTGGCCGACAGCTTGGGCGTGATGGCCGGCAGCTTGACCGGCGTGCCATCGCTGAAATGGTGCTGCTCGAACATCTCGCGCGCGAGAAATTGCGGGTCGCTCATCATGTCGCGCACCGAGTAGATCTTGCCGGCCGGGACATCGGCCGCCTTCAGGGTCGCCAGCGCGCTGTCGATGCTTTGCGTGGCGCACCAGGCTTGAATGGCCTCGTCGATCTCGGCGCTGCGCGGCACGCGCCCGTCGTTGCGCGCCAGTTGCGCGTCGCCCGCCATGTCGATGCGGCCCATGGCCAGCATCAGGCGCTTGAAAATGGCGTCGCCATTGCCGGCGATGACGATGTTCTCGCCGTCGCCGGTGGTGTAGGTATTCGATGGCACGATGCCCGGCAGCGCGCCGCCGGTGCGCTCGCGCACCACGCCGGCGTGGTCGAACTCGGGCACCAGCGACTCCATCAGGTTGAACACGGCTTCGTACAGGGCCACATCGACCATCTGCCCTTCGCCGGCCACGCGCCCGCCGGTGGCGTCGCGGTGGCGCAGCGCCATCATGGCGCCGATCACGCCGTGCAAAGCGGCCACCGAGTCGCCGATCGACACGCCCACCCGCACCGGCGGGCGGTCGGCGTGGCCCGACACGTAACGCAGCCCGCCCATCGACTCGCCGATGGCGCCGAAGCCCGGCTGGTCTTTCATCGGCCCGGTCTGGCCGAAGCCGGACAGGCGCACCATGATCGCGGCCGGGTTGAGGGCCTTGATCGCTTCATACCCGATGCCCCATTTTTCGAGCACGCCGGGGCGGTAGTTTTCGATGATGATGTCCGCTTCCAGCGCCAGTTGGCGGGCGATGGCGCGGCCGCGTTCATCTTTCATGTTGAGGGTGATGCTTTTCTTGTTGCGCGACTGGACCGACCACCACAGCGAGGTGCCGTCCTTGAGGATGCGCCACTGGCGGATCGGGTCGCCGCCGTCGGGCGCTTCGACCTTGATCACGTCGGCGCCGAATTCGGCCAGCATGCGCGCGCAGAACGGACCGGCGATCAAGGTGCCCAGTTCGAGCACCTTGACGCCGGCCAGCGCGCCGGTTTTGGAAGCCGCCGCCGTCATCAGGTACTGCGCCGGTCCAGCATCGCGCGCGCGATGGTGCCGGGATCGACGTATTCGAGTTCGCCGCCGACCGGCACGCCGCGCGCGAGGCGGCTGACCTTCAGGCCGCGCGCCTTGAGCATCTCGCTGATGTAGTGCGCGGTCGCTTCGCCCTCGTTGGTGAAGTTGGTCGCCAGGACCACTTCGCCAACCACGCCGTCGGCCGCGCGCACCAGCAGTTTTTCGAGATGGATGTCCTTGGGGCCGATGCCGTCGAGCGGCGACAGGCGGCCCATGAGGATGAAGTAGCGGCCCTTGTAGGTCAGGGTCTGCTCGATCATCATCTGGTCGGCCGGGGTTTCGACCACGCACAGCAAGGCGCTGTCGCGTTGCTCGTCGAGGCACAGGTCGCACACCTCGGTTTCGGAGAAGGTGTTACAGAGCGCGCAGTGATGCACCGCGTCGACTGCCTGGTACAGCGCGCGCGAGAGCATGGCTGCGCCCTCGCGGTCGTGCTGCAGCAGGTGGAAAGCCATGCGTTGCGCCGACTTCGGGCCGACGCCGGGCAAGCGGCGCAGCGCTTCGGTCAGGAAGTCGAGCGATTTGGACATGTGGGTGGACTATGCCTCAGAAAGGCATCTTGAAGCCGGGCGGCAGCTGCATGCCGGCCGACAGGCCACCGAGTTTTTCGGCGGACGTTGCTTCCGCCTTGCGCACGGCGTCGTTGAAGGCGGCGGCGACCAGGTCTTCCAGCATGTCCTTGTCGTCGGCCAGCAGCGACGGGTCGATGGTGACGCGCTTGACGTCATTCTTGCACGTCATGACGATCTTCACGAGGCCGGCGCCGGACTGGCCTTCGACTTCGACGGTCGCCAACTGCTCCTGCGCCTTCTTCATGTTGTCCTGCATGGCTTGCGCCTGTTTCATCAAGCCTGCGAGCTGGTTCTTCATCATGGTGGTTCTCCGAAAATTTGAGGAATTAGAAAATAGGGGGTTCGGTTCACGCCGGCGCGCTTGGGGCGGGACGCACCGAGCCGGGCACGATGAACGCGCCAAGGTCGCGCATCACGTCCTTGACGAAAGGATCGTTGGCCACGGTTTCCTCGGCCACGCGCTGGCACTCTTCGCGGTACGCGATCGCTTCGGCGCTGGCGGTGTACCACACCGGCCCGATGTCGATCTCGAGGTGGATCTTGGTATTGGCAAAGCGCTCCTGCAGCGCCGTGCACAGTTTTTCGGTATTGCCGCTGGCGCGCAGGGTGTCGATCGGCACGCGCAGGCTGAAGGTGGTGACCTTAGCGTCGACCACGCACGACACCAGTTCCGTTTGCAGCGCCAGTTGCTGCGACACGCCGCGCAGCACCAGGCCGGCGGCCAGGGCGGGCCAGTTGCCGTCCCAGTCGAGGTCGGGAACCGGGGTGATGACGTAGGCGGGGCGCGGCCGCGCGGGAGCGCGTGCGGCCGCTGCCGGCGGCGCTTCTTGCGCGACGGCGGTGTCGTCGGAAAATTCGGTGACCCACGACGGCGGCTCGCCGTCATCCTGCATGTCGGGATAGTGCGCTTCGGGCAGCGGCGGCGCGGGCGGTGGCGCCGGCATGGGCTGCGGCGCGGCGGCTTGGGGTTCGCCCTGCTCCCACGGCGGCGGCTTCGGTGCGGGTGCGGGCTCGGGCTCCGCTGCGGGAGCCGGCGGCGCGGAGGCGGCGGCGCTGGCGGCGGCCTGGTTCGACATCGCCGTCGGACGGCGCGGCGGCGAGTTTTGCCCACGGCTGGCCGAACGCGCCGCTTCGAGGGCGGCATTAATCGCCGCGCGCGCCGAATTCATGGCCGGTACGCTGGCCGGCGGCGCCGCTTGTTGTACAGGCGCGGGCGGCGCGGCTTGTTGTACGGGCGCTGGCGGCATGCGCGGCGGCGGCGCGCTCACGGCGGCATGGCTGGCGACCGGAGCCGACGCGGCTCGCGCAGGCGCGGCGGCAGCCGCTGCTGCAGCTGCCCGCGCGGGCGCCGGCGAACGGGCGGCGGACGAACCGCCCGGCGGCGCGCCCTCGCCGCCACCGTTACCGGGGCGGAAAGCGAGCATGCGCAGCAAGGTCATGGTAAAGCCCGCGTATTCGTCGGGCGCCAGGCCAATCTCGTTGCGGCCGTGGACCACGATCTGGTAATACAGCTGCACTTCCTGGGCGTCGAAGGCTTGTGCCAGGCGCAGGATGTCGGCCAGTTCGGGCAGGTCTTCGGGCACGGCGGACGGCACGCTTTGCGCCAGCGCGATCCGGTGCAGCAAGGTGCCCAGGTCCTGCAAGGCGCCGTTGTACGACAGGCTGCGGCTGGCCATTTCATCGGCCACCGCCATCAGGTCGGCGCCGTCCTGCGCGAGCAGCGCGTCGAGCAGGCGCACCAGGTAAGTCTGGTCGAGCGCGCCGAGCATGCCTTGCACCGCGTCGAGCGTGACTTCGCCGGCCGCGTAGGCAATGGCCTGGTCGGTCAGCGAGAGCGCGTCGCGCATCGAGCCGTGCGCGCCCTGGGCCAGGAGGCGCAATGCGGGCTGCTCGAAGCTGATGCCTTCCTGGCCAAGGATGTTATCGAGGTGGCTGATGATATGCCCCGGCGGCATCTGCTTGAGGTTGAACTGCAGGCAGCGCGAGAGCACGGTGACGGGAATTTTTTGCGGATCGGTGGTCGCCAGGATGAACTTGACGTGCTCGGGCGGCTCTTCGAGCGTCTTCAACATGGAGTTGAAGGCGTGGTTGGTCAGCATGTGCACCTCGTCGATCATGTAGACCTTGAAGCGCGCGTTCGACGGGGCGTAGACGGCCTGCTCCAACAGCTGGGCCATTTCGTCGACGCCGCGGTTGGAAGCGGCGTCCATCTCTATATAGTCGACGAAGCGGCCGGCGTCGATCGCGGTGCACGCATCGCACACGCCGCAGGGGTTGGCGGTGATGCCGCCGTTGCCGTCAGGGCCGATGCAGTTGAGCGACTTGGCCAGGATGCGCGACAGGGTCGTCTTGCCGACACCGCGCGTGCCGGTGAACAGATAAGCGTGGTGCAGGCGGCCGGTTTGCAGCGCGTGCGTCAAGGCGCGCACCACGTGCTCCTGGCCGACGAGCGTGTCGAAATTCTTGGGACGGTATTTGCGGGCGAGGACTTGATAGGACATGCTGAATTTTACCGTAGATAGCGAACGCGGGGGCTTCCCGCTGCCCGAAAAGGCAATTGTAGCAAGAGCGCGCGCGAATGCGAAACCGCCGCTTGTGCAAGCGCTGATTTACAAAGGAATTGGGGAGTGGCAACCGAGGTACGGCGGTCTGGAAGATCGAAAGAGGCGAGCCTGATCTGCGGCACTTATGGTTAACGGCCGTGGCTGCTTCGTTCCCGACCTGACCAGGTTAGCCATGCCACAATGCGCAGGGGCCCGCCAGCGACAATTATAACCGACCGGAACGATTTGTGGGAAACAGCTTGCACGCCCCTACGCTGGCAGCCCGAGCACCTGCATGTCTTGCTGCAACGAAGCGCTCATGGCAGGGAGCGTGGCGGCGGAGGTGAGGACGATTTCAAAGCCGAAGTCGACCACCACGTTATTGTCCACCTTGCGAAAGCCGTTGACCGCCACCGCGTAGCATCCCGGCGCAACATCGACCCGCTGCCACCCTTGCTCGGGATACCACTCCAGGAACACGGCCAGGTCTGCAATGATGAGCCGCTCCGTCACGCGCAGCGGGAACGACGCGTTTCTTACAACGATCAGTTGATCAGGAATGGCGGACGCTTCCCCGGCCAGGCGCACGATCACGCGGTAGCTGCTGTCGTTAATGCCGATGATGGGCAGCACGATGCCCTGCTCCACCACCCGCTCGCCCTCGTCGGTGCCGGTCAAGCGCGCATACAGGTTCGCGCCTTCCTTGACGCCGCCGTAAAACGCCGCCAGCCCGGCACAGTCGAACAGGACCATGCCGCCAAAGTCGACCACCACGTCCAACTCCTGCATGCGGCGCTCCTTAAATACCGAGTTCCTGCCAGATCGAATCGATCTTCGCCTTCACCTCGGGCGTCATGCTGATCGTGGTGCCCCACTCGCGGTTGGTCTCGCCCGGCCACTTGTTGGTGGCGTCGATGCCCATCTTGCTGCCCAGCCCACTGACCGGCGAGGCAAAGTCGAGGTAGTCGATCGGCGTGCTGTCGACCATCAGGGTGTCGCGCATCGGATCGACCCGCGTGGTGATGGCCCAGATGACCTCTTTCCAGTCGCGGATATTGACGTCCTCGTCGACCACCACGATGAACTTGGTATACATGAACTGGCGCAGGAAGCTCCACACGCCGAACATGACGCGCTTGGCGTGGCCGGCGTACTGCTTTTTCATCTGCACCACCGCCATGCGGTAGCTGCAGCCTTCGGGCGGCAGGTAGAAGTCGGTGATTTCGCTGAACTGCTTTTGCAGCAGCGGAATAAACACTTCATTCAGCGCCACGCCGAGCACGGCCGGCTCGTCGGGCGGCTTGCCTGTATACGTAGAGTGATAAATCGGGTCGCGCCGCATGGTGATGCGGTCGATGGTAAACACCGGAAAACTATCCTGCTCATTATAGTAACCAGTATGGTCGCCGAACGGCCCTTCGAGCGCATGTTCGTAGCCGGTCGGATGGCTCGGATCGGCGTAAATATGGCCTTCGAGCACAATCTCGGCCGAGGCCGGCACGCGCAGGTCGCTGCCGATGGCACGGGTCAACACTGTGCGGCTGCCGCGCAGCAAGCCGGCGAACTGGTATTCGGACAAGCTGTCCGGCACCGGGGTGACCGCCCCGAGAATGGTGGCCGGATCGGCGCCGAGGGCGACGGCCACCGGATACGGCTGTCCCTTGGTGGCAATGCCATGCTCGCGGAAGTCGAGCGCACCGCCACGGTGCGCAAGCCAGCGCATGATGACCTTGTTCGGGCCGATGACCTGCTGGCGGTAGATGCCCAGGTTCTGGCGCTTCTTGTTAGGGCCCTTGGTAATGACCAGGCCCCAGGTAATCAGCGGGGCGATGTCGCCCGGCCAGCAATGCTGGATCGGCAGGCGCGCCAGGTCGACGTCGGCTCCTTCCCAGACGATATCGTGGCAGGCGGCGCCGCGCACTTCCTTGGGCGACATGTCCCACACGGCCTTGACCAGGGACCCCAGGCCCATCAGGTCCTTGAAGCCTTTGGGCGGTTCCGGCTCCTTGAGGCGCGCCAATACATGGCCAATCTTGCGCAGCTCGCTCACGTCGTCGGCGCCCATGCCCAGCGCGACCCGGCGCGGCGTGCCGAACAGATTGCCGAGCACCGGAATCGTATGACCGGTCGGTTTTTCGAACAAAATGGCTGGTCCGGCGGCCCGCAAAGCGCGGTCGCACACCTCCGTCATCTCCAAATAGGGCGAAACAGGCAAGGAAATGCGCTTCAATTCGCCCATTTCTTGCATTTTCGACATGAAATCGCGCAAGTCTACATAGTTCATCGGTTTTTAATTCTTTTTTTCATGTAAGCATGGTTGTTCAATTAGCCATGCCAAGTTATTGATTTCATAGGGCTTTGCTGCAATGCAGCAGAAAAAGCTAGATCTAAAAGTAATATAGAAGGTTTGTGTTAGTATTGACTTAGTATATACCCGCTTCTACAATTCGCCCTACTTGATGAGCAGGCACTGTCCACGGACACGATTCTAGCCTGTCTCATAACTTCACGGGGTCGGGGCCCCAATGACATTTTAAGGAGTGTTTTCAATAGGCGTCTGCCTTCTCCCCCGAAAAAGTTGTTTAGCTACTGGTCCAATACCACAGGGAACGACCAGCCCAAGCGAGCAATGACGGCGTTAATCGCGTGCCCGAGCGGCGGCGATGGACGATATTTCTGATGCACGGCATTTGTCAGCCCGCTGCGCCAACGCGCGGTGTAGGGACGGCTTTTTCCGCGACAAAGGGGAATTCGATGATACATCGTTTCAACGGGGCGACAGCAAAGCTCGCCCAAACAATGGCATGCCAGCCAGTCACGTGGTCTTCCGTGAGCAAAACGGCGCGTGGTCTCCTGACCACGATGCAACACACACTGACGTTCTTTGGTGTTTCCGCACTGGCCATGATGGCTTTGCTGTACCTGCGTCCCGAACTGGCCCATGAAGCCTCGCAGATGCTGGCCCAGCCGGTCAAGCCGGCGCCCGTCGTCGCGCGCGCGCCCGTGCAGGCGCCCGGCCTGTCGGCCTTGATGACCGCACCCGCTCCGGCCGTGCTCATTGCCAACCAGCCGGCTATCCTGGCGCTCGACGACAAGGCCATCAAGGCCAACCGCAAGCAGCAGGAGTTTGTGACAACCTGGCTGTCCAAGCGCTACCGCGTCGCCGGCGACGCCGCCGACATGCTGGTCTCGACCGCTTATTCGACGGCGCGCGAAATCAAGCTCGATCCGCTGCTGATCCTGGCGGTGATGGCGATCGAATCGGGCTTGAATCCCTTTGCCGAGAGCCCGGTGGGCGCGCAGGGGCTGATGCAGGTGATGTCGAAGATTCACCACGAAAAGTTCCAGGACATGGGCGGGACCCGGGCTGCGCTCAATCCCGTGGCCAATATCCGCGTCGGTTCGCTGATCCTGAAGGAATACGTGAAACGCGGCGGTTCGGTGGAAGCCGGCCTGAAGACGTACGTGGGCGCCGCGGCGTTCGAAACCGACCAGGGCTACGGCTCGCGCGTGATGAACGAGTATCAGAAGCTCAAGCTGGTGGCGAGCGGCAAGAAAGTGCCGACGTTTACCGCGCCGGCCGCACCGAAACCGGTGATGGCGGAGAAGGCATCGCAGGAACAGATCGCCGGTTTGTGATTGCTGCACTATATATATAGTGGGATGTGAAAAAGCCCGATGCTTGCATCGGGCTTTTTTGTGGGCGGGCACCGGGGTTCTGCGGCGGAGCTCACACCAGGGTCAGACCCCCAACCGAAAAACCGGGGTCTGACCCCTGGGAGCTGACACCGGGGTCTGATCCCTGGGAGCTCACACCGGGGTCAGACCCCTAACTGAAAAACCGGGGTCTGACCCCTTAGCGGCGGGTGTCGCCCGCCACTTCGTCGGCGCGCAGCTTCGGCGCCAGTTTGTCGAGCACGCCGTTGACGTACTTGTGGCCGTCGATACCGCCGAACGACTTGGTCAGCTCGACCGCTTCGTTGATGACAACGCGGTAAGGAATATCCAGGTTGTTTTTCAGCTCGAACGCGCCGATCAGCAGCACCGCGTGCTCGATCGGGGACAACTCGGCCACGCCGCGGTCGATCAGCGGCGCGAACGCCTCGCGCAAGGCCACCGAATCCTTGATCGCGCCATACAACAGCACCGCAAAGTGGTCGGCGTCGGCTTTTTCGAAGCCGTGCGCCGCGCGGATGTTGTTCACGACCGTGGTGGCGTCTTCATTGTTCAGCAGCCATTGATACAAGCCCTGCAAGGCGAACTCGCGCGCCCGGTGGCGCGGCGTGCGGTTCTTGCTGGGATTGGCGTGCAAGATTTTCTCTGTCATGGTCTTCTTACCTTCTTTATTACCGTTTGTTCTTAAAACGTGTTCTGGACGATGTGTTGCTGACAGCCCGGAATCAGTCTTCGTCGGCTTGCAGCTCTTCGAGTGCGATCAGCAGGTTGGCCATTTCGACGGCACAACGCGCCGCTTCCGCGCCTTTTTCCGCCATGCGCACTTCAGCCTGCTCGTCGTTTTCGGTGGTGAGCACGGCATTCGCGATGGCGATGCCATAGTCGAGGCCGATGCGGGTGATGCCGGCGCCCGATTCGTTCGACACCAGCTCGAAGTGATACGTTTCGCCGCGAATGACCGCGCCGAGCGCGACCAGCGCGTCGAACTGCTGGGTTTCAGCCATTTTCTGCAGCGCCAGCGGGATTTCGAGCGCGCCCGGCACGGTGACGTGCAGCACGTCTTCGTCGGTCACGCCCAGGTGCTTGAGTTCGGCCAGGCAGGCCGACAGCAGGCCGTGGCCCACATCGGCGTTAAAACGCGCCTGGACAATCCCAACGCGCAGGCCTGCACCGGTCAGATTGCTTTCATAAGTTCCTACGGTCATGGCAGACCCCTTCTATATATATGTGTGTGATTGAATATGGAGTGTACCGCTTCAGGCGGCTGCCTTGGCGGACGGCTCGCCGTGCGACGCGCCAGGCGACGCGCTATGCGACGCGCCATCGGGCCTGGCGCGATAGCCGGTCACTTCCAGGTCGAAACCGGTCATGGAAGGCATTTTGCGCGGGCTGGCCAGCAATTCCATCTTGCCCACACCCAGGTCCTTGAGGATCTGGGCGCCGATACCGTAGGTGCGCAAGTCCATGCTGGCGGCGCGCCCGGTCGGCTTGCTGTTGGCGTCGAGGGCGGCGAACTGGGCAAACAGTTGCTCGGCCGTCTCGCCGCAGTTGAGCAGCACCATCACGCCACGGTCGGCTTGCTTGATCGCCTGCATCGACGACGCCATGGTCCACGAGTGGGTGGTTGCTTCACTGTCGAGCAGGTCGAGGATCGAGACCGGCTGATGCACGCGCACCAGCGCATCGAGGTTCGGCGCCAGATCGCCATGCACCATGGCCAGGTGGGCCGAGCCGCTCGGCTTGTCGCGGAAGGCGATCAGGCGGAATTGACCGTAGGCGGTCTGCATGGTGCGCTCGGCGATGCGCTCGACCAGGCACTCGTTCTGCCCGCGATAGTGGATCAGGTCGGCGATGGTGCCGATTTTCAGATTGTGTTCTTTGGCAAATTCCAGCAAGTCCGGCAGGCGCGCCATGGTGCCGTCATCCTTGAGGATTTCGCAGATGACCGACGCCGGGGTCAGGCCGGCCATCTCGGTCAGGTCGCAGCCGGCTTCGGTGTGGCCGGCGCGCATCAGCACGCCGCCGCGCTGGGCCTTGAGCGGGAAAATGTGGCCCGGCTGGACGATATCGGCCGGGCTGGCGTTCTTGGCCACCGCCACCTGGATGGTCTTGGCGCGGTCGGCCGCCGAGATGCCGGTGGTGACGCCTTCGGCCGCTTCGATCGAGACCGTGAAGTTGGTGCCGTAAAAGGTACCGTTGCTCGACGTCATCATCGACAGATTCAGCTGCTTGCAGCGTTCTTCGGTCAGGGTCAGGCAAACCAGGCCGCGCGCGTGCTTGACCATGAAATTGATCGCTTCAGGCGTCACGAAATCGGCCGCCAGCACCAGGTCCCCCTCATTTTCGCGGTCTTCTTCGTCGACCAGGATGACCATGCGCCCTGCGCGCAATTCTTCGACGATTTCGGGGGTACTGGAGATTGACATGACATGTTCCTCGGAGACGGAAAGCTGCTGGAGCGTAATCCGCTATTTTAAAGGATTTACCCGACTTCAACTGACCTAAGCTTGGGAAGATATTGGCGCCCCATCCCGCCGGCACTTGTCGGCCTGCTAATTCGTTGCACTGGGACAACAATATGCTTGAAATGATAAGGGAATGTTACCCTTTTTAAAACGATCCGAAACAAATTTCCGGAGCGCGCGCCGACCTGCATTATTATCACTGCAGGCCTCGCCTTCCGTCTTTCGCCTGCCGGAGCGTGGCCCGGAGCCACTATGCCAGCACGCTTTCACGACCACCCCCGCGCACGATCCTGGCAACCGGAGCATGGTCTATGTCCACGATCCTGATTGTCGACGACCGGCCGTCGAACCGGCGCTACCTGAGCGCCCTGCTCGGCCACACCGGCCACCGCCTGCTCGAAGCCTACGATGGCGCGCACGCGCTGGCCCAGGTGCGCGCCGAGCGTCCGGACCTGATCATCACCGACATCCTGATGCCGGCCATGGACGGCTACGAATTCGTGCAGCAGCTGCGCGCCGACCCGGAACTGGCCGCCACCCGCGTGATTTTTTACTCGGCCATCTACGCGGTCAGCGAAACGATGGCGCTGGCGCGCAGCTGCGGCGTCTCGCGGGTGCTGGCCAAGCCGGCCGACCCGGAAGACATCCTGGCCGCCGTGCACGGCGAGCTGGGACTGGCGCATCAGGCGGGCGAGCGCGCCGGCACCATCGGCGCCGCTGCAATGACAGCGGCAGCGGCCGTGGGCACGAACCTGGGCAGCAGCATCGACGACGCCCTGGTGTCGGCACGCCATGCGCTCGGCGCCCTGCTCGATCGCCACGCGGTCGCCAATCCCGCACTCGGGTCCGAGCTGGCCAGCCTGCTCGGCGAGCGCATGAGCGGCTTGCGCAGCGTGGCCGCGCGCCTGGCCGCGCTGGAAGAAATGAGCCTGCGCCTGACCGGCGAACGTAATGCCGACGCCATGCTCGGCGTGTTTTTGCAGGCGGCCAGCGCGATCCTGGACGCCGACTGCGTGGCCGTGTGCCTGCTCGACAGCGGCGAACAGCGCGTGCGCCACCTGGGCACCCTCGGCGTCGGGCGCGAGCTCTTGATGGCCGCCGCGCTCGACCCACAGCGCCTGCCCGGCGCCCTGCTCGAACAACCGCTGGCGCTGCGCGTGCAGGGCCAGGCCGCCCTGCCCGCCGGCCATCCGGCGGCGGACGGCTTTTTGGGACTGGCGATCCGCGACCGCAACCAGCTGTATGGCTGGATGTACTGCACGCGCGGGGCCGGTGCGCAACCGTTCAGCCACGAAGATGAACGCATCGGCGTCACGCTCGGCGCGCAGCTGGCGGTGGCCTACGAAAACCTGTGCCTGTACGAAGTGGTGCAGCGCCACGCCGCCCAATTGCAGCTGGAGGCGGCCGCGCGCCAGCAGGCCGACCGCGCCCTGCGCGAGAGCGAACAGCGGCTGCGCCTGTCGGCCCGCATCCTCGAGAGCACGCAAGAGAGCATCATGATGACGGACGCGCATGCCGACATCATCGCCGTCAATCCGGCCTTCGAACACATTACCGGCTACAGCGAAGCGGACGTCCTGGGCCGCAATCCGCGCCTGCTGCGCTCGGGGCGGCACGACACGGCCTTCTACCGCGCGATCTGGGTCAGCCTGACCAGCACCGGCCAATGGCGCGGCGAGATATGGAACCGCCGCAAGAACGGC
Source organism: Massilia sp. CCM 8734 (assembly GCF_011682155.1). Classification (NCBI taxonomy): domain Bacteria; kingdom Pseudomonadati; phylum Pseudomonadota; class Betaproteobacteria; order Burkholderiales; family Oxalobacteraceae; genus Massilia; species Massilia sp. CCM 8734. The sequence continues at coordinate 51,148 of NZ_WHJI01000007.1, forward strand.
CAGGTGTACCCGGAGCGGATCAGCATCAACGCGGTGCGCGGCGCCGGCGGCGAGATCGACGCCTACGTGTCGGTGTCGAGCGACATCAGCGCGCTCAAGGCGGCGCACCACCAGGTCGACTTCCTGAGCAACCACGATCCATTGACCCTGCTGCCGAACCGTTCGGTGCTGACCGAACGGATGCAGCAGGCGATCGCCTCGGCGCGCCACGGCGACCGCCAGATCGCCCTGCTGCTGTTTAACATCGACCGCCTGCAACGCATCAACGACAGCCTGGGACACGAAGCCGGCGACGCCCTGCTGCGCGAAGTGGCGCGCCGCGCGGGCCTGCTGGCCGGTCCGGCCGACTCGCTGGCGCACCTGGGCAGCGACGAATTCGTGCTGCTGCTGACCGAATGCCTGGACTCAGACGCCATCATCGTCGCGGTGCGCCGCCTGATCGACGAAATCGCCCAGCCGTTCCACGCCGACGGCCATGAACTGATCGTCACCACCAGCGTGGGCATCAGCATCTACCCGCGCGACGGCGCCAATCCGAGCGAATTGCTGAAAGCGGCCGACGTGGCGCTGTCGCACATGAAGGATGCGGGGCGCAATGGTTTTCGCTTCTTCAAGGGCGAGATGAACGCGCATGCGCTGCGCTGGATGGCGCTCGAAACGCACCTGCGCCGCGCCATCGAACGCAACGAACTGTCGCTGCACTACCAGCCGCAGGTTTCGCTGGGCGATGGCCGCATCTGCAGCATGGAAGCGCTGCTGCGCTGGAGCAGTCCGGAACTGGGCCAGGTCGGCCCGGGCGACTTCATCGCGCTGGCCGAGGATACGGGCCTGATCCTGCCGATCGGGAACTGGGTGATCCGCCAGGCCTGCATGCAGAACAAGGCCTGGCAGGACGCGGGCCTGGCGCCGCTGCGCGTGGCGGTGAATGTCTCGGCGCACCAGTTCACCGCCGGCACCGTGCCGGCCGTGGTGCGCGAGGCGCTGCGCGAGTCCGGCCTGGCGCCGCAGTACCTGGAGATCGAACTGACCGAAAGCGTCATGATGCGCGACAGCGAAGCGGCCGAAGTGCAGCTGGCCGAACTGACCGGCATGGGCGTATCGATCTCGCTCGACGACTTCGGCACCGGCTATTCGTCGCTCGGCTACCTGTCGCGTTTCATGCTCGACAAGCTCAAGATCGACCAGAGTTTTGTACGCAATATCATCACCGACCCGCGCAGCGCCGCCATCGCCCAGGCCACCATCGCCCTGGCGCACGGGCTGTCGCTGTCGGTGGTGGCCGAGGGCGTGGAGACGCAGGAGCAGTTGGCCTTCTTGCAGCGCATCGGCTGCGACGAAGTGCAGGGCTACCTGTTCAGCCGCCCGCTGGCGGCCGACGCGATGGCGGCGCTGATCGCGTCGGCCGCGCGCCTGGCGCTGCCCGTGCCACAGCCCCTTCCGGTAGGAGACCGGGCGAAGGAGTAGAATCCGCGCTCTACCAGAAAACATTGCAGAGACGCTAATGACCAAGTATTCCGTTCGATCCGCTTGTGCGGCCACCCTCCTGATGGCGTTCGCACTAAGCGCCCAGGCCGCCATCAAGCTGGACGACGCGATACCGGCAGGACCGCAGGTCAAGGTGGGCAAGCTAGCCAACGGACTGACTTACTACATCCAGAAAAACGGCAAACCCGAGAAAAAGCTCGAACTGCGCCTGGTCGTCAAGGCCGGCTCGATCCTGGAAGACGACGACCAGCAGGGCCTGGCCCACTTCACCGAACACATGGCCTTCAACGGCTCGACCAACTTCAAGAAGCACGAACTGGTGTCGTACCTGCAGTCGATCGGCGTGAAGTTCGGGGCCGACCTGAATGCCTACACCAGCTTCGACGAGACGGTGTACATCCTGCCGATCCCCACCGATAACCGCGACAACATCGACAAGGGCTTCCTGGTGCTGGAAGACTGGGCGGGCGGGCTGACCATGAACGCGGCCGACATCGACAAGGAACGCGGCATCATCCTGGAAGAACTGCGGCTTGGCAAAGGCGCGGCCGACCGCATGAACAAGGTGATCATGCCCAAGCTGTACAACGGTTCGCGCTACGCGCAGCGCATGCCGATCGGGCAGGAACACATCATCAAGGGTTTCAAGCACGAAGCGATCCGGCGCTTCTACAAGGACTGGTACCGGCCCGACCTGATGGCGGTGGTGGCGGTGGGCGACATCGACCCGCTTGACGCCGAGCGCCTCATCAAGCAGCACTTCGGGCAGTTGAAAAACCCGGCCAAGCCACGCGCGCGCACCTACGCCGCCATTCCCACGCGCGCCCACACGGAGGCGCTTGTGGTGACCGACAAGGAAGCGTCGTCCAACGCGCTGCTGATCCGCTACCCGGTGAAGGAATCGATCGACAAGGGCACCTTCGGCGCCTATCGCGAAAAACTGGTCGAGGCGCTGTTTACCGGCATGCTGGGCCAGCGCATGCAGGAACTGGCGCAGCAGGCCAATCCGCCGTTCATGGCCGGCGCCAGCTCGGTCGGTAAACTGACGCCGCGCTACACCTCGTTCAACGCCTCGGCGGCGCTGGGCAAAGGCGGCGCCACGCCGGCCATCGACGCGCTGGTGCAGGAAAATGCGCGCACCCGCCAGTTCGGCTTCAGCGCCCAGGAATTCGAACGGGCGCGCAAGAACATGATGCGCCAGTACGAACTGGCCTACAACGAACGTGACAAGACCGACTCGGGCAGCTATGTCGGCGAATACGTGCGCAACTTCCTCGAGCAGGAAAGCATTCCCGGCATCGCCAACGAATTCGCTTACGTGCGCGAACTGCTGCCGGCGATAACGCTCGACGACATGAACCGCTACGCGCGCGCCACCATTCCCGCAGCATCCGCGTCGGCCAAGCTGGTCGTGTACATGGGCAGCGCCAGGGAAGACAGCCCGGCGCCAACCAGCGCCCAGTTGCTGGCGGCGGTGGCGCAGGCCGAAAAAGTGACGGTGCGCGCGCAGGAGCAAAAGACGCTGGCCACGGAGCTGATGTACAAGCCGCCGGCGGGCGGGGGCATCGTCGCGCAGAGCGAAGACAAGGCACTGGGGCTGACCCGTCTGACCTTGTCGAACGGCGTGAAAGTGATCCTCAAGCCGACCGACTTCCGCAACGACCAGGTGATGATGAGCGCCGTGCGCTTCGGCGGCCAGAGCCTGTTCGGCGACGCCGACATCGTCAACGCGCGCTATGCGAATGCGGTGGTGGGCACGATGGGACTGAAAGACTACTCGCCGCTCGACCTGCAAAAAATCCTGGCGGGGAAAGCGGCCACGGTCAGCCTGACGCTGGGGAACCACGTGGACGGCATCAGCGGCAGCGCCGCCAACGACGACATCGAGACCATGCTGCAACTGGTGTACCTGCGCATGACCGGCGTGCGGCGCGACGCGGACCTGTACAAGTCCTTCGTGGGCAAGCAGGTCGAAGCGGCGCGCAACGCAATGGCGCAGCCGGAATCGGTGTTTCGCGATACGCTGATCAGCACCATGTACCAGGACAATCCGCGCGTGGCACGCACCGCGCGCCCCGCCGACTTCGACAAGCTCGATCTGGAGCGCGCGCTGGCGGTGTACCGCGCGCGCTTTTTCAGCGCCCGGGACATGACGTTCATCCTGGTTGGCAGTTTTGACCTGGCCAAGGTCAAACCGCTGCTGGCGACCTACCTCGGCGCGCTGCCGGTGGGCGAGATCGAGGTGGGCTACAAGGATGTGGGCGTGCGTCCGGTGCGCGGCGTGGTGAAGAAGGAAGTGCGCAGCGGGACCGAAGCGAAAAGCAACGTGTCGATCAATTTCAGCGGCGAAGCGCCGTATTCGGATGACGAGGCGATGCGCTTGCAGGCGATGCTGGAAGTGATCAACATCCGCATCACCGACATCCTGCGCGAGAAGCTGGCGCTCATATACGGCGGCGGCATGAGCGGGGGCTTGAGCAAATACCCGTACGAGAACTACACCGTGACCGCATCGCTGCCGACCGGGCCGGAAAATGTGGACAAGGTCATCGCCGCCGCAATGGCCGAGATGGCGCGCATGAAGGAGCAAGGACCGGACCTGGCTGACCTGAACAAGGTCAAGCAAAACTGGCTGCAGAACCACCAGAAGGCGCTGCGCGAGAACGGCTACTGGCTTAACCGCCTGCAGACGGCGCACCTGCAGGGGAGCGATCCGGCCGAGATCCTGGCGTACCCGCAAAAGGTCAATGCCATCACGCCGGAGCAACTGAAACAGGCCGCCCAGCGCTACTTCGACATGAACAATTACGTGCAGGTGGTGCTGTACCCGGAAAACAAATAGGCCACCAGCCGGTGTCAGGTCTGACATTCGGACACTAGCTCATCCTTAGGCGCGCGGCAGGCGGAATTACGGCCACCACCGGGTGTCAGGTCTGACATTCGGACACGAGCTCATCCTTAGGCGCGCGGCAGGCGGAATTACAGACGAGGACGTGTCCGAATGTCAGACCTGACACCGGCCTGACACCGGCCTTTTGACACCGGCCTTTACTCGTATTACTGTTAGTTACGCCACACTGTGAAAAGCTTATCTTAGGACATGCTTTCACGGTGCCCAAGTGACCAATCCAACGATCGTAGCGCAGCATGTAACCGATGTGGCGACCACGTGGTGGCGCCGACGCCGCGAGATCGTCGACGTCCGCCTGCGCTTCGATCGGCTGGCCGACATCGATGGCGCGATCGATGCGCATCTCGACGGCCTGCATGAAGCGGGCGAGATCGCCACGGAACTGGCCGAGGCGGCGTACGACAAGGCCGCCGGCCGCCGCTGTCATGACGTCGGGGCCGATGCTTTTGTCGTGTTGGCGCTCGCATTCCTGGGCGAGGCGCGCGAGGCGATGGATGATGCCCTTGCCCGCCTGTCCGGCCAGCCCGGATTTGCCGATGCCCTGCACGGCGTGCTGGCATGGTTCGATTCGCACGCTGTCAGCGGCCTGGTTGACGCACAAATCAGGTCCGGCGATGGCGCCTGCCGACTTGCCGCCCTCGCCCACTGCCACCTTCACCGCGCACTTGCGGACGGTCGGCTCGACGATGCCCTGCTGGCGCATGCCACTTCAGCGGATGCGCCCGAATTCGATGCGATTGCACAGTGTGGGAGAGTCGCCCTCCTGCCACGTGTAGCGGGTTTTCTCGACCAGGCCACGCCCGGGCATCCGGCGCTTTTCAATGCTGCTCGCTGCGCGCTGCTTCTCGGCGGGCGCGACGCGGCCATTCCAGCCCTGCATGCGTATGCGGCCGCGCAAACCAGGCCGACTCCTGATGTTGCGAAGCTGCTTTGCGTGGCACTGTCGGGCAGCGAACTACACAACTACATCGCGACATTGATGCAGTGCGCGCAACAGCGCGCGCTGGCGATCCAGGCGGCCGGATGGAGCGGCGACCGGCAGCATGTTCCCTGGCTGCTTGCCCAGATCGACGACAGCAATGCAGCCCGGCTGGCCGGCGAATCGGTGCGCCTGATCACCGGCCTCGATCTGGATGCGAACCGGATGGTGCGCGCGGAGCCGCGCTTGCGGACAAAGGACGCGCCCGCGTATCCGCTACCGGATCGCGCCCGCCTGCAAACATGGTGGGACGCTAACGCACAGTGTTATCCGGGCGATATGCGCTATCTGTTGGGCAGGCCGGTATCCGATCCCTGGCTTCTGCATGTTTTGTCTGCCGGCGAACAAGCGCATCGTGAACTGGCTGCGCTTCACCGGGCGCTGATGCACCCGGGCGAGCCGACCTTTCCCGTGCACGCCGCCGCGCGGATTCAACAACAGCGCCTGGAACGACTTCGAGGAGATGACCATGACCGTAGCTAATCCACCGAGAACAAGCGCTGCCGCGACCACCAGACGCCCGGACGACATCAAAGCGTCCGGCATGGTCCTGGGCGTGCTGGCGGGATTCGACGCCGATGGCGCCCCGCTGGTCCAAGCCGGCACCAGGGACGCCCTGGCCGCCCTCACCGTGGTCGACCTGGGGCACGAACATATCGGCGCACGAGTCGCCCTGCAGTTCGATGGCGGCGACCCTGCAGCCCCTGTCATCATGGGCATCGTCCGCGCGCCCCGTGCGGATGGAGGCCGGAACGGCGGCGTAGCGCCGTTGCCGCTACAGGCAGTGGCCGACGGCGAGGAACTCGTGCTGGTCGCCCAGCGCCGAATTACGCTGATGTGCGGCGCCGCCTCCATCACGCTCGATGCCCAGGGCAATATCGAAATCAGGGGCAAGCATATTCTCTCCCGTGCAGCGGGCCAGAACAGGATCAAGGGCGGCTCTGTTTCTCTCAACTGAACGGCGCGGGCATGAATCTCACCAATCACACCCGTTTCGCCGCGGGCTACACGACGATGCACAATCAGGCGGGAAGCGAGTGCCTGGTGGTGGTGATCAAGGCGACGTTTCGCTTGCCCTGCGCTGGAGAGTCGCCCGAGCCGATGGAAGAACAGGTTCCGATCACCCTGGCCGATACCGCGACCGGCGAACCTGGCTTGAGCGCCCCGGAGTACGAATGCGATTATTGCCTGGACAAGCCGAAGGTCGATGTCCTTTTGCTGGGCAGCGCCTACGCTCCACGAGCCGTTGCGGCGGGCGTGGTCCCGGTAGGACTGCGGGTGGGGAGCATGGCCAAGGCTTTCAATGTGCTCGGCAAGCGCCCGTGGCGCACCCATTTGCTCGGGGCGTTCGTGGGCGCCGGCAAGCCGGAACCGTTTACCAGGCAAACCATCAGCTACGACATTGCGTACGGCGGCACGGAAAACGATCCCGAAAAGGAAGCGGATCGATTCGCGTATGCTCGCAACCCGGTCGGCTGCGGCTATCGCCCGCACGGCAAATTTGCGGATGGATCGCCGGTGGCGCAGACAGAATCGCCGATCGACCCGGTCACCAGCCCAGGCGGCAAATACGCGCCACTGAGTTTCGGGCCGGTGGGGCGCAATTGGGAGCCGCGCATTCAGTATGCAGGCACGTACGACGCGCAATGGATGGAGCAGGTTTTTCCTTTCCTGCCGCCTGATTTCGACGCCCGCTATTTTCAGAGCGCGCCGGAAGACCAGCAGTTGGCGCAGCTTGGCGGTGGAGAAGCCGTGATGCTGGTGAACCTCACGCACCCGGCATTGACGCCATCGGGCCGGCTCGAATTCAATCTCCCCGATCTGGCCATGCACGTCACGCTTACTCCACGCCAGGGCAGTGCCGAACGCGTGCCCGCCCGCGCCGACACCCTGGTTTTCGAGCCGGACAAGCAGCGCTTTACGGTCGTGTGGCGGGTGGTCAGAAATCTGGACAACGATATATTGCGATTCGGTGCAATCGAAATTGGCGAACGTCCGAAGGGGCACGTCATTCACATTGCGCTGGATGTGCTGGTCGATGAATTGCCATCCCGGCGACGCGACATTGACGCGGATGCGCCATGACCGAACCGCTCGCCCTGTTACGCACCGGCGCGGTCACCTCCGCAGGGCTGAACGCGCCGTCCACCTTTGCCGCGTTGCGCACGAGGCTCAACGACTTTAACGACCTGCCCTTCATCGATCCCCGTGGCGAGCCGATAACGGCGGCACTGGTCAGGCTGGGATGGGAAGCCCACCGCGCGCCAGCCATCGACAAGCATGGCGCGATGCTGGCGCGCGCGATCGGCGAATGCCTCGACGGTTTGCCGCACCTGGACACGCAGGGCATTCCACTGCTCCTGTGCCTGGCCGAAGTGACCCGGCCGGGACGCATCGCGGCACTCGATTCGGTCTTGCGTGCGGGCGTCGAGGAGGCGCTCGGCCGACGCTTTGCGGCACAGTCGCGGGTGTATGCGTACGGCCAGGCTGGCGCCGCGATGGCCCTCAACGAGGCTTTTGACCTGGCCAGGTCGCATCCCTTCGTGTTGATTGCCGCCGTCGATTCGTATGCCAATGCGGATACCTTGTTGGCCATGCACAGGGCCGGGCGGGTGCTCTCGTCCGTCAATACGCACGGATTCATTCCGGGCGAGGCAGCATGCGCGCTGCTGGTGGCGCGCCCGGACCAGATAACGCAGGTCGCGCCACGTTTCAGCAACAGGCGGTCGACAGCTCCCGCTGCGCCAGAGGCCACCTTGTTCTGCACCGGCCTGGGAATCGCGCGGGAATTGGCCGTTATCGGAGGCGCAGCGCCGAACAGGGCGATTGCCTTGAGCGCAGCCATCAACACGGCGCTGGGTGGATTGCCGGCCGATTCGGGCAGCGTGGGCTTGCGCATCAGCGGCCAGTCCAGCGAAGACTTTTATGCGAAAGAATTCGCGCTTGCGGCAGCGCGCATGAATGTCTCCGCCACGCCCTTGTGGATGCTGGCCGACAGTCTTGGCGAGACCGGCGCGGCGGCGGGCTTGCTGGCGCTGGCGTGGGCTTATGCGTCCGCGCACAAGGGCTATGCGCCGTCGTACAACATGCTGTGCCTGATGGCGAGCGATGAAGGGGAACGCAGCGCCGCCCTGCTCAGTTTTGGAGAGTTTTCAGCCTGATCATAGGGAAAGGATGGTCCATGGCCATGTTCAGAATTTACGCCAACAGCATGTCGATTGCCGGCAAGGCGTCCAAGGCCGGCATGAGCGCGGCGGCCTTTCCCGACGTGTGCGGCAGCCCGCCCGGGCCGGCCAGGATCGGCGTGCCGGTCCCCTACCCCAACACCGCCAGGATCAGCGACCTGGAAAACGGTTCGACCAGTGTCTTCATGTATGGCGAGCCGGTGGCGCTGCGCGACAAGAGCCGGATCGCGACCAGTACCGGCAACGAGCCGGCCACCGAGGCATTCAGGAAGGGAATCAAGAGCGGCGTCATCAAGGGAAAAGCGTATTTTTTGTCGTGGTCGCCGAACGTCTTCGTCGAGGGATATAACGTGCCGCGACATCTTGACCTCATGAGCCACAACCATAAAACTTAAGGGCGGCGACGATGTCTATCCTGGCTCAAGGGGCTGTGGGGCAGCAGGCGGGGGCTGGCGTGCTGGTGAGAAAAGGGCCGCCGAGATTGCCGGCGCCACGGCCGCCGGGCGGTTTTCCGGTGGACGAGTTGCCTGCCAGCCCCGGAGCGCCGCCGAAGGGGCCTGTACTGCTCGGCCCCCTGGACTATTACTTGGCATTGCTGAGTTTATTGAACGTGGCAACGAATCGCCACAGGGATAATCAAAATGACGAGGAGAAGGACAAATGCAAGATCTATTCGTACAAAGATGCGCAAAAAGAGTGTCCAGATGGTCGCTCCCATCATATTGTTCCCGATCGGAGCTGGCGCTCTCCTGGCACGCGCGGCCCCAAAACCGGGAAAGTATCATTGGGTCCAATTCTCGATTCGATTTTGGATGAATACTTGCCCGGGCGAGGTGGAGGTTATTATTACGCGGACAAGATGGATGAGGGCAAGGGGCAATGCATTTGCGTATCGGAAGAAGAACACCTTGCCATTCACAAAATTTACGACGGGGCTGAGAAAATCCTCGGAGAAGAAGCCAGGCCACAATGGACCGCTACTCTCGATCAACTGGAAACCCTCGGAGCCAAGTCGGTATCAAGAGTGACAGCTTGCAACGCAAACAAAATTAAGGATACCCTGCGCATGCGGCACGAGAATTTGGGATTACAAAAAGACACATTACTTAGAGCCGACCCGTACGGCCAGAGTGGGTTAACAATGGAAAGATTTGTTGAAATACTCTCCAGTGGTTCTCAGAAAAAACCTTTGCGATAGGAGCGATGTATGGCCAAAAGTCAAGCTTCGGTGGAATTCTTAGACGGTTGCATTATCGAAAATGACTATTTTTTCACGTCTACGCGGATGGACGCTCAACCCATGGATGAGTACGACCATGGTCGTCTTCAATGGTTTGATGATGGGGAGTGGTTTTATCAAGACCGAAACTGGCAAGTAAGCTCAGTCTGCGTCATGTCCAACTTTGCCGGAGACATGAAGCGTGCATACGTAGCACTGGAAGAAAGCTCGGGCATTGTTGGATTTTATGTACCAGGAAGTGAGAATTTGATCGATGAAATTCTTCCAGGTGCTGAAAACGGACACGGAATACCTTCGTTAACGGACATCAACCAAATCGGGACTAGCCTATATCTATGTGGATATGGCGGCAAAGTCATGCAACGCGCAGCAGGGAAATGGGTGGCGTTTGACAACGGCTTAAAGACCACAGGATTAGGTGACTATTTAAGGCAAGGCATGCCACTGTCTGAAGCACTCGAAGCCGATGATATTACCCAACGCGACATGTGCGCCGTCGATGGATACTCCGAAGCCGCTATCTTTTGTGTAGGCAGGGAGGGGTTGATTTTTTACTTCGACGGGAATATGTGGCTTCAGGCAGAAAAGCCGACCAATGTTGACCTCAACTGCGTGCACTGCGCGGGGGATGGGTTTGTTTATGCTGGCGGAAACAACGGAGTGCTGGTCCGAGGGAAAGGCAACCATTTCCATGCTTTGCATACGGGCATACATGACAATTTTTATGCGGCTACTTGGTTTGACGGGCATCTTTACGTCGGCGGCCTGAAAGGTCTCTACCGGCTGGACAAGGACGAATTACGTTACGTGGAGACAGGACAGGGAAATTTCAAATGCAGGGCGTTGGATGCCGGGCATGGGCAGATGCTAGTGGTGGCCAAGCGCTGGCTGTCGGTGTTCGACGGGATGCACTGGAAGCGCATCGATCATCCCGACAATATCTAAATGCGCTCGCTAACGGGCGTTCGAGCTCCGATTGCCGATACCGGACGACTACAGCCGCCCGGCATTCTCACTCCTATTTAAGATAGCGCTCGAACCACCCCACCGTGCGCGCACGCTGGTCGCGCTGGTGCTCGGGCTTGCGGATCGCGTGGCCTTCGCCGTCATAAATCACCAGCGCGGTCGGCGTGCCCATGGCGCGCAGGCCGTGCCAGAATTCCATCGATTGCACCGCCGGCGTTTCCACATCGCGCTCGCCCACGTACAGCAAGGTCGGCGTCTTCGCGGCCTTGATCGACTCGATCGGCGAGGCCGCCCGGTACACCGCCGGGTCGTCGTAGGCCGAGGCGCCGAAGAAGGGAATCATCCACTGGTCGATGCCGTTCTGGCCGTAGTAGCTGATCCAGTTGGCGATGCCGGCGCCGGCCACTGCGGCCTTGAAGCGCTGGCTGTGGGTCACGCCCCACATGGTCATGAAGCCGCCGTAGGAGTGTCCCATCAGGCCAAGCCGGCCCGCGTCCACCGGCGCGCTTTTGGCGGCGGCGTCGATGCCGGCCAGGATGTCGCGCCAGTCGCCTCCCCCGAAATCGCGCTTGTTGGCGCTGCCGAAGGCGACGCCCTGGCCGAAGCTGCCGCGCGGGTTGGGCAGGAACACGTAGTATCCCTTGCGCGTGAGGTCGCGCAGCAGCGGGTTGGCCTGTTCCCCATCGGAGACGAAGCGCGGCGAGGCGGCCGACGCCGGCCCGCCATGCACCTGCACCACCATCGGATGTTTTTTGCCAGGCTCGGTCGCCAGCGGCGCGAGCAGCCAGCCCTGCATCCTGAAGCCGTCGTTGTTCCATTCGACGCTGGTGGCGCGCACCTGCGGCGCAAAGCCGTCGTTGTCGCGCGTGATGGCGGCCAGGTGCGGCAGGCGTCCGGCGACGATGTGCGGCGCGCGCGCGAAGTCTTCGTGCACGGAGGCGGCGATGGCGCCGTCGGCGCTGAACACAAAACGTCCCTGGCGCGAACCGCTTGCGCTGACCGCGCCCGACCAGAGCGTGCGCGTGCCGCGCTTGACCGGGTCGATGGCGAGCACCGCATGCTCGCTGCCGACCAGCGCCGAGGCGATCAGCTGCTTGCCCTGCCACGCCAGCCCGTTAAAAGAGCCGGCGAAGCGCGGGGTGACGTTGTGCGGTTCGCCGCCGGACAGCGGCACGGTAAAGACGTCGCCGCCGACCGAGCCGAAGTCGCTCATGAGGCCCGCGATGAAGGCGACGCTGCGCCCGTCGGGCGAGACGCGCGGGATATTCATCTGCATCTTGGGGGCGGCCAGCACGCGCAGCGCGCCACTGGCGATGTCGACATGGCCGAGCGTGGCGACCCACCAGTTGTTGTCGCCATTGCCCTTGGCGCTGGTAACGGCGAAGCCTTTGCCGTCCGGGGTCCAGTCGTACTCGTAAATATAGCTGTCGGGCGGCGACACCATGGTCAGTTCGCCGCCGTTCGCGGGGACCACCGCGAGGCGCTGGGCGTCTTCCTGCACGCCGATTTCGCCGACCTGGCGCGCCCCGGCTTCGACCGCGCCGGGGAGCTTTTTGGCGCCCGCCGTGGCTAGCAGCGAAATCCGTTTGCCTTCCGGCGACCAGCGCGCGGTGCTGGCCACGCCCTTGATGACGGCGGCCGGCGCGGCGCCCGCAGCGCCGGCGATGTACAGCGTGGCGGTGCCGGCCCTGGCATCGGCGCTGATGAAGGCCAGCGCTTGCCGGTCGGGCGACCAGGCGGGATGGTCGTAGATGCAGGTGGCGCACGGGTCGTACTGGGCGACGATGGCGCCGCTGGCGGCGTCGCGCACGACCACGACGGCGTGCGGGCGCAGCGGCAGGCCGCCCGGGTCGAGCGATTCGAGCGCGGCGATGCGTTTGCCGTCGGGGCTGATCGCCAGGGCGCGGTAGTCGCGCAGGGCCGCCGGCTCGGCCGCCCATGCGGGTGCGATGGCGCCGGCCAGCATGGCCGAGAACAGGACTGTGTTGAGTTGTGACATAGTGAGTTTATGTATGTGGGATTCTGCCGGCTCTTGTAAGAGGCGGACAATGATCGGCCAGGAAATCCGGGACGACGCTTTCAGCGGCTTCAATATATACGATTGCGCCGTGCGCTACCAAGGCGTACTGCGCCTTGCTTTGTATCGGCCAGTGGCAAGCGTCGGCATCGTCCATCACCGCTCAATCCCTTGCGCCGCGTCGGTACATTGGCTCGATTGCCATATTGCGCAAGGATCGCGCCAAACCCTATCTTGGCACTGACACGACAGCATAGGGCCGCTAGAATTGCGCCATGCATAAAATCGTCATCCTGGCGCCGCACGGCGTCATTCCTTTTGATCTGGCCACGGCCTGTGAAGTGTTCAGCCGCGTTCGCGTGGCGGGCTTGCCTGCGGCTTACGAAGTGATCGTTTGCGGCGAAGCGCCGTCGGTCGCGGCCAGGCTGTTCGACTTGCACACACGATTCAACCTGAGCCATGCGGGCGGCGCGCACACCTTGATCATTCCGGGCATCGACGACATCGACGCGCCGGTGTCGCAAGCGGTGCTGGCCACGATCAGGGCCGCTGCCGCCAGCGGGACGCGGATCGCTTCGATTTGCAGTGGCGCTTTTCTGCTGGCGGCGAGCGGTGTGCTCGATGGCCAGCGCGCCACCACGCACTGGATGGCGGCAAGCGAACTGGCGCGCCGTTTTCCCACCGTGACCGTGGACCCGAACGTGCTGTTCGTCGATAACGGCAAGGTGCTGACCTCGGCGGGCGCCGCAGCCGGGCTCGACCTGTGTCTGCACCTGGTGCGGCGCGACTACGGCGCCGCCGTCGCGGCCGACGCCGCGCGCGCGGCGGTGATGCCGCCCGAACGTGGCGGCGGCCAGGCCCAGTTCATCGTGCATCCGGAACCGTCATCGTCGCTGGCGCTGCAGCCGGTGCTGAAATGGATGGAGTCGCAATTGCATCGCGCGTTGACGCTGGAGGCCATCGCCGCGCATGCCGCGCTGAGCAAGCGTACGCTCAGCCGGCGCTTTCTGGAGCAAACCGGCACCTCGCCCCTGCAATGGCTGCTGGGCGCGCGCGTGCGGCGGGCCCAGTATCTGCTGGAAACGAGTGCGCTGTCAGTCGAGCAAGTTGCCAACGCTACCGGATTCGGCACCAGCGCGGCCATGCGGGCGTGTTTCAGCAAACAGGTCGGCACCAGTCCCCAACATTACCGGCAAAATTTCCGGTCGAGTTAAACTAAGCGCCGCCCAGGCGGATTTCCGCATACATCTCACCCTGTTCGTCCAGCCCGGTTTCGACGAAGCCCAGGCTGGCGTAAAAGTCTTTTGCCACCGGGTTGCTCGGCCAGTAGCAGATCTGGATCACCGTCGCATCGGGACGGCTGCGGATCTCGTCGAGCGCCAGGCCGATCGCGCGCCGGCCGTAGCCTTTGCCCTGCTCGCCGCTGTCGATCATGAACCGGTAGATCGCGTACTCGCCCGGCTGGCCTTCATCGGCCAGCGACACATACATCAGGAAACCGATCGGCTTGTCGTCAAGGCAGATGGCGCGCGTAAAGAAACTGTTGGGATAGAAACTTGCCTGGGCGATGGAGTAGGCATTGCTGGCGAGGTAGTCCTGCTGCTCCGGCAGCAGGGGCAGCTCGATGAGGGTGTCGAAATTGTCTTCGGTAACAGCTTGCAGGGTGATCGTCATGCGGCGGCTTTCGGTGGCGCTGGGGTTGGCGGCGCGACGCGGGTGCGCCGCCGGATGGATACCATGCTCGCGGTCAGGATTTGCCGACCGAGAGCATGCGCTCGACGTAGCGCGCGATCAGGTCGATTTCCAGGTTGACCTTGCTGCCGGCGCGCAAGTGCTTGAGCGTGGTGACCGAGATGGTGTGCGGAATCAGGTTGATCGAGAAGCGGCACAGCTTGCCCGAGGCGGCGTCCAGGTCTTCCACCCGGTTCACCGTCAGCGAGACGCCGTTGATGACCACCGAGCCCTTGAAGGCGAGGAACTTGGCCAGCTCGTGCGGGGCGTCGATGACTAGTTCCCATGATTCGCCCACGGCCTCGAAGCGGTGCACCAGCCCCAGCCCGTCGACGTGGCCGGACACCAGGTGGCCGCCCAGGCGTTCGGCCAGGGTCAGCGCCTTTTCGAGGTTGACTTCGCCCGGGGCGTCGAGGCCGACCGTGCAGTTGAGGCTTTCGCGCGAGACGTCGACGCTGAAGGCGGCGTCGGTTTTGGCGACCACGGTCATGCAGGCGCCGTTGATGGCGATGGAGTCGCCCAGGGCGACGTCGGCCAGCGGCAGGCCGCCGGCATCGATGTCGAGGCGCACGCCTGCGTCGAGGCCGCCTTCGAGGGGTTGGACGGAGCTGATCTTGCCGACGGCGGCGACGATTCCTGTAAACATGCTGGTCTATTCCTTGGTATGGGTAAAGCGGGCGAGGATGCGCAGATCCTCGCCCAGCGGGGCAATATCGTGAAAGCGCAGGCGCTTTTGCTGGTCGAGGCTGGTCAGGGCGGGCAGCGCGAACATGCCCTGGGCTTCGCCGAGCAGGCTCGGCGCGAGGTAGACCAGCAGTTCGTCGACGCAACCCTCGCGGATCAGCGATCCGTTCAGCCTGGTGCCGGCTTCGACGTGCAGTTCGTTGATGTCGCGCCGGCCCAGCTCGCGCATCAGGGCCGGCAGGTCGACCTTGCCGCTCTCGTTGGGCAGCAGGATGATGTCGTGGCCGGCGGTGCGCAGCACGGTTTCTTTGCCGGGATCGGGCACGGCGGCCACGATCCAGCTCGGCGCGCCGGCCAGCACGCGCGCGGCGGGGTCGATCTCGAGCTTGCTGTCGACGATGACGCGGCGCGGCTGGCGCGTGGTTTCGACGGCACGCACGTTCAGTTGCGGGTCGTCGGCCTTGACGGTGCCGATGCCGGTGAGAATGGCGCAGGCGCGCGCGCGCCATGCATGGCCGTCTGCCCGTGCTTGCTGGCCCGTGATCCACTGGCTGGCGCCATTGTGCAAGGCCGTCATGCCGTCGAGGCTGGCGGCGGTCTTGAGGCGGACCCACGGCAAGCCGCGCTGCATGCGCGACAGGAAGCCGATGTTCAGTTCGCGCGCTTCGGCTTCGTGCAGTCCGGAACTGACGGCGATGCCGGCCGCCGCCAGCTTGGCCAGCCCTTGCCCGGCGACCAGGGGATTGGGGTCGACCATGGCGGCGACGACGCGGCCCAGGCCCGCACGCACGAGGGCGTCCGAACACGGTGGCGTGCGGCCGAAATGGTTGCACGGCTCCAGGGTGACGTAAGCGGTGGCGCCGCGCACGTCGTTACCGCGGGCCTCGGCGTCGCGCAGGGCGTCGATTTCGGCGTGCGCCTGGCCGGCCGGTTGCGTGTGACCGGCGCCGATGACCACACCGTCGCGCACGATGACGCAGCCGACACGCGGGTTCGGCGAGGTGGTGTACAGCCCTTTGGCGGCCCAGTCGAGGGCCAGGGTCATGGCTGCTGAATCAGTAAGTAATTGCACAAGTGTCCCAGCGTAAATGGCTGACCGCGATTTTACGCCAAGACAGCCGTTCCCGCCGGGGAGGCTGCGATGCCTGCTTTTTCGCAGCCTGGATCTGGCCCTGCTTTACCCGCGCCCGTGACGAGGCAGACGCTACGCCGTCGACGACGGCAAGCGCGACAGCGGCGCAAAGCAAGCGGCCAATGCAAGCGCCGCGCCGGCGCCAATGCAAGCGGCGCGCGAGTGCCGATGCAAGCGACGCCGGCGACAAGGCAATCGCGCCGCCGGTTGTCAAGGTCAGCGCTAAGACTCCTCCTCTTCCCCTTCGCAATTGGCGCCGTCCCGGGCCGGATCGCACACGCGGGCGCGGCCGAGCATGTTGATCTTGATGCGCCGCGTTTGCTCGCCCTGAAACAGCGACAAGGTGCCCCAGCGCGCCGCCGCGCTGCTGGTCGCCGTGCAGCTGCGCCCGGCACTGTTGTAAGCCAGGTAATCCGGCAGCTTCTGGCTGGAAAACACGGCGCTGACCACAATGCCCTTCCCCACCGGGCCGTGCGTGACGATCAGCTCGTCGGAGGCGCCCGGCCGGCGGTCGCCGTCGTGGTCGACAAACGCCACCCAGCCCAGGCTCCAGTCGGCGCCGGCGGGCTCAAGCGGTGCGAGAACGACGCGCTGGCCGCGCGCCATCGCTTGCGCACGCGTCGTGCCGATGGCGCCGGACAAGTCGTTCACGGCGGCGTTGAGCTGGTACAGGCGGATCATGGCGCGCATGTCCGGGACGGCGACGGTGAGCCCGATGGCGGCGACAAGCAACACCACCATCAGCTCGACCAGCGAAAACGCGCTCCCCGGCGGCGCGCTTGCGTGCTTCATGGCCAGCAACCGGTGGCGCTGCCGCTGGCCGTATGTTCGCCGGC
This sequence comes from Massilia sp. CCM 8734, assembly GCF_011682155.1. NCBI lineage: Bacteria > Pseudomonadati > Pseudomonadota > Betaproteobacteria > Burkholderiales > Oxalobacteraceae > Massilia > Massilia sp. CCM 8734. The sequence goes on from NZ_WHJI01000007.1 coordinate 68,314, forward strand.
GCTGTCGAGCGTCAGGATCTGGCATTCGCCATCGCGGAACGTGGCGTCGACCCTGTCGGTGCCGGGTATGGCTTCGATGACGATGCAGCGCGCGATCGCCTGGCCGGCACACGGCTTGCCGCGCAGTTCGTAGGCGCTCGACTTCGCGCTGCCGCCGGACCACCATTTGAAGCGCTCTTGTTCCGGCCCGCCCTGGTCGGCCGAAAACGCAAGGTAGCGGTTGTGTTGCGTGTAATAGCGCTCCTGCTTTTGCATCAGGTCGAGCAGGACCGCCTGGGCTTCGGTACGGCGCGCCTTGACCACGAAGCCCTGGTAGCCGGGATAGGCCAGCGCGGCCAGCAGGGCGATGATGGTCATCGCGATCATGGTTTCGATCAGGGTAAAGCCTCGACTGCGTTTCATTGCCGGCTCCTTTGCTTGGGTGGTTACTTTTTCTTTACCGCATCGTGCAGGTCTTGCCAGTTGTGCACCTCGCGCCAGCCGAGGCGGCGCGACGGGGTGCGGATGCCGACCTGCTGCGCCGGCACGGCCTTGCCGCCGTCCTGCGGGCGCACGATGGCGTAGGTGTGCGCCGCCTCGGCTCGCCCGCTGGCGCCGCGCGCGCCGGTGCTGGTGCTGGTCTCGATCAGCAGCGGCGGCACGCCGGCCAAGGTGGGGTAGCGCTCGCCCGTGCTTTCGCCGGAACGCACCCGGCCGTCGGCGCCGATGGCCAGGCCGCTCAGCGCGTCGAGCACATAGCTGCGCGACGCTGGCGCACTGCACGGGTCGGCGCCAGGCAGCAAGGTGTCGACGATCAGGGCGCCTCCGCGCGTTACCGGGCTGGCGGCGGCGCGCTCGCCGTCGAGGGCGGTCCGGGGGAAATCGAAGAACCAGCCTTTTGGCGCGTCCATCCCGTCCAGTTCGGCGGGCGCGCCCGCCACCGCATAGCGCGCCGTGCCGCTCAGGGTGCGTGGCGCCAGCCGCGCGCGCGACAGCGGTGGCTGCTTGCCCAAGGCATCGTGGACGGCGTAAAACGATTGCGGCAGGAAACTGCTGCGCTGGGTGTCGGCCGGTTCGATGAACTTGCCGGTGCCAAACAGCACAAGGTAGCCGCCACCGGGGGCGAACACGATGCGGGGCGCGTGCGCGATGGGCTGGGGCCTGCCGCCGGCGTCGCGGGCGTCGAACAGCGGCGACACCGCCGAGTTCCATGGCGCCGGTCCGCTGAAATCCACACGCCACAGCCGGCCCTGCAAGTCGCCCGCGTAGGCATGGCGCACGCTGGCATCGCCGGCCAGCGCCAGCGCCGGGGGCGAGAGCGCATTGGGCTGCGCCGGATCGGACGCCGGCGTGATGAAGCGGTAGTAATTGACGCCGCGCTGCCAGCGCGCGGAGGCCGGCTTGTCGAGCGCGAGCAGGAACAGCGCGCCGCCGCCATCCCCGAGGCCATTGTTGATGCCGCTGGCGACGACGACAAAGTCGCGGTACTGCGGCACGCCATCCTTGACGGCGGTCCGGAACCTGGCGACCTGCGGCGGCGTGGCGACATGGCCCATGGCCGGGTCGTCGCGCCCGGTGAATTCCCACAGCGCGCCAAGGCCGGCGTCGAAGGCGGCCGGGTCGGAGATGTCGAGCGCGAAGACGCCGCGCGCACCCATGCCCATGCCCGAAGCGAGAATGGTGCGCCAGCGCCCGTCGAGCAGCGCTTCGCCGCTGCCGGCGCTGGCGTCGACATAGGGTCGGTGGCGGTAGCCGGGGTCGGCCAGCCGCGCCAGCGCCGGCGTCAAGGCGTGCGGCACGTAGGCAAACAGTTCGACACCGGTGGCGGCGTCGAAAGCGTGCAGCATGCCGTCGTTGGCGCCGACATAGGCCACGCCGGGCCGCGCGCGCTGGCGCTTGTAGAAGTCGAGATAGGCCGGCTCGCCGCGCGATGGCGGCGGCGGCCCGACCAGCAGGGGCACGCTGTGAACCACATCACCGAGCACGCTGGCGCGGCGCCGCAAGACGCCGCCCGGCTGGCCGGCTTCCCTGCCGCGCTCGCCACGCAGGAAGGCCGTGCGCGCTTCGCCCAGTCCGTCCGGCGCGCCGCCGGCAAGGGCAACGTCAAGCACGGCGCGCATTTCCTGCGGCAGGCTGGCCCAGTCGAACGGGATCGTCACCGTTTTGTCGGGCCGGTAGGCCAAGGTGTAGATCTTGCGCGCCGCCGGCGCCGTACGGGGCGGCAGCGCTGGCCGCACGCCATCGTTGCCGGTCAACAGTTCGGCGGCGTCCCATTCCACCTTGTCCGAGATGGACGGCAGGACGTCCTTGCCCACGGTAAGCGCTCGCCGCCGCAGGCTGCCGCTGGCCCTGGACAGGTCGCCGCTGGCCTGGAGCACGAAGCCGCGCCCCTTGCCGACAGGGCTGGCCACCAGCGCACCGGGCGTGTCGCCGCCGCTGTTACCCGCAGCGGCGAACAGGGCGTCGATGGCCGGTCCGATCGCAAACGCGTCCCTGGCGCCAAAGAAGCCGGCGGGGACGCCGCCGGCACCACGCCACTCCGTATCGTCGCGCCGCTCGCCACTGGTGATGAAGGGATTGGCGTCGCCGTTGCGGTCGTCGAAGGCGCCGTATTTGGCGGCCAGGTACAGCGCGCTGGCGCCCTCGCGTGCCGGTATGCCGAGTTCGAGCGCCATGCTGGTGACGGTGACCGGCTTGTCGCGCCGGATCGGGTTGGTGTGCGCCCACCAGGCCGCGCCGGCCAGGTACAGGCTGCCGGCCTTGTTCGGCCCGTCGCTGAGCATGTCGAGCCCGCTCAAATCGGACCGGGGCGCGCTGTTGCCGTAGGCGCCGCCACGGTCGGCTTCCATGTCGCCAACGCGGCGCGTTGCCTGCATGACGTCGAAACGGACCACGGCGAAGGTATCGGCGGCGCGCGCGGCGTCGTTGCGCCCGGTCCGGGTGTTGCCCGGCACGTGGCGGTCGTCGATAAAGGCCGGGTGGCCGATGGTGGCGATCACGTTGCGCTGGCAGGCGGCGCTCACCGGGTCGCTGCGGCTAGCCCACACCGGCAAGCCATCCGGCGCGACGCCACCAGTTGCCGCGCCCGGTTCGCGGTCCTGCAAATAGCGCAGCGCTTCGTAATACAGTTCCGCGCCGGGGTCGCCGACGGCGTAGCTGCCGGCGCTGGCCGGCTTGCTCCTGCCCGCCAGGTTGATGGCGGCAATGCTGCCGCTGGCCGCGCCGTCGCCGCGATCGGGATTGGGGACGAACACGCCGGTCTGGTCGCTCCATTCGGCACGCGGGTTGGGCTGCGCCTCGTAGCCTGGGGCGTCGATGGCCTGGGCGCCGATGAACTTGAGCGGTGCGCGCAGGACGCCGCCATCGGGCGCGCCGCCCTGCTGGCGCTCGCCTGCCGCGTAGGCCATCACGCCGATACGCGCGCTCCCGGCGTGCCGTTGCAGCGCGCCTTCCGGTTTGAAGGCGCCGCCGTACGGTCGGCACAAGGCCGGCCGGCTGGCGCTGTCCTCAGGCGTGCAGACGCGCACACGTGCAAGAAATTCGCCATGGAATTTATCGGACACCAGCCGCGTACCGTCCGTGCCATAACGGGGTGCGTCGCAGCTTTTGCCTTTGTTGGTGCCGCTGAAGAGCACCCGATTGCGGCACGACACGATATACAGGTCGGTTTTGCCGAACGGGGTCAGCGCCGCGCTCTCGGCGGCGGGCAGCATCTTGCGCGGGAAATGCAGGGCGTTCGCGTAAAAATCGACATGTGCCGCGCCATCGGGCAACCAGGCGCGTTGCAGCACGGTGATGCCGGCGTCGTCGATCACGCGGTCGCCGCCAGTCAGGCCCAGGCGCACCAGGTCGAGGGTCGAGGCCGTGGCCCAGTTCAGCACATTGCCGCTGAACGCATCGCCGCCGCAGCCATGGTCCGCCCGCGCCGGCCCGAGCGGCGCGAAATGCCCGAGGCGTTCGTCCAGGTCGGGCTCGCGCACCGAACGCGAGTGCGCCTTCATCGGATACTGGTAACACAGGCGCGGATTGAAGTAACCGGGATAATCGGTCGCGTTCGCATACTCGCCGCGATAGGCCGCGCCGGCGTCGTCGAACGTGAGCGACAGATTGATCAGCAGGTTAGGCGGCATCTGGCCCGGTGCGCCGAGCACGCCGTCGGGTACCTGCAACAGCGGCGGCGCGGCGCCGGCCGCGCAGGTCCAGCAAGCGAGCAGCAAGGTCAGCAGTGCAGTGAGTAACGGCGCCCGCAAGCGTTGAAGGATGGCGTTCATGCCCCCTCCTCCGGCGCCGCCTTGAGGTAGAAGGTTTGCAGCACCACCCGGGTCGCATCGAGCGCGCCGAAGCCGACCGCCGTGATGCGATAAAAGTTGCTTGGCGGACGGGCGGCATCGGCCCCTGCCTGGGTGTGCGGCAACAGTTCGATGAGGTAGCGCGGCGCTCGCAGCGGCAGCGTGCCCTTGCCCGACGGCAGCTGCGCACCGGTAAAGCGGCCGTACGCCACGCCAGCCGCCGGCCTTGCGTCATTGCCCGACAGATCGGCATGCTGCCACGCCGCCTGCCCCGGCACGTGCAGGCACAGGCCGGCATTGAGCTCGCGCTCGGCCCCGCAGCCGTCGACAAAGCCGAGCGCATTGCCACGCGAAAACAGTGCCGCGCGCTGGGATGAGGGATCGCTGCCGCCCTCGATATCGTGTTCGGCGTCGGCCAGCGCGGCCTCGGCCGCACCGAATGCGATCTGGCGGTCGCGTTCGTGGCGCGCCGACTTTTCGCTGCTCAGCGCGCTACGGGCGGCGGACACGCCGAGGATCATCAGCGCCAGCAGCACGAACAGCGCTGTCAGCAGCACGGCGCCATGTTGGCGGTCACTTCGGCAAGGAAGGGTTGGCATGGCGTTTCACAGGGCCGCGTTGCGCATTACGATGGTGGTGGCGAAGATGCGCCGCTCGCGCCAGCGCTGCGCTGGCGGCAGGCGTGCTTCGTCGATGCGCGTGCCTGGGTCATCGGCGCCGCTGTAGCCGGGGCCGAACAGCTCGTAGGCAAGCGGTTCGCGCCCGCCGGCGCCGCCGGGCGCGCCATGCAGCAACAGCGCCACCCTGACGCTGGCCACGCGCTTCCAGTGGGTTTTGCGGCGCAGGTCGCGCTCGCGCTCTGCCGGGGTGGCGCCGTCGAGTATCAGGGAGGCGTCCAGCGCGTTGACGGCCGCGGCGGCCAGGTAGCGGTCGGGCAAGCCGTCCCCGGGCTCGTCGGTGTCGAGCCCGTACAGGACCTGGAAGGTATCGACCCCGCCCACCAGCGCCTCGCTGCGCCAGCCCTTCTGGCCACGGTATTTGCAGCGCAGTTCGGCGTCGCCGGCGGCATCCGGAGCGACATAGAAAATGCTCCAGCCCTCGTTAGCGGCGCCGACCGCGAAGCCGGCGCAGCTGAGCACGCTGCCGTCGCCATCGGGTCCGGCTCCCGCGCCGTCGAAGCGCAGCGCCAGCACGTCGCTGCCGTTGACGCCGCCCGGTCGCGCGGCGGCGATGCCAGGCCCGCCGCCCGCCAGCACATGGTTGTCCAGCCCGCCGATGCGGGCGGCCGTCGCGGCGGACGATGGCGGCGCGCCTTCGCGCTCGAGATCGACCCAGGCACTCTGGCGCGCCGCCCGTTCGATGGCCTCGAGCGCGAAGCGGCCGGCGTCGTCGGTCTGCGCCAGTGCGTTCTGTGCGGCGTAGCCGGACTGGGCGGACACCAGCAGCGCCGCAGCCGCCAGGGTCACCAGCAGGCCGAGCACCAGCGCGACCATCAGTTCGACCAGGCCCAGGCCGGCCTGGCGCAGCCATCGCAAAGCGGGGCGCGCCCTCACGGCGCCCCCGTGCCCAGCATCACCGCCAGCGCTGGAGCGGAGGACGCGGCGGCGCCCGGCCCGGCGCGCTGCGCGGAGCGGACATGCCAGCCGAGCTTGATGACCACCGGCGCCCCGGCCGCGCCGGCGCATTCCCACGCCAGCGCCTGGCCCGCATCGTCCCACACGACGGCGTCGCGGCACACCGCGATACGCCCGCCCGGAAAGCCGGCGTGCAGCGCGGCCACCGTATCGGCGATGTCGAAGCGCGCCAGTTGCGCACTGTCGCAACGACCCGCCCCGTAGCACTGGGAGGGCGCGGGCGGCGGCGCGCCCTCGCCCGCCTCGTAGCGCAGTTGCAAATAGGGATTGATGGCGTCGTCCAGGCGCATTTGCGCGGCATTGGCGCGCATGCGTTCGGCCAGGCCGCTGGCCAGATGCATCCCGCGCGACATCAGGCTCGACTCCTGGCGGGTGCGCAGCGCCGCGACCTGGGTGCCGAGCGCGCCCAGGATGCCGATGGCAAGCAGCACCAGCGCCACCAGCACTTCGATGAGCGTGAATCCGCCGGCGACATGATTTCGCAATGCGCGCATGACTCCCCCGCAACGTTGAACGACGCGCCCGGTCATGCCGCCGCAGCCTGTCAGCCAGGGCTGCAAGGTCGGTGGTGGTGTGATCTGGATCGCTTGGGAGCTACGTTAACAGTGCTGAGGGCAGGCGCGCATGGCCTGCCTCAAGAGTGTGAGCTGAACTATTTACGCGGTTTGCGCTCGTGACCTACTTCGGCAATAGCTTCCTGGAACTCGGCCAGGTCTTCGAAGTTTTTATACACGGACGCGAAACGGATGTAGGCAATCTTGTCGAGGCGTTTCAGTTCCTGCATGACCAGCTCGCCCACGTGGCCGGTATCGACCTCGCGCTGTCCGCTGGTGAGCAGTTTTTCCTCGATCGACGCGACGGCCTGATCGATGGCCTCGGCCGACACCGGCCGCTTGCGCAGCGCCAGCATCAGGCTGCCGCGCAGCTTGACCGAGGCGTACTCGGTGCGGCTGCCGTTTTTCTTGACAATGATCGGCATCGACAATTCGATCCGTTCATAAGTGGTAAAGCGCTTGTCGCACTTGACGCAGCGGCGCCGGCGCCGGATCGAATCGCCCTCCTCGGATACGCGCGTATCGAGGACCTGCGTATCTTCATGCTGGCAGAAGGGACATTTCATGGGGCCGGGGCTGCTGCTGTGAGTGTCGCTTAGATCAAGCCGCGTAGACCGGATACTTGTCGGTCAGCTTCTTGACTTCGGCCTTGACGCGCTCCACGACTGCCGCGTCGTTCGGATTGTCGAGGATGTCCGCGATCAGGTTGCCGACCGTGGTGGCGTCTTCTTCCTTGAAGCCGCGCGTGGTGAAGGCCGGGCTGCCGAGGCGGATGCCGGACGTCACGAACGGTTTTTGCGGATCGTTCGGGATGCCGTTCTTGTTGCAGGTCATGTGGGCGGCGCCCAGCAAGGCTTCGGCTTCCTTGCCGGTCAGGTTCTTGGCGCGCAGGTCGACCAGCATGACATGCGACTCGGTGCGACCGGACACGATGCGCAGGCCGCGCGCGATCAACGCCTTGGCCAGCGCGTCGGCGTTCTTGACGACCTGTTTCTGGTACTCGGTGAACGACGGCTCCAGCGCTTCCTTGAAGGCAACGGCCTTGCCGGCGATCACGTGCATCAGCGGGCCGCCCTGGATGCCGGGGAAGATGGCCGAATTGATGGCCTTTTCGTGCTCGGCCTTCATCAGGATGATGCCGCCGCGCGGGCCGCGCAGCGACTTGTGCGTGGTCGAGGTGACGAAGTCGGCGTGCGGCACCGGGTTCGGGTAGACGCCAGCGGCGATCAGGCCGGCGTAGTGCGCCATGTCGACCATGAAGTACGCGCCCACTGCCTTGGCGACCTTGGCGAAACGCTCGAAGTCGATTTTCAGCGAAAACGCCGATGCGCCGGCGATGATCATTTTCGGCTTGTGCTCATGCGCCAGGCGCTCCATGGCGTCGTAGTCGATGTCTTCCTGCTCGGTCAGGCCGTACGACACCACGTTGAACCACTTGCCCGACATGTTCAGCGCCATGCCGTGGGTCAGGTGGCCGCCTTCGGCCAGCGACATGCCCATGATGGTATCGCCCGGCTTGAGCATGGCGAAGAACACGCCCTGGTTGGCCTGGGAGCCGGAGTTCGGCTGCACGTTGGCCGCTTCGGCGCCGAACAGTTGTTTGACACGGTCGATCGCCAGTTGTTCCGCGATGTCGACGAATTCGCAGCCGCCGTAGTAGCGCTTGCCTGGATAGCCTTCGGCGTATTTATTGGTCAGCTGCGAGCCCTGGGCTTGCATGACGGCCGGCGAGGTGTAGTTCTCGGACGCGATCAGTTCGATGTGATCTTGCTGGCGTGCGTTTTCCTTCTGGATCGCGCCCCACAATTCCGGGTCAACATGGGCGAGCGTGTGTTCTTTTGAAAACATGAAAAAACTCCAATCGATAAGAGTGCGAGGCACCTGATTGCAAGGATCGAATGAGGGGAGCCGTCGGAAATGGAACAGGCAGCCTCATCGTGCGCTTCCATCGGTGGCTGCCCAGGCGAACGGCTGATGAAATCTCACGTTCCCCGGTGGATGCCCACCTTTCGCCGCCAGGCAGCAATGCGCCGCGACTTTTCGCCAGTTACGTGAGACGTAATGGAGCCCAAATTGTAAGTTAAGTCCTTGAATAGGGCAAGGAATGGGATTGCCTAAATGGCAGGTAGCGGCCAATCGGGTCACTTGGGCTACAATCCGGCACAGCTTTGCACTTCTCCAGGACACCACTATGATCGTTTTCATCACCGGCGCCTCGGCCGGCTTCGGCGCCGAAATGGCGCGTACCTTCGTCAACAACGGCCATCAAGTCGTCATCAGCGGGCGCCGCAAGGACCGCCTGGATGCCCTCGCGGCCGAGCTGGGCGACCTGGCTTTGCCGATCGTCATGGATGTCACCTGCAAGGAGTCGATCAACGAAGCCTTGTCGATGTTGCCGCAATCGTGGCGCCAGGTCGATGTGCTGATCAACAATGCCGGCCTGGCGCTGGGCACCGAGCCGGCCCACGAAGCCCCGCTGGCCGATTGGGAAACCATGATCGCCACCAACTGCACCGGCCTGGTGACGATGACGCGCGCGCTGCTGCCGGCCATGGTCGAGCGCGGAAGCGGGCTGATCATTAATCTGGGATCGGTGGCCGGCAACTACCCTTACCCGGGCGGCAATGTGTACGGTGCGACCAAGGCATTCGTGGACCAGTTCACCCTGAACCTGCGCGCCGACCTGGCCGGCACGGGCGTGCGCGCGACCAACCTGGCGCCGGGCTTGTGCGGCGGAACCGAGTTTTCGAACGTGCGCTTCAAGGGCGACGATGAGAAAGCGGCCAAGGTGTACGAAGGCACGCAGCCGCTGACGGCCAAGGATATCGCCGCCACCGCGTTCTGGATCGCCACACTGCCGCCGCATATCAATATCAATACGATCGAGATGATGCCGACCTGCCAGGGGTTCGGGCCGTTTGCGATCAAGCGGACGTAACTTTCGTCGTTACCGGCACGGCCGGGAACGACGAGGGTATGGGCGGGAGCTGCGGCCGCGTAACACGACTACTCGCCCATGTAAGCGATTGTTACAGAACTTGGCACTTCGCCATGGCTCACGTCTACTTGTGCGCCATCCGGGCCGCTGGGCGCCATCTTTATGTACGCTTGCGTACATTTACAGCAAAAAACCGCGTAAAATGTTTCCGATATTCACTTATGGCAAATGAAATGCCCTCAGTATTCAGTTGGCCGGTACGGGTCTATTACGAAGACACGGACGCCGGCGGCATCGTCTTTTACGCGAACTACCTCAAATTCTTCGAACGCGCGCGCACCGAATGGCTGCGTGCGGCCAACGTCGGCCAACAGGCGCTGCGCGACGAACACGGCGCGATTTTCGTCGTCAAGAACGCCAGCATCGACTATCACGCGCCAGCCCGGCTTGATGATGCATTAAACTTGACATTGAGTATAGAAAAACTGGGGCGCGCATCGGTCCAGTTCCTCCAGCAAGCCTGGCACGGCGACGTATTGCTGGCCAGCGCGACGGTCAAAGTGGGCTGCGTCGACGCGGTCACCCTGCGTCCACGCGCCCTGCCCGACGCTACCGCTGCTAAAATGCGTGCCGCCTGACACTTCACACCTAGAAAAATCCAACGCCAATGAATGCAGCCCAAGACCTTTCCTTTATCGCCCTGATCGGTAACGCGCACTTGATCGTGCAATTGATCATGGCACTCTTGCTGGGCCTGTCCATCATGAGCTGGACCTATATCTTCCGCAAGGCCTTCGCCGTGCGCGCCGCCCGCCAGCAGACCGAACAGTTCGAACGCAGCTTCTGGGCCGGCGGCAACCTGCATACCCTGCACCAGAACGCCAGCACCACGCGCGAACAGAGCGGCGCGCTGGCGCGCATCTTCGAAGCCGGCATGGGCGAATTCATCAAGGGCAAACAAGCGTCCCCGCAGCGCGATCCGCTCGACACCGGCGCCGTGCTCGACGGCGCCCGCCGCGCCATGCGCGCCGCCTTCCAGCGCGAACTCGACGCCCTCGATTCGCACCTGAACTTTTTGGCATCGGTCGGCTCGGTCTCGCCGTACATCGGCCTGTTGGGCACCGTGTGGGGCATCATGAACGCCTTCCGCGGCCTGGCCAACGTGCAGCAGGCGACCCTGGCCGCCGTGGCGCCCGGCATTGCCGAAGCGCTGATCGCGACCGCCATCGGCCTGTTCGCGGCCATTCCGGCCGTGGTCGCCTACAACCGCTTCACGCACGATATCGACCGCCTGGCCATCCGCTTCGAGAGCTTCGTCGAAGAATTTTCGAACATCTTGCAGCGCCAGTCGCGCTGATCGGAGGCACTCATGGCATCGTTTTCCAGCAGCCTGCGCGGCGGACGCAAACGCAAGTTCAAGTCCGAGATCAACGTCGTCCCCTACATCGACGTGATGCTGGTGTTGCTGATCATTTTCATGGTCGTGCCACCGGCTAACAGCCCGAGCGTGATCAACCTGCCGAGCGCGGAGAAATCCGCCCTGCCGCCGGACGACTACATCCAGATCGTGTTGAAACCGAACGCCAGCCTGAGCATCGGCATCAACGGCAAAAACAGCGCCGCGGCCGAGGAATTGCCGAACCGTAACGCCGTGATGCGCCGCCTGCGCACCTTGCACGCCGAGCATCCGGAATACCCGGTGATGATCGCCGGCGACCGCGACAGCAAATACGACGACGTGATCCAGCTCGTTTCCGAAGCGAAAAAAATGGGCATCAACCGGGTCGGCCTTGCCACCAAGTGAAGACGATGGCGCCCCTCACTCCCGCCGCTAATCCGGGCGGCCCCTACACCGTGCCGCCCGAGCCGAGCCGCGTCCCCTCGGTCGTACTGGCGCTGGCCGTGCACGCCGGTCTGTTGCTGTTCCTGTGGGCTGGCATCAACTGGCAGAACGTGGCGCCGACCACAACCGAGGCGGAACTGTGGGACCCGCAAGTGCAAGACGCTGCGCCCCTGGCCCAAGCGGAACCGCCGCCGCGCGTAGTGAAAGCGGTGACGCCGCCCAAGCCGGTCGAGAAACCAGTCGAGAAACCGGTCGAGAGAGCGGTCGAAAAACCGCCTGAGAAGCCGGTGGAGAAGCCGCCCGCCGTCAAGCCGCCCGATATTGCGCTCGAACGCGAGAAGAAACTCAAGCAACAAAAACTCCAGCAGGAGCAGCGCCTGGCCGAGGAAAAGCTCAAGCTGGAACTGGCCCGCAAGGAATTGGCCGAGCAAAAGAAACGCGAAGAGAAAAAACTCGACGACCAGAAAAAACTGGCCGATCAGAAGAAGCTCGACCAGAAAAAGCTCGAACAGCAAAAGCTCGAGCAGCAAAAACTCGAGCAGCAAAAGCAGGAACAGGACAAGCTCGCGGACAAGCAGGCCCAGGACAAGGCGGCCAAGGCCGACAAAGCCGCCAAGGACAAGAAACTGGCCGAGGAGCAGAAAAAACTCGACAAGCTGCGCGACGCCGAAATGCGCCGCATCACCGGCGACACCGGCGGCAATGGCGATGCCGACAAGCGCAGCGCACCGAAAGGCGACCCGAGTTATTTCGGCGCGATCGGCGCCAAGATCAAGAGCAACCTGAATTACACGGGCAGCACCAGCATGCCGGGCGATCCGCAAGCGGTGTACCAGATCGAACAATGGCCGACCGGTGAGATCAAGTCGGTCAAGAAGATCAAGAGCAGTGGCGTACCGGCGTACGACCAGGCGGTCGAGAACGCGATCGCCAAATCGTCACCGCTACCGAAGAAAAAAGATGGTACGGTAGACCCGTCAGTTCCCGCCGCATTCAAATTGAAGGAAACCCAAAAAAGCCATGACTAAACTCAGCACATTGATATTGACCGGTGCCCTCATCACCGGTTCCTCGGCCTACGCGCAAATGCGCGTGGAAGTGGTCGGCGTCGGCAGCAACCAGATTCCCATCGCGATTGCCGCCTTTGCCGAAGAAGGCGTGGCGCCCGCGCAGGTCTCGGCCATCATCCGCGCCGACCTCGAACGCAGCGGCATGTTCAAGATCATCGACGCTGGCAGCACCCTGTCCGAAGCGTCCCCGGTCGACTACGGCCAGTGGAAGTCGCGCGGCGCCGATGCGTTGGTGGTCGGCAGCGTGCAAAAGCTGGCCGACGGGCGTTTCGAAGTGCGCTACAAGCTGCACGACACCATCAAGACCCATCAGCTCTCGAGCATGACCCAGTCCGCGCAAGCGAAATACACGCGCCTGTCGGCCCACAAGATCGCCGACGATATCTACGAAAAACTGACCGGCAGCCGCGGCGCCTTCGCCACCCGCGTCGCCTACGTCAACGAAAACCGCGGTGCGCGCGACTACCGCCTCGAAATTGCCGATGCCGATGGCGAAGCGGTGCAGGTGGCGGTGCGCTCGAACGAACCGATCATCTCGCCGGCCTGGTCGCCGGACGGCAGCAAGGTCGCCTACGTCTCGTTCGAAAAGCGTAAACCGATCATCTACGTGCAGGACCTGGTGACCGGCGCGCGCAAGATCGTGGTCAATGAAAAAGGCAGCAACTCGGCTCCGTCCTGGTCGCCCGACGGCACGCGCCTGACGATGGCCTTGTCGAAAGACGGCCACACCCAGGTGTATGTGGTGGGCATCGACGGCAGCGGCCTGCGCCGCGTCTCGAACAGTAACGGCATCGACACCGAGCCGCAATTTTCGGCCGACGGCCAGACCATCTATTTCACCAGCGACCGCAGCGGCGGTCCGCAAATCTACAAAATGCCAGCCGCTGGCGGCAATGCGCAGCGCGTGACCTTCAATGGCAGTTACAATATCAGCCCGCGCGTCTCCTCGGACGGCAAAACCCTGGCCTGGGTCTCCCAGCGTGACGGTGGCTATTCCCTCTATGCGATGGACCTGGCCAGCGGCCAGGAACTGCGCCTGGCCGATGCGGCCACCGAACCGAGTTTTTCGCCCAACGGCAAATACATCATGTACGCAACCAAAGGCGGCGGCCGTACTTCGCTGGCTGTGGTGTCGGTCGATGGAAGGGTCAAGCAGCGCTTAACAACCCAGGCAGGAAACATCAGGGAGCCCAACTGGGGTCCCTTCATGAAGTAATCGCAGTATCAACGTCGTTCACGCTATTTTTAACACCGTCCAGGAGAAAACACCCATGCGCAATTTTAAAACCCTCGCATTCATCGTCTCGAGCGCCGCCCTGCTCACAGCTTGCAGCACCCCGGTCAAAGACGCCCCCGCACCAGTGACCGAAAAGCCGGTTGCCGGCAAGACCGTCGTGACCGACGATACGCGCGAAGTGAAGACCCAAACGACCGAATCGGTGGTCGATCCTGTCAACGATCCAACCGGCGCGCTGGCAAAACGCAGCGTCTACTTCGACCTCGACAGCTATGTCGTGCGTGAAGATGGCAAGCCAATCGTCGAGAACCACGCCGGCTACCTGACCAAGAACAAGACCCGCAAGATCATCATCCAGGGCAATACCGATGAACGCGGCGGCACCGAGTACAACCTGGCCCTGGGCCAGAAACGTGCCGAAGCCGTGCGCAAGTCGATGGCCTCGCTGGGCGTGGCCGAGTCGCAGATGGAAGCGGTCTCGCTGGGCGAAGAAAAGCCAAAAGCGACCGGTGGCGGCGAAGCGGCATGGGCGGAAAACCGTCGTGCCGACATCGTCTATTAATCGCTTGCCGTAACCGGCATCCGGACCATCGGGGCGGCGCGCAGTGCGAACTGTGCCCGCCCCGCTGACCTTGTGCCACGGTGTTTTAGTTTCAACGGTTTTGAAAGAGTCACGATCATGATCACACTGTCCAAGTCCCGCATTGCCGCCGCCTGCCTGGCGCTGGCCGCCTGGGTGCCGCTGCAGAGCCACGCCGGCCTGCTCGACGATGATGAGGCGCGCAAGGCCATCCTCGAACTGCGCGCCAAGGTCGACACCATCGCGCGCGAGCTCAACGCCCGCATCGACAGCAAGTCCGACCGCAGCAGCGCGCTCGACATGGTGAACCAGCAGGAACAGACCCTGTCCGAGATCGCCAAATTGCGCGGCCAGCTGGAAGTGCTGACCAACGAAGTGGCCAATGCCCAGAAGCGCCAGAAAGATTTCTACACCGACCTCGACGAGCGCCTGCGCAAGCTCGAACCGCGCCAGGTGACCATCGACGGACGCGAAGCGGCGGTCGATCCGAACGAGCAGCGCACCTACGACGCGGCCATGGCCATGTTCAAGGGCGGCGACTACAAGAGCGCGGCGTCGGCGCTGGGCGACTTCGTACGCCGCTTTCCGGCCTCGGGCTATGCCGCCAACGCGCAGTACTGGCTGGGCAACGCCTACTACGCGCTGCGCGACTACAAGAACGCCATCTCGGCCCAGGAAACGGTGGTGAGCCAGTACCGCGACAGCGCCAAGGCGCCTGACGCGATGCTCAACATCGCCAGCAGCTATACCGAACTGAAGGACACCAAGAATGCCAAAAAGGCGCTCAAGGACCTGGTCGCCAAATATCCGGACTCGAGCGCGGCGCAAGCGGCCAAGGACCGGCTGGCGGTGCTGAAGTAGGGTGATCGTCACACCCCGGTAAAAAATGTGTGCTGGGGCATTTGACAGAAACGTCGATGCCCCCTATAATCTTGCTTCTTCGGGTCGTTAGCTCAGCTGGTAGAGCAGCGGACTTTTAATCCGTTGGTCGCAGGTTCGAATCCCGCACGGCCTACCACGAATACAGCAGTACAGAACTGGGTTAGCAAGCTTTGGCTTACTAACCCTTTTTTGCATTCGCAAGTATCATGTGTCGTGATAAGTCATCGTCGCCGCGCATCGTTTCAAGCCCGGCCGCATCAGCGCTGTTGCCTCACGGCGTTCAAGAAGTAGCCTTCCCAATACAGCACCAGTTGCTCGCGGTCGCGCACGTAGATGAAATTGATGCCCACCGGTTCCCGGCACTTGACCGTGATCTCGCGGACCTTGTCCGGCAATGGCAGCTTCGTTGGCTCAAAGTTATAGTGCTTCACGAAGTAAGAATAAAAACGCCGCTGCGCCACCTTGAAAGACGGGTTCACGCAATCGGCCTTCCCGAAGCGGACGCGCTTCGGATCGATCACCAGCGTCGTGCCGACGAGCTTGCTTGCCTCGTCGCTGGACTGCGACGTGGTCTCTTGGTTATCGAGCACCGCCGAGATTTTCCATACCCCATAAAGATTGCGATCCGGCCGGACCGCATGCGTGGCTTGCGAAAACAAGAGTGCGAAACAGAGGATTAGCGGCTTCATCATGACACCTGAGGATGCTGAGCTTGACGGAACGGAGCGCTCGCCTCGCGGCGGCGGTCGATCAAGCCACGAGCGACGACGCGTCCGCCATTGTCTGTCGTACGACTATTGGGTGAGGGGGCGTCGTAATTCTACCGCTGTGCAAGCTCCTCGGCCCTATCCTCCAGAAAGCGGCGCGCAGTTCTACAACAGGTTTTCAGACCCGACAACATAACGCGACGTCGTCACCGACCAGATACCTCCGGCCGGCGAATGAGCAACCAGCACACTAAACGATCCCACTCACTGTGCCGCGGCGACCTCGTCCCGGCCCACCAGATACGCGTAATACCAACCCGGAATCGCCCCCATCAACCAGGGAATCGGTGTGTTCAGAAGGTCCTTGATCGACTCGGGCATGAACTCATCGAACAGGATGACGACCCCGATGACCGCGAAATTGATCAGCACCACGACCCCGACCGACTTTATCCTGCTCCACCAGCTCTTGCGGCCCTTGAAAAGGGCATACAGCATGCCGAAGCACATCAATATCAGCAGGCATGCGCCGTAGATCAAGCCGTTCATTACATTCCCCAAGTTATCTTCTCCCGACGCGGCACGCACTGCGGCGCAGGGAGATAAGTGCCAGCCAATTCGCTGCTTCTATATGTCATCGATTTCCGGCGCTCACGACACGCGCGACAGGCTGGAACAGCGATGACCTCATTGTTGATTATCAAGCAAATAGCCTCCCCTTAACGCCCCGGAAGCCCATCGACCGCAAAGACGCTTCTGGCACGACGGCGCGTACCCGATAACGATACCAAACCGACAATTTGCCAGCCCGCCAGCCCTGTTGCAGCAATCCCACCCCGCTCGTCCTTGCTTAACTTTAATCAACAAGCCGCGTGTCGGACAATCTTACACTGGGCTACTAAGTTAACCACTGGAAACATTCCCGCCTAGCACGCGGGCCTTCCGCCCCGGCATCGCCTGGCGGCCACCGCGCAGGACCTGGACATGACTCCGACACCGAACCTTCCCCTGCGCGCCATCGCGCTCGCCGCCGCGCTGGCCAGCATGGCCCAGCCCGTCGTGGCCGGCCCCGACCACCAGCAAGACCTGAACGCCCTGCCCATCGAACAATTGCTCAATCTGGAAATCATCACCGCCTCCAAGTTCGCCCAGAAAATCAGCGAAGCGCCCTCCTCGGTGTCGGTGATCACCGCCGACGACATCCGCCGCTTCGGCTACCGCACCCTGGCCGACATCCTGCGCAGCGTGCGCGGGGTCTACGTGACGGACGACCGCAACTACAGCTACGTCGGCACGCGCGGCTCCGGGCGCCCGGGCGACTTCAACACCCGCCTGCTGATCCTGGTCGACGGCCGCCGTCTCAACGACATGGTGTACGACCAGGGCGCGCTCGGCACCGAATTCCCGATCGATGTCAGCCTGGTCGAACGGGTCGAATTCGTCCCTGGACCGGGCTCGGCCATGTACGGCAGCAGCGCCTTTTTCGGTGTCGTCAATGTGATCACCAAGACCGGCGCGGCGCACCAGGGCACCACCCTGGCCGCCGCCGCCGCCAGCGAAGGCACGCGCACGGCGCGCATCGCCAGCGGCTTCGGCGACGCCAACGGGCTCGACCTGCTGCTGGGCGCAGCCTGGCTCGCGCGCAAAGGAGGCGACCAGTATTTCCCCGAATACGATGATGCTGCGCACAACTTCGGCGTGGCGCGCCATCTCGACCATGATCGCTACCAGCGCGTCTTTGCCAAGCTGAGCTGGGGCGGCTTCTCGGCCAGCGCCTATGCCGGACGGCGCACCAAGGGCATCCCGACCGCATCCTACGGCCAACAGTTCAACGATCCGCGCAGCCAGACCAGCGACGCCTACGCGTCCGCCAGCGCCGCCTGGCAGGCGCCCCTGGGCCCGACCCTGGAACTGCACGCCGGCCTCAGCCTGCGCAGCTACCGCTACCAGGGTACCTACATCTACGTGCCCGACAGCGCAACGGTGAATATCGACGCCGCCGAGAGCCGTACCGTGTCCACCGAATTGCGCCTGCTGAGCACGGCGTTTCGCGATCACAAGATCATTGCCGGGGTCGAATATGCGAGCGACGCCAAACGCATGATGCGCAACGACGACCTGGCCCCGTACGCCTCCTACCTGGCCAGCGACCACCCCAAGCGACGCGTCGCCGTCTACCTGCAAGACGAGTTCCGCCTGGGCGAGCGCATCATCCTCAACGCCGGCCTGCGCCACGACCGCGACGACGAAGGCGGCGATGCCAGCAACCCGCGCGTGGCGCTGATCTATAAAGCGGCCGCGCACAGCACCCTCAAGGCCCTGTACGGCACCGCCTACCGCTCGCCCAACGCCTACGAGCGCTACTACGCGACCAGCACGGGCTACAAACTCAATCCGCAACTCAAGCCCGAGCGCATCCGGACCTACGAACTGATCGGCGAGTATTTTCCGTCCGAAAACTTCAGGGCCAGCGCCTCGCTGTTCCAGTACCGCTTCATCGACCTGATCGCCCTCACCACCGACCCGCTCGACAGCCGGCTGGTGCATTCGAACATCGATTCGGCGCGCTCCAAAGGCGCCGAGTTCGAAGCCGAATGGCTGCGCGATGACGGCAGTGCGCTCAAGACCAGCGTCAGCCTGCAATACGCGCGGAACGGCGTGAGCGGCGAATGGCTGAGCAACTCGCCGCGCCAGTTGTTCAAGCTGAACTACGCCAAACCGTTCTGGCGCGATACCCTGCGCGCCGCGCTCGAATGCCAGTTCACCAGCCGTCGCCGCACCACGGCCGGCGGCCAGGTGGGCGGCTTCGGCCTGCTCAACCTGACCGTGCTCAGCTACGCAATGGGAAAACACGTCGAACTGTCCGCCAGCGTCTACAACCTGCTCGGCAAGCACTACGCCGATTCCGCCAGCGAAGAGCATTACGACAGCGGCACGCCGGCCCGCTACCTGAACGCCATCGGCCAGGATGGGCGCAACTGGCGCATCCAGGCGAGCTACACCTTCCGATGATGATGCGCCTTCGCTCCGCTTCCTTCCCTGCCGCCTGGCGCGCCGGCGCCACCCGCCGGCGGCGCTTCTGGGCCCTCGCGCTGGCCCTGCTGCTGCCCGCCCCCGCCCAGGCGCAAGCCCAGGCCGCCGCCGAATTCGCGGCGAAAGCGGCGTTCATCTACAACATCGCCCTGTTCAGCACGTTTCCGAATCCGGACGCGCCCCTGGTCAGGCTGTGCGTGCTCGGGCGCGACCCCTTCGGCAAGCTGCTCGCCAGCCTGGAGGGCAAACCCCTGGGCGAAGCGACAATGACGATCGCCTATCCCCGTTCGGGCGGCGACGCGCTCAGACAGTGCCAGATCGTCTTCGTCAGCGCGTCCGAGAGCGACAGCGTGGCCCGGCTGGCCCAGGCGACGCCCCAGGAAGGCGTGCTGACCGTGTCCGATGCGAAGGGCGCGGCGCGCCTGGGAATCATGGTCGAACTGAACGTCGAGGACAAGCGCATCGCCTTCGAATTTAACGCCGAGGCGGCGCGCGCCGCCAACATCACGCTCAGCTCCAAAGTGATGCGCCTCGCGCGCGCGGTGCACTGAACCCACGAAACGGACCCATCATGAAACGCCCATGGCAGCGCAACCGCAGGAATCAAACCCTGAGCACCAAGCTCAAATGGGCCAACCTGGTCACCAGCGGGACCGTGATCCTGCTCTCGACCCTGTTCCTGCTCGGAATCCAGAGTTACTTCTTCACCTCGGCCCTGGTGCGCCAGACCCAGGCGCAAGCGGCCATGGGCAGCGAAAACATGTCGGCCGCCATGCTCTTCGGCGACCGCCTCGCCGCCAGGGAAATCCTGGCGGCCCTGCGCGTGGTGTCCGATGTGCAGTCGGCCGTGGTGTACGACAACACCAACAGCCGCTTCGCCAGCTACCTGCGCGACCCCGGCGCGGCCCAGGTCATGCCGCTCGCGCCGCCGCCAGCGAGCGCCGGCGGCTACACGCTCTCCTACCGCCACGTCACCGTGGTCGCGCCCTTGATCGTCCAGCGCCAGCGGCTCGGCACGCTCATCGTGCAAAGCTCGCTCGCCAGCGTCTACCACCAGCTTGCGCTGTACCTGGCGCTCACCATTCCGGTCATGCTCGCCGTGCTCGCCGTCGCCCACCTGGTGCTGACGCGCCTGCAGCGCTTCATTACCGATCCCCTGCGTGCGCTGTCGGACACCAGCGCCCAGATTTCGCGCCTGGGCGACTACGCGATCCGCGCCGAAGTCAGTTCGCTGGCCGATATCGGCACGCTGTCGACGACCTTCAACACCATGCTCGACCGCATCCAGAAGCGCGAAAGCGAACTGGAGGCCGAAATCAGCGAGCGCAAGCGGGTCGAGGTCAAGCTCGACCGCCTGGCCCACTTCGACAACGTGACCCAGCTGCACAACCGCCACTTCTTCAACGAGCGGCTCGAAGAAGTCATCGCGCGCGCCGGGCAACGCCAGGAACGCGCGGTGGTGCTGTTCATCGACCTCGACAACTTCAAGGCCGTCAACGACACGCTCGGGCACGATATCGGCGACGACCTGCTGCGCCTGGTCTCGCGCAGCCTCACCGACACCTTGCGCCCCGGCGACGCCATCGCCCGCATTGGCGGCGACGAGTTCGCCATCATCCTCGAAAACGTGCATCACATCGACGATGCCGCCGTGGTGGCCGAAAAATGCCTGCTCAAGATTGCCCAGCCAATCGCCATCTCGGGCCACGAAATCCACATCAGCGCCAGCATCGGCATCAGCGTCTATCCCGACCACGCCGCCAGCATGCACGAGTTGCTCAAATACGCCGACAGCGCCATGTACTACGCCAAAAACAGCGGCAAGAACGCCTACCGGCTGTTCACCCACAGCATGCAGGAAGACGCGCGCAAGCGCTTCACGCTCGACAACAACCTGCGGCGCGCGCTCGAACGCAAGGAATTCGTCTTGCACTACCAGCCGCAGATCGACCTGCGCAGCGGCGCCGTGTGCGGCGCCGAAGCGCTGATCCGCTGGATTCATCCGGACCTTGGCCTGATCAGCCCGGCCGACTTCATTCCCGTGGCCGAAGAATCCGGCATGATCGTGGCGATCGGCGAATGGGTGCTGCGCGAAGCCTGCCGCGAACTGCGCGCCTGGCATGACGAGGGCCACGCGATCCGCATGTCGATCAACCTGTCCGGGCGCCAGCTGAGCGAAGACGGCCTGGTCGCCTCGGTGCTGGCCAGCGTCGACGACAGCGGCATCGACGCCCGCTGGCTGGAACTGGAACTGACCGAAAGCATGCTGATGGACGCCTCGACGGGCATGATCGACAAGCTGCACACGCTCAAGCGCGCCGGCATCGCGCTGGCGATCGACGATTTCGGCACCGGCTACTCGTCGATGAGCTACCTCAAGACGTTCCCGGTCAGCGCGCTGAAGATCGACCGCAGCTT
The DNA here is from genome assembly GCF_011682155.1 of Massilia sp. CCM 8734. Lineage (NCBI taxonomy): Bacteria > Pseudomonadati > Pseudomonadota > Betaproteobacteria > Burkholderiales > Oxalobacteraceae > Massilia > Massilia sp. CCM 8734. The sequence goes on from NZ_WHJI01000007.1 coordinate 89,478, forward strand.
CGTGCAGGACCTGCCGCACAGCACCGAAGACGCGGCCATCACCCGGGCCATCATCGCCCTTGCCAGGAGCCTGAAGATGGAAACCGTGGCCGAAGGAATCGAAACGCCGGAGCAAGGGGAGTTTTTACGCGCCAACGGCTGCGACAAGGCGCAGGGCTATTACTACGGCAAGCCGCTGGCGGCGGCCCAGATCAGGGAATTGCTCCGGCGCGGCAAGCATGAGGCGGCCGAAGCGGCGCTGCCATGCGGCGCGTGAGGTGGCGCAGTCAAGAGAAGGCATACGAAATTGGCATGCATGCCGAGAAAATGCATATATTTATATGCATAACTTTGCTGATAGCATCGTTTTCTTTTCATTTCGCTAACACAAGCGAGTCCACCACGTAGCCCGATTGACAATCTTCCCCGGAGTTCCACCCAGATGAGCAATTTTCCTGTTTCAGACGCGCCATCGCGCCTGCTTCCCGCACGCCGCCTGACCACCCTGGCCGCCTTGCTGGCCATGCCCCTGTACCTGCTGGCCAACCCGGCCAGCGCCGCCAATTGCAACGCCGCCGTGGTCAACGGCGGCATGTACAGCATCGTCAACGCCGCCTCCGGCAAAGCGCTCGACGTCGTGGCCGGCTCGACCCAGGGCGCGGCCGAAGTCCAGCAGTGGGGCTACGCCGCCAGCGCCAACCAGCAGTTCACCCTGCGCGACGCCGGCAACGGTTACTGGACCATGCAGGCCAGGCACAGCGGCCTGCTGCTCGACGTGCTGAACCTGGCAGTCAACGACGGCGCGAAAATCATCCAGTGGAACGCCACCGGCGCCCAGAACCAGCAATGGCTGCTCAAAAAATCGACCGGCGGCGGCTACAACGTCGTCGCCCGCCACTCCAGCAAGTCGCTCACCGTGGCCGACAACAACAGCGGCTCGCGCGCCTACCAGGCCAGCGACACCGGCGGCGGCCTGCAACGCTGGTACTTCAACCCCACCAACGGTTCCTGCGGCGGCCCGGCGGCCGACGGCTTCGCGGCCCAGGCCGGCGCTGACGGCTTGAGCGGCACCACCGGCGGCGGCAACACCGCGCCGGTCAGCGTGAACTCCTGCAGCGCGCTGACGAGCGCCCTGCAATCGAGCGCCGCCGCCGTGATCCAGATTCCCGCCGGCACGACCATCGATTGCCGCACCGCCGTGCGTTCCGAAAGCACCTGCGCGGTGGCCTGCCCGACCTACCAGGACCCCGGCAAGAGCACCTACCGCCTTCCGGTCGGCGCGCAGACCTGCAAGGAACTCGGCTCGACCAGCGAAACGCGCTTCATGCGTGCGCGCGATGAAATCACTATCCGGGTCGGCTCCAACAAGACCCTGGTCGGCCTGAACAAGGACGCGCGCATCGTCGGCGCCACGCTCAACCTCTCGGGTGCGCAGAACGTCATCATCCGCAACCTAGCCATCGAAAACATCAATCCGGGCCTGGTCGAAGCGGGCGACGGCATCACCATCAGCAAGTCGAGCCACGTGTGGGTCGACCATGTGCGCTTTAACCTGATCAGCGACGGCCACATCGACATCCAGGACAGCAAGAACGTGACCCTGAGCTGGAACCGGTTCGACGGTGTCAACCCGGCCGTCTGCGGCAACCAGCACCACTACACCAACGCCTTCAGCAACTCGCAGGTGAGCATGCACCACAACTTCTGGAACAAGACCTCGGGCCGCAATCCGAAGCTCGACGGCGCCGCCTCGCGCACCCACCTGTTCAACAACTACTGGCTGGACGTGCCCTACTTCGCCATCGGCGCCGGCGGCGGAGCCCAGGTGAAAGTCGAAGGCAATTTCTTCGCCAACACCGCCAAGCCGCACTGGAACAATAACGACGCCTTCATCGACGCCAACATCGCCTCCAACCGCTACACCGGCAAGTCGGAAACCGATCCCGACAAGGATACCGGCGCCAAAGTATTCGGCGACACCCCCCTGTTCCCGTACCAGCTCGACAACGTGGACAAGCTGCCGGCCGCCCTCACCAGCGGCACCGGCGCGCGTTAACCTTCAGCGCGCGCTCGTGATACCGTTGCCGCTGTTGCCGGCAACGGCGTCCAGGCCAAACCCCATGCCGCCGCCATCGCCCTTGATTCCCGTCGCCTTGATTCCCGCACACAAGCACGATCTGGACGCTGTGCAAGCGGCCATCGCAGCCGGCTGGCCCGCCGTGCTCCCGCTGCTGCCCGCTTTGCTGGAATGGGTGCAGGATATGAACTGGCCGGTGGCGACGCCACTCGCGCCGTTTTTGGCCAGCATCGGTGCGCCGCTCGCGCCCGCCGTCAGGCAAGTGCTCGATGGCGATGACGCCATCTGGAAAACCAACGTCATCTTGCAACTGGTGATGCGCTCGCCGGCCCTGCGCGATGCGCTGGCCGCCGACCTGCGCCGGCTCGCCGCGCACCCGAGCGCAGGGGACCGCGCCGAAGAGGTCGACCAGGCCGCGCTCGAAGCGCTCGGCTAGACTGGCTTACGCCTGGCCTGGTGCGACGCGGCGCAGCACCATGAAGACGCGCACCGTGTAAAAGTCCGCGGACGGCGTCCAGGCGCAGCCTTCCAATGCACGCAGGCCGTCGTCCCAGGCCTGGCCGTTGTCGAGCGCCTCGAAAGTGAATGCGCCGTTGTCGTTAGCGAAGAAAAAACGCACGCAGTGGATCTCGGCCGACAAGCTGGCCTGCTTGATGCACTCATCGATGCGATCCGGCATCTCCGGCGGAAAGTGCGCCTTGCCGCGCGCCACGAAAAGGCCCTGATACGCCGTGTAGACGCCGCCGCGCGTAGCGAGCACCTCGGTGTACCTGCTCGTCCTGGTCGCGTCTCCACAGCGCCGCCAGCAGCACGTGGAAGGCGTTCTCAGTGGACTTGACGAAGCCATTGTCGATGCCTTCGTCGCCCGTCCCCATGCCGGAGCAGGCCTCCTGGAACTCGACGCCATCGGGCATCAGGACACGCACATTGAACACGCCCGAGAAGCCGTTGCGGTTCGGGTACCACTCGGCACGGATGGCCGGGCGCCGCCCTTCCGGCAGCACCCAGCCATCAACCACATCGCAAGACAAGCCATGCCCCTCGAACAAGACCTGCAAATACCTGCTGTCGACCTGGATGGACATGGCGCCGCTTTCACTGTAGTGATGAAGAAGCGCCATCATAGCCTACGTTATGATTAAAGCAACAGCGGAACCCGCGCGAACGTCGCTCAGGGTGTGATCGCCAGCGCCGCGATGCCGGACTCGCCCAGCGTGAAATGAAAATGCAGCGGCAGCGGGCTGCCCGGAAAGTTGCCGCTCACATCGGCGGTGACGACCACCTCCGCGCCCTCCTCGCGCACCGTGCGCGGGGTGGCCACGGCCCCGTAGCGGCGCTGCGACTCGCTGGCCCAGGCCGCAATCGCGGCGCGGCCATGCATGCTGTGTCCCTCGTCGCGCACGCTGGCATCCGGCGCGAAGCACAAGGCAAGCTGGTCGGGATCGGCGGCGTTGGCGGCCGCAAAATAGGTGGCAATCGGAGTGCCGAGCTGAAGTGTCATGGTGGTTCCCCTTGGTATATCAAAAGAGTCTCCATGGTAGCCGCCGCCATCCTCAAGAATAAGAGCATAATGCTCCATAGTCCATGCACCATTAGTTCACAATCACGATGACGGAATCCTCCTTCGACGGCGTGCGCGCCTTCCTCGCCGTTGCCGACCTGAACAGTTTTACGGCGGCCGCCGCCCGCCTCGGGGTCACCACCACGGCCGTCAGCAAGGCAGTCAAGCTGCTCGAAGCGCGCCACGGCACCGTTTTGCTACGGCGCACCACCCGCAGCGTGGCCCTGACCGACGCTGGCGCCATGCTGGCGGGCATGCTGCGCGGCGCGGTCGGGCAGATCGACGACGCCTTCGCCACCTTGCATGCCGCCAACGGCCGCCCCAGCGGCACCTTGCGCCTGACCATGCCGCGCGCGCTGGGCGCCCTGGCCATTGCCCCGCTGGCCGAACGCTTCTGCCAGCGCTGCCCGGACGTCACGCTCGATATCGCACTCGACGATGGCGCGGTCGACCTGGTGGCGGCCGGCTTCGATGCCGGCATCCGGCTCGGCCAGTCGGTGGCCCAGGACATGGTCGCCGTGCGCCTCAGCGCCGACCTGCGCTGGTCGGTGCTCGCCTCGCCCGCCTATCTGGCGCGCTGCGGCCGTCCGGACACGCCCGAAGCGCTCACGGCGCACCAGAGCTTGCGCTACCGCTTCCCCGCTTCCGGCGCGCTGCACCGCTGGAGCTTCATGCGCGACGGCCAGGCATTGCATGTCGACACCGGCGGCGGCGTGATCGTCAACGACACCACCCTGATCCGCCAGTTCGCGCTGGCCGGCATGGGCCTGGCATATTTGCCCGACATGGAAGCGGCTGCCGATATCGACGCCGGCCGGCTCGAACGCGTGCTGGCGCCGTTCGTGCCATCGACCAGCGGGCTGTTCCTCTACTTCCCGGTGCGGACCCAGCACCAGCCCAAGCTGCGCGCCTTCATCGACCTGGCCCGCGAACATGCGGGCGCGGGCGGCATCCCAGATTGGGCGTGACAGAAGCGGGCGCGGCCTGCATACTTCTTTCCCAACCAGGTTTACCCGCACCGCAGCGCTATTTATCAGGAAAACCATGACCACGATCCCGCTCCCCCTGCTCGGCCAGGTAGCATTTCCCGATGCCGAGGCGCCGGACTGGTGGCACGAGGCCGACTCCCCGCTGGGACGCTTGCGCATTGACTTCCACACGCACGCAGGCCTTGCCATCGACAGCGTGGCGGCGCAAGCCATCCCGGCCCTGTCGGACGTGGGCGCGCTCGACGCCAGCGCCCGCGCAGGCATCCGCGCCGACTTCGCCAGCGGCGAGCGCGCCCGCAGCTGGCGTTTTCTTGAGTACCATCTGGACGAGTGCTCCACCGACGAACTGGCCGCCTGCTTCGGCACCGGCGTGGCGCAAGAGATCGGCGTGGACCAGTTACTGGCCGCCCTGCGGCTGCTGCGCATCGGTTTTTACTGGGAAAGCGACGACACCTACATGGTGCTCGACTACAAGCTGGCCGACATGGCGAGCGACCAGATCATCGTGGTGTACGCCGGCCTCGACGGCGCCGTCACCTCGGTCCAGATGGAAAGCTGACGCTTCCCCCACATTCTCCACTACACAATCGACACGCAACAATGACAACCAACTGGTCACTTTTCCACAAACACATCGGCGCCAAACCGCGCCAGTTCTTCGAAGTCCGCCTGCTCGGCAAAGCTGTCTGGCACGCCACCGGCATGGCCGAAACCTGGGGCACGGACGGCCTCGACGAACTGGCCAGCCCGGCCGCCGCGCAAGAGCGTTACGACGCCTTGTGCGCCGAGGCCGTGGCGGCCGGCTTCACCCCCACGCGCCAGCTTGAGATCGACCTGAACCGGCTGGACGCCGCCCTGCTGGCGGCCGAAATCCGCGACGGCGCGCGCAACGCCTTCAAGGCCATGCGCGCGGCCCATCCGGATCAGGCCATGAACGGCTTCGCTTTGATGAGCGACGAAAGCGCCATGACCATCGTCCCGGTAGCCAACAGTGAACAAGCGCTGGCCGGCGACGGCGGCGGCGACGACATGCGCTGGGCGCCGCAGGAATGGTCGTTTTTCGAAGAAGGCGCCTACCTCGACATTGCCTACCGCATGATCCTGCCCTACCACCGCGACATTCCGAACGAGGTCGACATCGACGCCCTGCGGAGCTGGGTCTTCGGGGCCTGCGCCGACGCGCTGCGCCAACTGGGCGACGAAGGCGTGTTCGGCAGCGGCGCCGAGCGCGACGCGGTGTCGGTGGTGTTCTGTGTGGCCGATGGCGATTGCACCGACGACGTCATCGAACCCCTCAACAGCCCCGCCTCCGCCAGCCGCTTCGCAGCCTACCGCGCAAGCTGGAAGTAAGCGCCCCCAGCATTTTTTCGCTTTGATTCGCCTCCCTTCTTTTTTGAACCGGGGTCAGACCTCTGATTCGAAACATTGTTAAGCAGACCTAGCAACAAAGCGGACTGGTTATATATCGATCGCAGACGTTAGACGCAATACAATGCCTTTGCGCGATCTTGACGATTTTCAGATTTTGCAAAATTTCGAATCAGAGGTCAGACCCCGGTTGGGAAACGAAAGCGCTGGCCACGGTTCGGATTAGGCGTCGATGCGCGCCAGCAGCTCGCGCCACAGCAATTGCGGCGCGATCCCCGCGTAGCCGGACTCCTGGGCGTCGTTGCATTCGATGACGATCCAGCGCCCGTCGGCCGTTTTGGCCACATCGACCACCAGGAACGGCACCGCCACCAGCGCGGCGGCCTGCGCGGCCAGGGCCCGTCCGGCATGCTCGTCGGCGCAGGCGTACGGCGCCACCTGGTTCCAGTAGCGCCCCCATCCCACGCAGTGCCCGTGCCACCAGAACGAGCGGTATTCGACCGATGGCTGGACCTTGCCGGCCACCTGCCCGCGCACCGGTTCGAGCGCCACGAATTCGCGGATCACCGGCTTTTGCCAGTGCAGGATCGGATCGTCCCGGTACAGCTGCGCGGCGAGTTCGTAATGCGCGCGGCTGCGGATCACCGACAGGTCGGGATTATGCTTGCTGGTCTGGCGCGAGCCCTTCATGAACACCGGCCACGCGAACGAGGCCTCGATCGTGTCGGCTGATGGCAGGCTGTCGAACACCTCGGTGCGCGGCGTGAGCGCGCCGAGCAGCGGGTACCACGCTTCCAGCTCGCTCGCGCGCGCATGCTCCTGGGGTGAATTGACCAGCCTTAGCCCCATGCCCAGCTTGTCCTCGAACTCGGCCGCGTAATCGGCAATCGGGCCAATGCGCAGCACGCACATTTCTTCCCCCTCGATCCGGTACGGATGGGTGCAGGTGACATGCAGGCCAAGGTCGAAGTCATAGGCGGCCACGCCGACCGGCTCGCTGACGACAATCAGCTTGTTTTCAAGGCGCGCGATATCCAACTAATGCCCCGCCACGCGTCCGCTCAGGCTGGCGCTGCGCTCGCCCGGACTGGCGGCGTCGTCATCGAAGCGGCATGAGCGGATGAAGTCGAGCGCCTCGGCCACCAGCGCCGGCGCCTGCCCGTTCGCTTCGGCGGCCACGCGCGTGGGCACGCCGCCCTCGCCCACCATGAAGCGCACCAGCACGCCGCCGGCGCCGCCCGGCGCCGTAGCGGACCCCGTCGCCCCTGGAACAAAGCGCGCAAACCGCGCCGATTCCCGGCAACTGCCGGAGCGCAGCAGCGGCGCCACGCCGGCCTCGCCGTCGAGCTTCCAGGCGAACTGCATCGGATACGGCCCGGCGCGCTCGGCCGCATCGAGCCCGGCCTTGAAACGGCAGGCGGCAATGGCGCGCAGGGCCGCCTCGTCGAGCATGCTCCAGCCGCTGCCGCGCAGCAGGCGCGCCTGCTCCACCGCGCCGTCGGGCCCGATCGCGAACGACACCGTGGTGCTGCCCTGCAGGTCGTACAGCAACGCTTCGCGCGGCCACGCCGGCAGCGGGCAACTGCCCGCATCGGCCAGCAAGTGACGCGGAAAAGCCGGCGTCGCGGACGCCGGCGCCGCATGCTTGTCCGGCACCTGCGCCACCGAGGCGGCGGCGGCGGCGATGCACACGCCAATGATCAATTTTCTGTTCAAAAAATCCACCCGGTAATCTGTGACGGGAGCCGCGCCGGCGCAGTATACTCGCAGCGTCGCGCACCCGGCACGCCGTGCATCGATGCAACACCCAAGCTGGCAACAGGGCCGCAAAAGTGGTCCATTCCCAACAAATACGCTGTAATTCTCACATTTTTGCCATCGTTACATCGTTTCTTGGTTACAATAAATACATCCTACAGTAAATTTAACACGGTATAAGCATGGCGGTCATCACACCAGTCGCATCCAGGCAGCGCAAAGAGGCACCCGCTTGCTAGACGGCCGCCTGTCCCTGACCACGCCCGAAGGCGTGAGCCTGCAACTGACGCCCGCCGGTCCGTTCCTGCGCTCGGCCGCCTGGCTGATCGATGTGCTGGTCTGGCTGCTGTTCTGCGGCCTGGCCCAGCTGATCATGCCCAGCGGCAAACTCGGCAGCGGCCTGTTCCTGGTCATCCTGTTCGTTTCCTACTGGGGCTACCCGATCATCAGCGAAGTGTATTTCAATGGCCGCACGCTGGGCAAGCGCGCGCTCGGCCTGGAAGTGGTGCGCAGCGACGGCTTGCCGGTCGGCTGGCGCGAATCGACCCTGCGCAACCTGCTGCTGGTGGCCGACTTCCTGCCGTTCCTGTACGCCAGCGGCCTGGTGTGCATGCTGTTCGATGTGCGTTTTCGCCGCCTGGGCGACATCGTGGCCGGCACCCAGGTCATCTATTTCGAAAAACCCATGCCGCGCCCGACCCCGCCCTCGACCGACCCGCTGCCGCTGCCTTTCCCGCTCAGCCCGGACCAGCAGCGCACCCTGATCGACCTGTTCGAACGCGAAAACCGGCTGCCGCTCGACCGCATGGCCGAGCTGGGCACCATCGCCGAAGCGCTGACCGGCGTCCAGGGCGCCGATTCCGTCGAACGCATGCGCGGCTACGTGGCAGGCTTTAACAAATGAAACAGCAACAGTTCGAAGCCGACAACGCCGCCCTCTGGACCGAGATCAGCGCCCTGCTCGAGGGCGCCGGCAGCGACCAGCGCGCCCTGCCGGCTCTGTATCGCCGCCTGTGCCAGTGCCTGGCGCTGTCGAGCCAGCGCGGCTATTCGCCGGCCCTCACCGATTATCTGCAAAAACTGGTCGGCGCCTGCCACCGGCGCCTGTACGGCACCGCGATCGAGCGCCCGAATACGCTGGTGCGCTGGATGCTGGTCGATTTTCCCTGCCGCGTGCGCGCCGAATGGCGCTTGCTGCTGCTGACCTGCGTGGCGTTTTTCGGGGTCGCGCTCGGGGTCGGCCTGCTGATCTGGTTCAAGCCGCAGTGGGCCTACAGCTTCGCCTCGGCCAGCGACCTCAACGGATATCGCGACATGTACCAGCCGGGCAAGGCCAGCGTCGGGCGCGGCGGCAGCGAAGGCGACGTGATGATGTTCGGCCACTACATCTGGAACAACGTCTCGATCGGCTTTCGCACCTTCGCCGGCGGCATCTTCGGCGGCATTCCGGCCCTCGTCAGCGTCGCTTTCAACGGCATGCACCTGGGCGTGATCGCCGCCTGGCTGAGCCGCGACCCGGCCACCGCGCACCAGTTCTGGTCGTTCGTGATCACCCACGCCAGTGTCGAAGTCACCGGACTGCTGTTGTGCGGCATGTCCGGCATCCGCCTCGGGCTGGCGCTGATCCATCCGGGCCGGCGCACGCGCGCCCACGCCCTGCACGAGACCAGCCAGTACATGTTCCCGGTCATCGTCGGCGGCAGCCTGATGACCTTCCTGGCCGCCTTCATCGAAGCCTTCTGGTCCGCCTCGGCTGTGATACCGATCAATGTCAAATACGCCGTCGGCGGCACCTGCTGGGTGCTGGTGATCGGATTTTTCCTGTTCGCCGGCCGCGGCAAGCAATAAGAGGCCGCCATGCAAATCGATAAACTGCAGATCGAACTGCGCCCGCGCACGAATGCCCAGGCGCTTGACCTGGGCTTTTCCCTGCTGCATTCGCACGCCAGCGCCGCCTACATGGCTTTCCTCGTCCTGTGGCTGCCGCTGCTGGCGCTGTGCGCCGCGCTGACCGTCTGGATGCCCGATCTGGGCTGGGCCTGGGTCTTGCTGGCGTGGTGGTTCAAGCCGCTGCTCGAACGCGCGCCCCTGTACGTGCTCTCGCGCCAGGTGTTCGGCACCACCGTCACCTGGCAGGAAGCGGTGCGCGCCTGGCCGCGCCAGATCGGCGGCGGCGCCTTCCGCCTGCTGACCTGGGGCCGTCCGTTCAGCCCCGGGCGCGGCCTGTCGCATCCGGTCTGGATGCTCGAAGGCGCGCGCGGGCGCGTCGCCAATCTGCGCCGCAGCACGCTTGGCAACAACGGCACCGCCTCCGCGGCCGCCTGGTTCGGCATCGTCTGCGCCCACCTCGAAGTGGTGCTGCAACTCGGCGTGCTCGGCTTCATCGGCATTTTTATCAGCGACGGCAAAACCACCAATCCCTTCGTCATGTACGTCAACGCCGACGGCGCCGTCCCGCAAACCCTGGAGGTGGCGTTGATGTCCCTGGGCGCCTTCGGCGTGGCCACCGCCATCATGGCGCCGGTCTATACCGCGTGCTGCTTCACCCTTTACCTGAACCGGCGCGCCAGCATGGAAGCGTGGGATATCGAAATCAAGCTGCGCCAGATGAAGCCGCCGGCCGCGCGCACCCGTGCCGCGCCGCTGCTGTCGGCGCTGCTGGCCTTGGCCGGCGCCGGCGTGCTGCTGTCGGGCGCCAGCCTGCCGCTGCCGGCCCTCGCCGCCCCGGCCGCTGTCAGCGCGCCGGCCGCCCCGGCCAAGTGCAAACCGCCCGAGGACGGCCCGCGCCAGCCCGAACGCGGCCCGCTGCTCGCGCCCGAACAAGCCGGCGTGCGCAAGCAGATCGAGCAGTTGTACGGCACAGACGAGCTGCGCGGCTATGATTGCATCGAAACCTGGCACCTGAAGGAAAAGAGCAAGCCGGACGAAGAAAAGAAGAAGGACAAGGACCGCGACTTCGATTTTCCTTCGGCCAATATGAACTTCGCCGCCGACATCTTCAAGGTGCTCGTCATCGCGTTCGCCATCGGCCTGGTGGGCTGGCTGCTGTACCGCTACCGTCACCACCTGCCCGCCTTCGAGCGTGGCGCCAAGGTGCGCGTGGCAACCGAAATCGGCGGCCTGAACATCCGCGCCGAATCGCTGCCGCCGGACGTGACGAGCGAGGTGCGCGCCTTCTGGGCCAGGGGCGAACAGCGCGCCGCGCTGGCCTTGCTGTACCGCGCCACCCTGTCGCGCCTGGTGACGGAAGATGCGCTGGCCCTGCGCCAGGGCAATACCGAAGGCGACTGCCTGCGCCTGGCGCGCCAGGCCGGGGAGCGCGGTCAACTGACGCGCGGCCGGCTCGACGTGGCCGACAGCGCCACCACGCTCTGGCTTAACGGCGCCTACGCCGCCCGCTGGCCGAACGACGACGCCCTGCTGGCCTGCTGCGCCGCCTGGGACACCCAATTCGGCGCAAGGCGCGAGGTAACGCCATGAACGACAGCACAAAAGGTATCCTGATCGCGTTCGCCCTGCTGATCCTCGGCGCCCTCGGCTATTGGTGGTGGCACGACCAGATGGAACTGCGCTGGACCTCGGTGCAACGCGAGTCGAGCCTGGCCTCGGCCGATCCGATGCTGGCCGCGACGCGCCTGTTGCGCCAGAACGGCCGCAGCGTCAATGGCGCCGGCTCGCTGGGCGAACTGGTGGTGCCCCAGACCGGGGCCGGCACCATGATCGTCAGCGGCGCTTCCGGCACCGCCACGCCCGACCAGGCGCGCGAACTGCTTGAGTGGGTAAGGCGCGGCAATACGCTGATCGCCGAACCGCGCTGGATCTCGCCCGCCGAAAGAGCGCTGGTCGTGGAGACGGACGCCAGCGACGACGAGGAAGTGGAAGAAGAGCAGGAAGAAGAGCCAGAAGAAGAAGCGGAAGAAGAGGCGTCGCCAGCGGCCGCCGGCGAAGACGCCAGCACCACCGACGAAGCGCCAGCGACGGCGGACGACACCGCCGAAGAAAACAGCGCCGACGATGAAGCCAGCGCCGACCCGGACGACAACGACAAGGACCCGCTCACCGACCACTTCGGGGTGCGCGCGCGCACCGATGCGCTGGCCTGCAAGTGCCGCACCGAACCGGACGAGAAGGACAAGAAAAAGCCGGAGGCGATCGCCGCCGCCAGGCAGGCGCGCGAACTGGCACTGAGCCACCTGACCCTGCCCGGCAAGAGCTACGCGCTCGAACTCGACGCCGGCACCACCGAAATGGTCAGCCTGCAAGGCGCCGTCGCCCCGCTGTGGAGCGACGACGATGGCGGCGCGGTGCGCGTGTACGCCGAAGGCAAAGGCCGCATCGTGCTGGTCGCGGACGGCTACTTCACCAACAGCAAGCTGCCGCAGCGCGACCACGCCCAGCTACTGCTGGCGCTGACCGAACTCACGCCGGGCAAGCACGTCACCATCGTCAAGCGCCTCAACGTGCTGCCGTGGTACAAGGCGCTGTGGCGCCACTACAAGCTGGTCTTGATCAGCCTGGCGGTCTGCCTGGCGCTGCTGCTGTGGAGCGCGCTGCGCCGTTTCGGCCCGCTCCTGCCGGTGCCCAAGGCCGAGCGCCGCTCGCTGCTCGAACATATCGACGCCTCCGGCGCCTGGCTGTGGAAAGCCGACGGCGGGCGCCAGGTGCTGCTCGACGCGGCGCGCGACGACACGCTGGCGCTGATCCGGCGCCGCGTCCCGGCCCTGTTCCGCATGCCCGAGGGCGAACTGTGGGCCACCCTGGCGCGCACCTGCGCCCTTCCCGAAGCCGACGTCAGCGAGGCCCTGCAGCAGGATGCGGCCAGCCACGTCACCCGATTCACACGCCAGATCCGCACCCTACAAACACTGAGAAATCACTATGAACGATAGCACCGCCACCGCCATTCCGGCCGACCGCCTCGCCCAGGCGATCGGCATCGTCCAGCGCATGCGCGAAGAAATCCGCAGCGCCGTGATCGGCCAGCAGGCCGTCGTCGACCAGGTGCTGGCCTGCTGCCTGGCTGGCGGCCACGTGCTGATCGAAGGCGTGCCGGGTTTGGGCAAGACCTTGCTGGTCAAGGCGCTGGCCAAGACCTTCTCGGGCGACTTTTCGCGCATCCAGTTCACGCCCGACCTGATGCCGGCCGACGTCATGGGCCATGCGGTCTACGACATGAAGAGCCAGTCCTTCAGCGTGCGCAAGGGCCCCGTGTTCTCGCACCTGCTGCTGGCCGACGAAATCAACCGCGCCCCGGCCAAGACCCAGTCCTCGCTGCTCGAAGTGATGCAGGAGCGCCAGGTGACGATCGAAGGCGAATCGCACCAGCTGCCGCCGCCGTTCATGGTGCTGGCGACGCAAAATCCGTTGGAGAACGAAGGCACCTACCCACTGCCGGAAGCGCAGCTGGACCGCTTCTTGATCAAGGTGCGGATCGACTATCCGAGCGTCGAGGAAGAAGAACAGATGCTGCGCATGGTCACGCGCGACCGCGTCGGCGACGGCCTGGACGTGAACCAGGTGGCCACCCTGGTCAAGCCCGAAACCATCGTCGTGCTGCAGCAACTGGTGGCCAAGATCCGCGTCGACGACGCCGTCTCCGCCTACGCCGTGCGGCTGGTGCGCGCCACGCGCGACTGGCCCGGCATCGCCATCGGCGCCGGCCCGCGCGGGTGCATCGCGCTGGTGCGCATGGCGCGCGCCATGGCCTTGACGTCCGGGCGCGATTACGTCACGCCCGACGACATCAAATCGGCCGCCCTGCCGGTGCTGCGCCACCGCATCGCGGTATCCCCGGAAAGCGAACTCGATGGCCTCTCCAGCGACGACCTGCTGCTTGGCCTGATCGAAGAAATCGCCGCTCCGCGTGGCTGACGCCTTGATGCCGTCGCGCACCCTGCTGCTAGTCGCCGGCGGCTGGGCGCTGCTGGGCGCAGCCGCCAGCCACGTGCCGGCGCTGCTGCCGCTGTGGCAAGGCGCCGGGCTGGCCGCGCTGGTGGCCGCCTGCGCCGACGCCTGGCTCTCGCGCAGCACGCCGCAGTTGCGGGTCGAACGCGAGCTGGCCGGCGTGTGGCCGGTCGGGACCTGGAACAAGGTCACGCTCAAACTGCATAACGACGGCGGGCGCGCGCTCGCGCTCGACCTGTACGACGACTATCCCACCAGCTGGGGCATGCAGGGCCTGCCCCACGCCAGCGCAATCGCGCCCGGCGCCTACGCCGCCGTCACCTATACCTTGTGTCCCGACCAGCGCGGCCCGGCCAGTTTCGGGGCGGCCCACCTGCGCGTGCGCTCGCCGCTGCGCCTGTGGCAGCGCATGCACCGCCTCGGCGAATCGAGCAGCATCAAGGTATTCCCCGATTTTTCCAAGCTGCTCGGCCACACCCTGTCGGCGACCGATAGGCGCGCCCCGGCGGCCGGCGCGATCCGCAAGCGCCGGCGCGGCGAAGGCACCGATTTCCGCCAGCTGCGCGAATACCGCGATGGCGACAGCATGCGCTCGATCGACTGGAAAGCGACCGCGCGGCGCCAGAAGCCGATCACCCGCGAATACCAGGAAGAGCGCGACCAGCAAGTCGTGTTCTTGCTCGACACCGGGCGCCGCATGCTGGCGCGCGACGACGTCACCACCCACTTCGACCACGCGCTCAACGCCGTGCTCACGCTTGGCTTCCTGGCCCAGAAACAGGGCGACGCGGTCGGCCTGATGACCTTCGGCGGCGAAGAGACGCGCTGGCTGGCCCCGAGCAAGGGCCGCAACGGGCTCGATCGCCTGCTGGCCGGGGTGTACGACGTGCAGCCGGCCGAAATGGCGCCGGACTACCTGCAAGCGGCCAGCAATTTACTCAACCGCCTGAGCAAGCGCGCCTTTGTCGTCATCATCACCAACCTGCGCGACGAAGACGACACGGCGCTGCGCTCGGCCTGCGAGCTGATGTCGAGCAAGCACCTGGTGATCTGCGCCAGCCTGCGCGAAAAGGTCATGGACGGCACCCGCGCGAAACAGGTCGACACCTTCGCCAGCGCCCTGCGCTACAGCGCCACGGTGCACTACCTGCAGCAACGGCGCGACGCCATCCGCCGCCTCGGCATCCGCGCCGAACGCCTGATCGATATCACCCCCGACCAGCTCAGCACCGCGCTGGTGAACCGCTACCTCGACATCAAGGAAAGCGGGCAGTTGTAAAGAGAATGACAAAGGGTCGGGGAGCCGATGCGATATGGTGAACATTGCGCCTGCCCTGTTCGCGCCGGCCCCCTGGACCGCCTCACCCGACGTCGAACTGCGCCACAATCGCCGTCACCCCCAGCAGCAGCATGCTCCACACCCCTGCCGCCACCAAGGTCGTGTTCTCGGACGGTGGCGGCCCGTAGCGGTTGCCGCCCGCGTCGCCAGCCCGGTACAACAGATAGCCAAGCGCCAGCAGATTGACCGGCGGCAGCAGCATGAGCAAGGCCCACCATCCCGGCCGTGCCAGATCGTGCAGGCGGCGCCGCGTCATCGCCAGCGCAAGCGCCAGCGCGGCCAGCGCGCCCGCAAGCGCGAGTAGCTGCGCCACCGCGCGCCGCTCGACCAGTCCGAGCGGACCGATCAGATACGCGACCAGCATCAGCAACAAAACACCCGGCAAAAAGCCATACACCAGGTAACGCAAACGGCCGATCCGCCCATCCAGGCTGAACGGCGTCGGCGTGTAGCTGGCGCGCGGGTCCCGCACCGGATTCAGATCCGATGCCGGTGCTGCGTAAGGATTGGGATTATCCAATGGTCTCGCTCCCCTCGATCACCGGGGCGGCGTCGAACCGGCCTGCTCCGGCGCCGCGGCCGCTTGCCCGCCATCGGTGCTGGCGTCGTCCGACGCGGCGGCGGCATCCTCGTCAACGTCGTCCCCGGCGGCGACCGCCTTCGCCGCCGCGCCTGCCTTGTACTCTTTCATCAATTCATTGGTCTTGAAGCGAACCATATCGGCAATCCACTTTTCCTGGAGGTCCTGGTAACTCGGCAAGACCGCGATGATGGCGACCGGAATCAAGAAGGCGGCAATCACCAGCGCCCGCGTGGTCGGCGCCGGCGGCACGCCGAACTGGTTGGCATCCGGATCGCCGCGCCCGAACACCATCCACAAACCGAAAAACAGATTCGCCACGGGGACCAGATGCAGCAGTCCCAGCCAGCCCGACTTGCCCAGGTCATGCAGGCGGCGGCGCGTGACCACCAGCGTCAGCGCCGTCGATGGAATCCAGACCACCATGGCGAACATGCTGAGCATCGGCCCGTACGCCGGGATCAGCCAGGTCAGCAGCGCACTCATCGCGGCCACGGTCAGCACGGTGACGATCATTTCGTACACCAGATAGCGCACCCGGCCGATGCGGCCATCCTTTTGAAACATGCGCGGCAGATAGGTGTCGCCTTGATAGGCGGTGGCCGTCATGTCGGCGGATGGCGCAGCGTACAGATTGGTCATTGGCAATTCCAGCTAAGAAGCATGCAGATCAAAATGGCAATATCATACCGGCAATTTGAACTTGGCGAGGGCGTATAAGAGCACCACAATGACCGGCGGCAACGCGCAGGCCAGGCACGCCGCCTGGGTGAACGCCGATACGCTCGAGGTGGGCGCCGGGCCGCGCGGGTTGGCGTTGGGGTTGCCGGGGGCGCACAGCAGATACAGCACGAACAGCACGTTGACTCCCGGCACCCCGAGCAGCAAGACCCACCGGCGCGCGTGATCGAGGTCGTCGAGGCGGCGCGCAGCCACGATGAGCAGGTGCGACAGCAAGGCCAGCAGCGCGAACCCCAGCATAAGAGCAGCCGGAAACGAGCCGGCAAGCATGAATAGCGGCGCCATCGGCAACAGCGTCGCGCACGTGGGAAAGACCGAATACACCAGGTAGCGCCCGCGCCCGATGCGCCCGTGCAAGCCGAACACCGAGGCCGTGTAGGCTGCGCCCGGCGCGCTACCGGCCGGCGCCGCATAGGGATTACTCAACTCAGGCACAGGCTGTGCGCCAGGCCGGACGCGCAATCGATGTCGACCAGGCGCCCGGCCCGGTCGAACACCAGCAGGCGCCCGTCGTGAAAACTGAAACGCGCGGCATCGTCCTGCGCCAACTCGACGCGCGCGCGCACCTTGCCATCGGCCAGGGTCGCGATCTGGCAGCGGACCGCCTGTTCCACCGCCACCATCAGCACCAGCCACTTGCCGTCGATGATCACGGTGAGCGGCGTGTTCGACTCCAGCGCCACCGTCACCGGCTTCGGCTTGCCATGCTGGGCGACCAGCAGTTGCTCATTCATCCAGTCGGCGCTCACCAGATACGGCGCCTCGCCCGCCGCGCCGGGCAGGATCGACATGCCCTCGTGCCAGGCGATGTCGTTCCACCAGTCGCGCTGGCGCAGATGGCGGCCCGGCTGCTCGTACGACCACTGCTCGATGCCGTCGTCCACCTTCAGCAGCAGCGTCAGCGCGCCGGCCCGGTCGGCATAGCCGACAATCGGTCCCGGCAAGTCCGCCACCTGCCAGACGATGCTTTGCTGCGGCGCGCTCGTGTCGAGCACCGCCAGGCGCCGCTCCAGCGCCACGTTCCAGGACACGCCATCGTAATCGAGCGACCAGTGCGTCAGTTCCAGCGTCAGCCAGTCCGACACGGCGCCGCTGATCAGGTCCAGGCGGCTGACCCGGTATGTGCGCTCGCGCGCCATCAGCGCCAGCGCGCGCTTGCCGTTGTGCGAGATCACCAGGTGCGCGGCCGGCACCGGATAATGGGCCAGCTGCACGCCGTCGCGCCCGATCCGCACCACCCCGCTCTCGCCCAGCGCCAGCAGATAGTCGCCGTCCGGCAGCGCGCGCGCGTCGTGGATCGGCATCAGGCCGCGTTCCTCCGGGCTCACCACCAGCGGCGCGCTGCGCCCGCTGAGCGGCATGCCCGGCGCCGCTTGCGCGTCCTTGGTCGAAAACAGCGGCAGGTCGGCGCGCAGCGCGTCGTTGGCGGCCAGGTCGGTCAGTTGCATCAGCACCGTTTTGTCGAGCCGGCTCAAGCCTTCCATCCGTTCCGGCAACACCTTGCGCAGCAGCGCGCCCGCCACCCGGCGCGTGGCGTCCGAGGCCGGCAGGGCGCCGACCAGCGCCACCGCCAGGCGCGCGCGCCGCTGCACGCCTTCCTCGCCGGGCGCCGCCAGCAGCGCGTCGATCGCCACCGCGCTCGAGCGCAAGGTGCCCGGCATCAGCGCCAGTTTGCGCGCCAGCGCCTGCATGCCCAGCGTGCCGCCGCTGCGTTCGGCCTGCACCAGCCAGCCCAGCGCCAGCGCATGATGCTCGGGCAAGGGCCAGATGACATCGATCGCCGCCATCAGGTCGCCGCGCGCGGCCAGGTACTCGGCCCAGGCGCGCCGCAGCGGCGCGGCGTGCTCGCTGTCGCGGCCCTCGAGCAGGCGCACGGCGGCGTCGAAATCGTTGTGCAGGCGCGCAACGCGCACCGCGCGCTCGATATCGCCGGCCAGAACCCACAGCCGCACCGCCACCGCTGGCGCCAGTTCCACCGTGCCGGCCAGTTGCGCCGCCTGCAGATAGCGCTCCTTCTTTTCGAGATAGGTGACCGCTTCCAGGGGACACTGCAACAGCTCGGCCAGCACGTACACGGCTTCGTCGATCCGCCCTTCGCGGTCGAGCCGCTCGAAACTGCGCCGGTAGGCTGCGCGCAGCTGCGTCACCAGGTCTTCCGCGAAGTTGATCGACGGCGCGGAGGGACTCGGGCCGCTCACGGTCAAGCTGGTGCGCGGACGCGGCCTGCCCAGGGCCGGTCGCGACGCCCCGCCGCCGATCGTATCGATCGGCACCGCGTGGCGCAGCGCTTCGGCCAGGTCGCCCTTGTCAAACAGGTCGAACAGTTGCTGGAGATAGGTGGCCTGGCGCCAGCCCAGCACTTTCGACACCCGGGTCAGCGACGCCAGGCGCGCCATCAGCGCCGACAGGCGGCGCGCCCATGGACCCGGCCCGGCGCGCTTGCCTTGCCCCGCGCCGCCGTCCTGCCCCGGCCCCTTGGCCGCGCCCTTGCCAGTCCCCGTTCCCGTTCCAGCGCCATACGCCGGAACGTACCCTGTGCCCTGCCCCGCACCCGCCGCGCCGCCGGCGCCCAGGCCGCGCGCCAGCAGGCCAAGCACGCCGAGCGCCACGCCGGCCGCCAGCGCGGCGGCGCGCGCGCCGGACGGCTCCGGCACGCCCGTCCCCTCCCCGTCCCGTTCGATGCGCTCGATCTCCTTGCGCGCGAACCCGATGCTGTCGGCACTGCGCACGGGCATGGCCTCGCCCAGCACGTCGCCCAGCGCCATCGGGACCTGCATGGTCAACTCGACCGGTGGAGGCGGCGGCGCCAGCGGCTGGCGCAGCGCGATCGCGTCCAGCGCCAGCCACGGCGCGGGATCGACGCGCGCCTGTGGCACCGCCGCTTGCGCCACCCCGCCCCGCACCAGCCAGTAAGCGCCGGCCGGAAGCGCGTCCAGTTCGGCCGCCGTCAGCGGCGCGCTGCTGAGCACTTCACCAACCCGGCACAGCGCCAGCGCGTCGAGCGCTTCCACATGCCGCCAGCGCGGCGCCGGCCAGGCCAGCAGATAGCCGCCCGCGGCCAGGAACAGCTGCGATCCGGCCTGCCAGTGTCCCAGCACGCGCCGGCGCGCCTCGGCCTCGCCCAGCAGTGGCAAGTCGAACCACAGCGCGCGTACTTCAAGGTAGCCGCAAAACAGCGGTTGGCGAATTTCAATATCCATACGGACCTCTATCGGGAATGTCATGCACGCGCGCACTCATGGGTACACGTGCGCCGGCGGCGTGTAATGCAGCAGCGCCAGTTCGCTGTGCAGCCGGCGCACGAACAGTTCGTGGCTGGTCAGCAGCCAGCTCATGATCTGGCTGGACGGATCGAGCGTCAGGTGGGCGATCGGAAAATGCGCATGCACGATCGTGCGCCGCTGCGTCGCGCCGCGCAGCTCCACCGTGCAGCGGTCGGGATTGATCACCAGCAGCGCCAGCTCGGCGCTGTCGGGCGCCAGGCGGGCCACCCCGATCACCGTGGCGCCGTCGCCGATCACCAGCGTGCGCGAGGCGCGTCCATGCACCAGCAGCCATTCGGTGTCGCTGGTTTGCAGGGCCAGCATGTGCTCCGGGGCGAGGCTGTTCACTTCGCCGTACAGCACGCGCAGGACCGGCCACTCGAACACCAGGTCGTCGACCGGCTCCGGCGCGGCGGACTCGTAACGATGCAATCTGGTCAAGCCGTCCGCCACGCTGGCGTACAGCAGCCGGTTCTGGCTCTGGACCGCGCCGACCACGCCGCCGGCCAGCAGCTCGAAGCTGGTCGCGCCAGCGCCGTCATGGCGCGCGCGCCAGCGCACCAGGCGCGCGGCGCTATCGATCATCAAGACCTGGTCATAGTCGGTCTTGCGCAGGAAGAAAATCGGCAGCCAGCGCCCCAAGCCGCGCGCCGCCGCGAACCGCCTTGCTGGCGGGCGCGCGCATTCGCAGCGTTCGAACACCCCGCCGAAATACCGGAACATCAGCTTCTCGCCGCACGCGGCCACGTCGGCCACCCTGTCGCCCAGCGGCCAGATGCCCAGCACGCTGCCGCGTTTCGGCACGCGCTGGCGCCGCGGCGCCGGCGGCATGCTGGCGTACGCGTCCAGATAAGAAAAACTGAGCGTGCCACCGTCCGGCCGGCCGGTGACCACGCGCTCCTGGTAGCACGCAAAGCGCGGCGCATGTTTGAGCGAGGGCGTATTGCGCCCGCCCATGCGGTTGCGCGCCGGCTTGGCCGGCTCGCCGGCCGGATAGCGCAACAGGCGCACCGCGCTGGCTGGCGCCGGCAGGTCCAGCGTCAGCTCGCGCGCCCTGCCCCGCTGCGCGATGCTCACTTGCAGGCCATCCCCGAGCAGCGGCTGGACGATGCCGGCGCGCGCGCTTTCGCGCCGCAGCGCCACGGCGTCGGGCGCGCCCACCTGCCATACCTCGGCATGCGGATCGAGTCCGGCCAGTTCGTCATTCCAGCCGTCGCGCGCGGCGGTGCCAGCACGCAGCGCCGTGCGCGCGTTTATCAGGCGCATCAGCGCCTGCTGGCCGCATCCGGCATCGAGCGCGCCGGGCGTTTGCAAGATGCCCCAACGGAAGCTGGCGCCTTCCTCGTGCGCGCGGCGCGCCAGCAGGATGAACAGCGCCAGGTGCACCAGGCGCGGCTCGCCCAGTTGCGCCGGACCGGCGTCGAACAGCGCCACGCAGCTGCGCGCGCGGCGCTGCACGCGCGGCTCGGGCGCCGAAAACAGCAGTTCGCCGGCGGCGGCGCGGCGCAAGAATTCATCGGGCGCGGCGTCCAGCACCGCCCATTCGCTCAGGAGCAGGCGATGGTAGGGGCCGCGCCGGGCAATGCCGCCCACCCCGACCGGTGTGCTCTCCGGCGCCGGCGCCGAGCCAGCCATGCGGCCCACCAGCGGCTGCAGGCGCAGCAGCATGGCGCCCAGCGGCGCGGCCAGTTCCGCCGGCAGCAGCGCCAGCCAGGCGCGCCACGGCGCCAGTTGCGCGGGCAGCTTCATGCGCCCTCCGCTGCCTGAGCCGGCCCCACCCGCAACAGCGGCGGGCCGCTGTCGTGCAAGTTCATGACGCATAATTCGTGCGTGCCGGTGAGCCAGCACAGCCGGTCGCTTGACGGATCGAGCGTCGCCTGGGCGATCGGCGCCTCGCTGCGCACGATCACCCGCTTGTCGCTTTTTGAAAACAGCTCCAGGGTGAGCCGGTCGGCGGCGAGCACCACCAGGGCCGGACCGTAAGGCCGGCCACGCGTGACGCCGATCACTGTGGCGTCGTGCGGCACCAGGATCCGGGTGCGCCGGTCGCAATTGGGGGCGATCAGCCGCCATTCTCCAACGTTCATCTGCACCGCGTACAGCCAGCCTTCCGGCGTGCTGCTGAAGCGCACCTGCAGCGCCGCGAACGCGAATTCGCCGATTGTTTCCGGCTCGACGGTCCTGGCCTTCAAGGAATGGATCGTGGTGCGCTTGCCGTCGCTGCGGGCGTACAGCAGCGTGTTGGCGCTCTGGGTGGCGCCCACCACCTTGTCGGCCAGCGCATCGAAACGCACATCCGGCGCATGCTTCTCGTTGCCGGCGCTCCAGCACACCAATTGGCCGGCGAGATCGATCATGAACACGCGCGCGCCGATTCCCTTGGGAGAACGGTCGCTCAGGAAAAACGTCGGCAGCCAGCGGTTCTCACCCGGCGGCGCGTGGAAGTGCTCCGGCGGCGGCTGCGGCACGCTGCGCGGCGGGCCGAATGCCTGGCCCGGAAAACGCATGAGCGTCAGCTCCGTACCGCTGCTGACCACGCGCGCCAGCACTTTGCCGAACAGAACCACGCCCAGTTCGCTCGCATGCGGGGTCGGATGGGAACGGCGCGGCTGGGCCGGCTCGATGGATGCCGAGGTGGGCACGGCGTGCAGCACGCTGCCGCCGGCCTGCCTGCCCGCGACGATCCAGTCGCCGCTGACGGCGAAGCGCGGCGCAAACAGCAGCGAGGCGGTGTCGCCCGCGCTCACGTCGCTGCGCAGCTTGGGCGGCGGCGGCTTGAACGGATCGCGCAGCAGGCCCGCGCCGACCTGCGGCGCGGGCAGCTCCAGCTGCAAGCGGCGCGTCTGCCGTGCCTGCGTGATGGCCACCTCCAGGCTGGCGTCGAACAGCGACTGTCCGATGGCGGCGTGGGCGCTGGCGCGCGCGGTGGCGACGGCGCCGGGGGCGCCCACTTGCCACACCTCGGCCTCGTCCCCCAGCCCAAGCCCGGCCAGGACCGCATTCCAGCCGTCCAGGTGCTGCGCGCGGACGCGTTCGAGCGTGCGCGCGCCCATCAGGGAGCGCAGCGCATCGCGCCCGCTGTTGGCGTGCAGCCGGTCCGGCCGCTGCAGGATGCCCCATTTGAAATCGGCCGCGCCATCCTGCGCACGGCGCGCCAGCAGGATGAACAGCGCCAGTTGCGCCAGGCGCGGTTCGCCCAGTTGCTCCGGGCCGGCGTCGAACAGCGCCACGCAGGTGCGTCCACGGCGCTGCACTTGCGGCTCGGGCGCCGAAAACAGCAGTTCGCCGGCGGCCGCGCGGCGCAAGAATTCATCAGGCGCGCCGTCCAGCACCGCCCATTCGCTCAGGAGCAGCCGATGGTAGGGGCCGCGCCGGGCAATGCCGCCCGCCCCGACCAGCGTGCTGTCCGGCGCCGGCGCCACGCCCGCCATGCGGCCCACCAGCGGTTGCAGGCGCAGCAGCATGGCGCCCAGCGGCACGGCCAGTTCCGCCGGCAGCAGCGCCAGCCAGGCGCGCCACGGCGCCAGTTGCGCGGGCAGCTTCATGCGCCGCCCGCTTGGTGCGCCGGCCCCACCCGCAACAGCGGCGGGCCGCTGTGGTACACGTTCTTGACGCATAGTTCGTGCGCGCCGGTCAGCCAGCACAGCCGGTCGCTCGACGGATCGAGCGTCGCCTGGGCGATCGGCGCCTCGCTGCGCACGACCACCCGCTTGTCACCTTTTGAAAACAGTTCCAGCGTGAGCCGGTCCGCCGCGAGCACCAGCAAGGCCGGCCCGTGTCCGGTCTGATGCACGGCACGCGTGACGCCAATCACCTTGGCGCCGTGCGGCACCAGGATCCGGGTGTGCCGGGTGGCCTTGCGGTCGATCAGCCGCCATTCCCCCACACTGAGCTGCATGGCATACAGCCAGCCGTCCTGCGTGCCGCCGAAGCGCACCTGCAGCACGGCAAACTCATACTCGCCGATTGTCTCCGCCTGCGCGGCCTTCGCCGCCAGCGAATGAATCGTAGTGTGCTTGCCATCGCTGCGGGCGTACAGCAGCATGTTGTCGGTCTGGATGGCGCCCACCACCTTGTCGGTCAGCGGGTCGAAACGCACCTCATGCATGGAATGCGCGATGCCGGTGCTCCAGCACACCAGCTGATTGTCGACATCGATCATGAACACGCGCGCACCGACGCCGGTGGGGGAATGGTCGATCAGGAAAAACGTCGGCAACCAGCGATCGAGCCCTGGTGGCGCCCGGAAGTGCGCCAGCGGCGGGTGCGGCACGCTGCGCGGCGGGCCCAATACCATGGACGGAAAACGCATGAACGTCAGGTGCGTGCCGTTGCTGACCACGCGCGCCAGCATCTTGCCGAACAGGACCACGCCCAGTTCGGTCGCATCCGGCGTCGGGTGGTAGCGGCGCGGCTTGCCGGTCTTGGCGTACACCGAGTTGGGCACGGCGTGCAGCACGCTGCCGCCGGCCTGCCTGGCCGCGACGATCCAGTCGCCGCTGACGGCGAAGCGCGGCGCATACAGCAGCGAGACGGTGTCGCCCGCGCCGATCTCGGTGCGCGGCCTGGGCGGCGCCGGCGGCTTGAACGGATCGCGCAGCAGGGCCGCGCCGACCTGCGGAGCGGGCAGTTCCAGCTGCAGGCGGCGCGTCTGCCGTCCCTGCGTGATGGTCACCTCCAGGCTAGAGTCGAACAGCGACTGTCCAATGGTGGCGTGGGCGCTGGCGCGCCCGGTGGCGTCGGCGCCGGGCGCGCCCACTTGCCACACCTCGGCCTCGTCCTCGATTCCGGCCAGGGCCCAATTCCAGTCGTCCAGGTGCTGCGCGCCCACGCGCTCGAGCGTGCGCGCGGCCAGCAGGGAGCGCAGCGCGTCGCGCCCGCTGTTGTCGTGCAGCCGGTGCGGCTCCTGCAGGATGCCCCACTTGAAGTCGGCCGCGCCGTCCTGCGCACGGCGCGCCAGCAGGATGAACAGCGCGAGCTGCGCCAGGCGCGGTTCGCCCAGCTGCGCCGGGCCGGCGTCGAACAGCGCCACGCAGATGTGCGCACGGCGCTGCACTTGCGGTTCGGGCGCCGAAAACAGCAGTTCGTTGGCCGCCGCGCGGCGGATGAATTCATCCGGCGCGGCGTCCAGCACCGCCCATTCGCTCAATAAGAGATGCTGGTACTGGCCGCGCCGCGCAATGCTGCCGGCGCCGGCCGGAATCGTATCCGGACAGGCGGCCACGCCCGCCATGCGGCCTACCAGCGGCTGCAGGCGCAGCAGCATCTGGCCGAGCGGCGCGGCCAGATGCGCAGGCAGCAGCGCCAGCCAGGCGCTCCACGGCGCCAGTTGCGCGGGCAGCTTCATACAGCTTCCCGGTCCGGCGCCGGTGCGACTGCCAACAGCGTGCCGCCGCCAGAGAGGTCGATGACGCTCAATGCGTTGCGGTCGGTCAGCCAGCACAGGCGCCGGCCCGACGCATCGAGCACGGCCTGGGCAATCGGCACGTCGCTGCGCACCAGTACACGGTTCTGGTCATTCCAATGCAGTTCCAGCGTGCGCCGCTGCGCACCGATCACCAGCAAGGACGCCGCCTGCCTTCTGCCCATCAGCAAGCCGCCATGCAAGACAGCGATCACCCTGGCGCCTTCGGCAATCCGGATCCGGATGGGCAGCCTGGCATTGTGGTCAACCATCTGCCATGTCGTGTCGTCAATGCGCATGGCGTACAGCCAGGGCAAGTGCGCATGGCCGAACAGCACCTGCGTGGCATCGACGTCGAACGGGGCGATCATGGTTGGCTGTTGCGCCTTTGCCGCCAGGGTATGGATGGTGGTGCGCTGTCCATCGCTGCGGGCGTAGATCAGCAACTTCCGGGTTTGCGACGCGCCCACCACCTGGTCGGCCACCTCATCGAAACGCATGCCCGCCCCTTGCTTGTGCCCATAGGCGGTCCAGCACACCAGCTTGCGCTCCTGGTCGAGCATCAGCACCCGCGCGCCGGCGCCGGTGGGAGAGTGATCGATCAGGAAGAACGTTGGCAGCCAGCGGCCCTGGTCCGACGGCGCGCGGAACTGCTGCGCCGGGGGCAGCGGCACGCTGCGCGGCTGGCCGCAGTCCATGCCGGGAAAACGCACGAAGGTCAGCTGCGCGCCATTGCTCACCACGCGCGCCAGCACCTTGCCGAACAGGACCACGCCGAGTTCCGCCAGGTGCGGCGTGGCCCGGTAGCGGCGCTGCTTGCCGGGCTGGCCGAGCACGGAGTTCGCCACCGCGTGCAGCACGCTGCCGCCATCGGGCCTGGGCGCGACCAGCCAGTCGCCGCACAGGGCGAAGCGCGGCTCATCGGTCAGCAAGACGGTATCGCCGACGCTGGGGACCGGGCCGTACCGGCGCGTCCGAACCGGCATGCGCGGATCGCGCGCCAGTCCCGCGCCCGGTTCGGCCGGCGAAAACACCGGCGCGGCGCTCGGTGGCGCCAGTTGCCGCGACAGCTTCGTGCGCAGCCAGCGCATCATGGCTGCAGCTCACCCCTGAGCCATGCCAGATGGGCGCGCGTGAGCGGATGCGCGTGGCCGATATCGAGCACTTGTTCAGGCGCGTCCCACAGCAGGAAAGGCACGTGCGCGCCACGCCCCGCCAGGTTGGCCAGCACCAGGTCGAGCGGCAGTTGCGGCGCAACGTCGGTGGGCAGCCACAGCATGCGCTGGAGCGGGTCCGGGGCGCAGTAGCGCGCGCCGTCGACCCACGGCAGCGCGGCGGCGCGCCCGAGCAGCACCAGCATGTCGCGCGTGGCCACCGCCGTCAGCGCGGCCAGTGCCTCGTCATCGCAGCGCGCCAGGCGCGCCAGTACCTGGCGCATCGCGGCGCCTTGCGAGACTTGCCCGCGCGCTTCCGGCGCGCTGCCGGCGGGGCGCGCCATCCATCCCAGCGGGCTCATTACGCGCCCTGCACGGCCACCACCAGCTGCGCGCGGCGCGCCGACAGTTCCGGCGGCAGGTTGTCCTTGCCGAAGTTGGCGTCGATTTCGCGCAGCAGGGATTCGGCCGCGCCCCGGAAGGCGTCGCCACGGGCGCCGCCCAGCAACTGGTCGGCGCTTTCGGCCAGGCGCGCAATGCGCGCCAGCGGCTGCTGCACGGCCGTTTCGACCACCGCGTGCAGGAGCGGATGGCGCGCCTCGGCCAATAGCTCGCGCAGGGTTTCGCGCGCGCTTTGCTGGCCGGCGGCGCTGGTCACCACGTACACCAGCGGCCACAGGTCGGCGCGGGTGGCGACGCTGCGCCCGGCCAGCACCGCGGCCGCCGCGATCAGTTGCTGGGCCTTGACGATGCGCCGGTCCGACAGGATGATCTGCGCCCCGCGCAGCTTGCGCACCGCCTGCGCCAGGTCGGCGCGAACGGGCTGCATGTCCACCAGCGGCACCGCGCGGTGCAGGGCGTCGAGCGTGGCCATGTCGGCGCGCGGCGTGATGGCGCGCTGGCCGACCGCCCAGCCGCCGGCCAGCAAGTCTTCGAGGCGCGCGTCGGGCACCGCCTCGACGAACACGTGCAGCAAAAAGCGGTCGGCGAACGCGGCCAGGCTGTCGTCGTCGGGCAGCGCGTTGGAGGCGGCCACGCACAGGCGCAGCGGACAGGCGATATGCGTGTGGCCGCGGCGGAACTGGCGCTCGTTGAGAATGCCCAGCAGCGTGTTGAGGATCGCGGTCGAACCGAGGAAAACTTCGTCGAGAAAGGCGATGTCGGCTTCCGGCAGCATGCCGCCGACGTCGGTTTCGACCAGCCCGTCGCGCAGCTTGCCCAGGTTGACCGCGCCGAACAGTTCGGACGGCTCGGTAAAGCGTCCCAGCAGATACTCGAAATAGCGCCCGCCCAGGCTTTGCGCCACGCGCCGCACCACGGCGCTCTTGGCGGTGCCGGGCGGGCCGATGACCAGCAGGTGTTCCTGCGCCACGGCGCCGAGGATCATCAGTTCGGCCAGGTGGTCGCGGTTGATCAGGCCATCGGCGGCTTCGCGGATGGCGTCGCGCAGGGTCGCTGCGGCTTGCTTGACTGGGGTATTCATGGGCGTGTGCGGTGCGGCTGGGCTCGTGCACGCGTCGGTGCTGCAGGAACTTTTATTGCCAGGGTTTAAGAATTGTAATTATATCAAACAGAATACGTCTGGATTGTTGTATTACAGCACTAATTCGCCTTGCTGCCGCGCACGCTGAAGCGGGTCGCCGCGACCACCTTGTCGCCGGCATCGACCAGCGCCAGTTCGTGCTCGCCGGCGACCGGTTGCCAGGCGTGGCTGGCCGCGCCCGCGCCCAGCGCCACCCCGTCGAGGCGCCACGAAAGACCCTGCGCGCCTTGGGCGCGGAACACCACCCGCTCGCGACCGGCCGGAATATCCGGGTCAAGCGCGATCACGCCGTCCGGGCCAGGATACAGGATGGCCGCGCGGCGCTTCTCCGTGCCCAGCAAGGTCACCTGCGCGCTCTCGGTACCGCGCACGAACCATTCGCGGCGCGGCGCTTCCAGGGCCGGCTGGTAGCTGACCGTTTGCTGCACCAGCCCTGGCGGCGCGGCCGGCGCGCGGCTGGGCAGCGCGCGGTGCAGGCGCTCCATCACATCGCGCCAGACCGGCGCGGCGCCGGTCACGCCCGACACATCCCACATCGGACTGCCGTCGAAATTGCCGACCCAGACCGCCACCGTGTATTTTTCGGAGTAGCCGACGCACCAGTTGTCGCGCATGTCCTTGCTGGTGCCGGTCTTGACCGCGCTCCAGAATGCGGTGGCCAGTTCGTTGCGCAGGCCGAAGGTGAGGCTGCGCGCGGCCCGGTCCGACAAGATGTCGCCGACGATGAAGGCAGTCTTCGCATCGAGCACGCGACTCTTCGCCTGCGCGGCGCGCGGCTGCAAGGTGACGCTGCCATGCAGGCCGCCATTGGCGAGCGTGCGGTAGGCGTTGGCCAGCTCCAGCAGCGAAACGTCGCCCGAGCCGAGCGCCAGCGAATAGCCGTAAAACGCGGCCGGCTCGGACAGGCTGTCCATGCCGAGCGCGCGCAGGCGCGCATGAAAGCGCTCCAGGCCCGTCAACTGCAGCATGCGCACCGCCGGCACGTTGAGCGAACTGGCCAGGCTGGTGCGGGTACTGACCCAGCCCTTGAACTGGCGATCGTAATTCTGCGGCACGTAGGGACCGGCGGCGGTGGCGATCTCCAACGGCGAATCGTCCTGCGGCGAGGCGGCCGTGATCCAGCCGCGCTCCATCGCCAGCTGGTACAGGAACGGTTTCAGGGTGGAGCCGGCCTGGCGCAGCGCCAGCACGCCATCGACCTCGCTGGCGCCGCCGTTGGCGACGTAGGCGACGATCTCGCCGCTGTCGTTATCGATGGCCACCAGCGCGCCCTGGGTCACGTTGCGCTCGCGCAGGGCGGCCAGGTGGGCGTGCAAGGTGTCGACAGCGTCGCGCTGGATGCCCGCGTCGAGCGTGCTGCGCACCTGGCGCGCGCCGCCTTTGAGCAAGCGCTGGGCCACGTGCGGCGCCTGCGTTGGCGCGGCGGCGGCGGCCGGCCGGCTCAAGGCGGCCGCCACGTCCCACTCGATGCCGGCGCACCTGGCCGCCGGGTTGATCTCCCTGGCCAGTGCGCAGGCGCGCTGCGCCACCATGCGCGGCGCCGCCGAGGGCGCGCGCAGCAGGCTGGCCAGGATCGCCGATTCGGCCTGGTTCAATCCCGACGGCGCCTTGCCGAACAGGCCCTGCGAGGCCGCGCCGATGCCTTGCAGCTCGCCGCGAAACGGCACCAGGTTCAGGTAGGCCTCCATGATCTGGGCCTTGCTCCAACCGGCTTCGAGTTCACGCGCGGCGCTGGCCTGATCCCATTTCTGGCCCCAGCTGCGCCCGCCCGCGCCGGCGCGCAGGCGCTCGTCGACCAGCGCCGCGAGCTGCATGGTGATGGTCGAGGCGCCGCGCGCGCGGGTGCGCAGCAGGTTGTCCCAGGCGGCCTTGCCGAGCGCGCCCACGTCCACGCCGTCGTGCTGCATGAAGCGCCGGTCTTCGGCCCGCACCAGCGCCAGGCGCATGGCCGGCGAAATGTCGGCCAGCCCCACCCATTGGGCGCGCCGCACCGCCATGTCGATCCGCAGCGAATCGATCGGCACGCCGTGGCGGTCGAGCAGTTGCGCGTCCGACGCGCGGTAAGCCGCCCTGACCTGCTCGGGCGTGGGCACGGCGTATGCCGGCGCGGCCAACGCCAGCACCAGCGCTGCGGCAAGGCGGCGCATCAGCGCCCCACTTCCAGCGCCGCATTCGGCAGCTCGCCCGACAACTCGGGGCTGTACAGCGCTTCGACGCGGGTTGGCGGCAGGTTGAAGCGGCCCTGGTTATTCAGGCGCACGGTGTAGTCGATGCGCCATTTACCTTTGGGGACGAAGTCGTAATACGCGCGGAAGGCCTCGAAGGTGCGCTCCTCGAATACCGGCCGCAAGCCGCCGCCCTGGCCTTCGGCGCCGGGCAAGGTGATGGCGTCGCGCCCCAAGCCGTTGCCGAGCAAGGTGGCGCTGGCCGGAATCGGGTCGTCCAGCGCGACCCAGGTCATGTCGGTTTGCGCTTCCAGGTCGAGCCGCACGCGATACGTATCGCCGCGCGACCACGCGCCCTTGACCTTCTGTTCGATCGGCGTGATGGTCTTGACGATCTTGTAGCCGTTCGACAGCGGCGCCTTGAGTTCGAGCGCGGCCAGGCTTTGCACGATGGCCCACGGCTTGCCGCCGCCGTTGTGCGAGAGGACCAGGTCTTGCTGGCCCACGCCCCACGGGTGGTTGATCACCGAGACGCCGCGCGCATTCCAGTTGGTTTCCTTGACCGTGTTGCCAAGACCCGCACTGCTGCTGCCGGTGACCGCCTCGCGTTCGAACTTGCGCGAGAATTTGTCCAGCGCCAGCACGCCCCAGGCGTTGGCCAGGGTCGAGCCCCAGCGTCCTTTTTGCTGGCGGCCCAGCATGCCGCGCGCCAGGCGCCCCATGTCTTCCTGCCAGGCGGCGTCGTCGATCACGGCCAGCAGCAGGCGGTTGGCATTGGTGTCGGGCGAGGCCATGAGCCACCACCAGTTGTCGTTCGCCTCGGTGGAAAAGGACAGGCCCGCGCCCTGCAGGTTCAGGCGCGCGCGCAGCACTTGCCGCACCTGCGCCAGTTGGGCGTCGCGCTGCGCCAGCGCCGGGCTGCGTTGCAGGATCAGGTACCAGTCGATGACGGCCGATGTGGGCCACAGGTTCGGCTCGATCGTGAACGATTCGAGCAGTTCCGGCGCCACCGGGCGCGTGCGCGACAGCGCTTCCAGCGCGGCGATCTTGCGCACCGCCGTGTCGACGCGGGCCACGCGCGCCGGGCGCGTGACTTTGCCTTCGACGAACTGGCGCAAGCCGCCCTCCATGCGCTCTTTCAGTGCGGGGGCGAGCGGGAAGCCGGCTTCGGCGCTGACCGACAACAGGTAGGCGGTCAGGCTGTCGCTGCCCTGGACCTGGGTCGGGTAGTACTTGAGCAGGCCATCGGCGTCGATCTGCGCCGGCAGGGATGCCGCCAGCTTGTCCCACAGGGCCGCGTCGCGCAGGGCCACGGCGCGCGACGCATCCTGCTCGACGCCGCGGTACTGGTAGGCGCTCATGTAATCGCGCACGCCGGGCAGGCTTTCGCCAAGACGGGCGACCAAGGTGGCGCGCACCCCGCCCTGCCCCGCCAGGGCGCCGGCCGGGGCCTGCACCTTGATCGTTTGCGGCTGTTCGATGCGCACCAGGGTCGACTGCACGGTACGCACCGGCACCGCCGGCAGCACCTTCTGGCTGATGCGCAGCTTGTCGCTGGCGCCGGCGCTGCGCGCGTCGATGGTCCATGCGAGCGCGCTGGCGCCGGCCGGCACCTGCACATCCCAGCCGGCTTCCTGCGCTTGCCCCGGCGCCAGGGCCAGGCTCTGGCGCGCCAGCACCTTGGGCGCGCCGCCGTCGGCCGCCACGCTGGCGCCGAAATCGACCGTGAGCGCGGCGTCGGTGGTGTTACGCAAGGTGAAGCCGGCGCGCAGGCGGTCGCCTTCGCGCACCAGCGCGGGCAAGCCCGGCAGCACGATCAGGTCCTGGCTGCTGCGGATCTCGGTTTCGCCGGTGCCGAACATGCCGCTGCCGCCGCTGGCCACGGCCACGATGTGAAACGACGTGAGCGTGTCGTTGAGCGCAACCGGCACGCGCGCTTCGCCTTTGGCGTCGAGCACGATGCGGGCCTTCCAGAACAGCAGGGTGTCGAACAGTTCGCGGCTGCCCTGGCCACCGCCGCCGCCATGCGCCGCCGCCTTGCGCCCGAAGTGGCGCTTGCCGATCACCTGCATCTGCGCGGTCGCGGTGTTTACCTGCAGCGCGCGTTCCTGCATCATGGCGCTCAACAGGCGCCAGCTCCGGTTCGGCATCAGTTCCAAGAGGCCCGCATCGACCGCCGCCAGCGCCACTTCGGTGCCGGCCGGTGCGGGCGAACCGTCGGCGCGCGTGACTTTCACGGTCACGCTGGCGTTCTCGCGCACCTTGTAATCCTGTTTGTCGGTGCTGACCTTGACCTTCAATTCATGCGCGCTCCAGCCTACCTGCACCGGCGCGATGCCCAGTTTGTAGGAAGGTTTACCCAGGTCGACCATGGCGGTCGGCTGCACGCCGGCCACGCGCCCGCGCACCACCAGCGCCGACACAAACGCGTTGGGCGCGTATTTGCCGAGCATGGGGATGGTGAAGGTCGGCTCCTTGCCGCTAAGCGTGCGCACATAGGTGTCGAGGATGCCTTCGCGCTCGACCGTGATCAGCGCGGTGGCGTCGCGGAACGGGCTTCGCACCTGGAAGGTGGCGTCCTGGCCCGGCTCGTAGCGCTTGGCCGACGGCAGCAGGTCGATGCGGTCGTTGTCGCCGGCCTGGAACCACCAGTCGCCGGCGCCGGCCACCCAGATGTCGCGCTGGGTGACGGCGACGCGCCGCTGGCCGTCGACGGCGCGCGCGCGCAGGATCAGGTTACCTTCCGCCGGGGTCCTGAGCTCGCAGCGCAGCAAGCCTTTGGCGTCGCTGCGGCCCTGGCAGGCGGTGCCCACGCGCGTGACTTCGCTGCTGTTTTCATACGCGTAAAAGCCGCCGATCAGGCGCCGCCGGTGCGTGTAGCTGGTGCGCTGGAACAGGTCGACATCGACCGCCACATCGGGCGCCGGCTTGCCGCCCACGCCCAGCACCACCACCTCGATGCTGGCGCGGTCGTTGGCGCCGACCGAGTCGTCGGCCTTGATGCCGACCACGTACGACGATGGCCACAGGGCGATGCGGGTCGAGCTCGACAGCGTTTCGCCGTTGGCGTCCTGGTACGACAGTTCGGCCACCAGGTCGCGCGCCCGCTCGCTCGTTGGCAACTGGTCGAGGTGCACGCGCGCGCCGCCGGCCTTGTCGAGCACCAGCGCGCGGGTGCGCACGTCGGTCACGGCCGGGGCGTTTTCGTCATCCTCGCTGTACTCGTCGTCGTCGAAACGCGCGTCGTCCTGCACGCCTTCGCGCACGTCGCCCGCGCCCAGGGTGTAGTGCTCGTAGCCCGGAAAGTACAGTATTTTTTCTTCGGTCAGGGTGCGCAGCTTGACCGGCGCCTTGCCGGCCACGCCGCCGGCCAGGTAGCCGAGCTGCAGGTCCAAGTCGAACGCGGTGGCGCCGACCAGCGGCGCGGACGGGCCGTTCAGCAGCGCCTTCATGGTCGGCACGCGGAACTGCTCGACGCGGAAGGTGCCGGAAAACTGGCCCACGATCTTGATGCTGTACTCGCCCAGTTTGGCGCCGGCGGGAATGACCCAGTCGTTTTCGGCGCTGCCGCTGGCGTTCCAGCGCAACGGCAGCTCGTAGGACGTGCCGCTGCCCTGGTGCAACACGGTGATGGTGCTGGCCTTGGCCTCGGCGCCGGTGGTGTCGAACTCGAGGCCGCGGCTGCCGCTGCGGCGCAGGAAGTGCTTCATGTGCACCGTTTCACCGACGCGCAGCAAGGTGCGGTCGAACACGGTGGCGACGATGCTGGTGTTCCCGCCGGGACTGAACGGCAGGTGGAAGCGCCACGGTTCGATCCCGTTATCCCAGTCCGACAAGGTGAAGGTGTAATCGCCCCCGCTGCGGGCGCTGACGAACATGCTGCCGGGACCGTGGCGGCAGTCGCCGCGCGCCAGCGCCTTGTCGATGCGGGCCACGCCGGCGCCGTCGGTCGTGCCCTGCCACAGCAGCTTGCCGGCGCAGTCGCGCACCGCCACCGCCGCCCTGGGCACGGGACGGCCCTTGTCGAGCGAGGTGACCCACACCAGCGACGAATCGGCGCCATGCTTGAAATGGGCCGCCATGTTGGTCACCAGCGCGGCAGCGCTGACGTAGGCCTTTGCTTTTTTGTCGAACAGGGCCACGCCCAGTTTGGGGCTGTCGAATTCGACCACGTAGAAGCCGGCCTTGGGCAGCGGGATGCCGATCACTTCGAACGGGCGTCCGGCGGCCGGCGCGGGCAAGGTGAACGGGTCCGGCTTGCCGCTCTTGAGGGCCGCGAAGACCGATTTTTGATGTTCGTTGCCGGCGTCGCCGTTCAGGCGCTTGAGCCAGTCCATGACGTCGAGGTCCTGGCGTTCGCCCTGCACGTCCACGCGCAGCATGGCGCCGGCGCTGCGCAGTTTGCCCGACAGCTTCGTTTCCACATTGCGCACCGTGACCGGCAACAGGCGCTCGGTGCGCGCTTCGATGATGCCGAATTTGGCGGGGAACTTGATCAGCGGCGGCAGCACATCCATCTTGATCGTCATCGGGAACTCGTGCTGGTTGACCAGCGCCCGCCCATCTTCGTTCTTGAGCCCGGGCGGCAGCGCCAGCTTCAGGACGCTCTTTTCGGGGAAGGGACCGTTGAAGTAGAGATTGCTCACCGGGGCCGCGCGCGCGCCGCTGCTGTCACGGTAGGGTGCATACAGCTTGCCGCCGGCGTCGGTGAGGGTGATCTTTTCAGCCTGCTCGTGCGGGACCGGGGCGTTGAAGGACAGGCGCAGCGGCCGCAGCGGCACGCACGGGCCGCCGGCGGTCAGGTAGTCGCAGCTGAAGCTGGCGGAAAAATCGGCCCCGGTGGTAAACGCCAGCGTCTGGTCGGCGCCAGAGGCCACGCCCCCCATGCCTTCGATGCCGGCGCCCCACACCAGCGAGACGGCCGCGCCCGGCGGCAGCTTGCGCTGGCACTGCACCAGCGCCAGCGGCAGCGACGGGTCATCCTTGGCCTTGCCCTTGGCCTGGGCGCCGCCGCGCTTGACGTACTCCTTCAGGTAACGCCCGACGAAGCCCTGGCGCGCGGCCAGCACCTGCTCGCGTTCGGCCCCGGCCAGCACCCGCACGCCGATGCGCTCGTTGATGCCTTCCACCCCGCACCAGGCCTTGGCGGCGATGCTGGCCGGGCGCGCCGGGGCGTCGAGCCCGAGGATAAACACCTGCTGCTCGTCGACGTTGTCGCCGTTGCCCGGGGTGCTCTCGCGCACGCTCGGGCCGCCCGTATCGAACGCAAAGCGCGCCGTGCCGGCCAGCGGCTGGGCGGCCAGGTCGCGCAGTTCGGGCTTGAGGGTAAAGCTGCAGCGCACGCCCGGCGCCACGTCGCGCGCGAAGTCGTAGGTCCAGATGCGGGCATCGAGCCAGCGCCCGCTGCCATCCTGCGCGCAATCGATCGTGAACGGCTCGGCCATGCGGGCGTCGCCGAAGGCCACCATGGGGGCCGAAAAGCGCGCCGTGACCTGACGCACGGCCTTGACCGTGCCGGTGGGCGTGAAGGCCTCGACCGTGGTCTGCGCCCGCGCGGCCAGCGCCAGGCAAGCCAGGGGAAGCAGACTCAAGAATTTGGACGGGGCGCGCATGGGTTCTCCAGGTAGGGCGGTGTTCCAGCTTGGACCCGCGCGGTGCGGCGGGCTTGGCCGGAATCAAGGCAAGGCGGCGAGTGTTGCAAACATCCCGGACGCTGTCAATAACATTGATGTTTTGCTACGCCCGCTCACGGAGGAGCCGGTGTGCAGTGCGGCAGGTTTATGGTTAGAATGGTCCGTTCTATTGCCGCCGCACAGCCCCCTGCGCGCGCAGCGCCCACTCAAGAGGCCCGCATGACCCTGAATTTCCCCGTGATCCTGAACCTTGCCGTCGCCCTGGGCGTGTGCTTTCTCCTCTATAAGATGCAACAGGCGCATGCCTCGTTCACCAAGCGCGTATTTACCGGCCTGGGCGTGGGCGTGCTGCTGGGCGCGGCGTTCCAGCTGCTGTACGGCGCGTCCTCGCCCGTCATCACCGACACCAATGCCTACCTCGACATCATCGGCACCGGTTACGTCAAGCTGTTGCAAATGATCGTGATGCCGCTGATTATGGTGTCGATTATCGCCGCCATCCTCAAGTTGCGCGACGCTTCCTCGCTGGGCAAGATCAGCGCGCTGACCATCGGCATCTTGATGGCCACCACCATGGTCGCGGCCGGGATCGGCATCCTGATGGCCAAGCTGTTCGGCCTGTCCGCCGTGGGGCTGACCGCCACCGCCGCCGAAGTGGCGCGCGGCGACTATTTAAAAGGACACCTGAACACGGCGCAGGCGATTTCGCTGCCAGGCATGATCATCAGCTTCATTCCCGCCAACCCCTTCCTCGACATGACCGGCGCGCGCAAGACCTCGACCATCGCGGTGGTGCTGTTTTCGATTTTCGTCGGCATGTCGGCGACCGGCATCGCGGCCAAGCAGCCCGAGATCTTCGACGCGTTCGAGCGCTTCATCAAAGTTGCGCACGCGATCATCATGCGCATGGTGACCCTGGTGCTGCGCCTGACCCCGTTCGGCGTGTTCGCGCTGATGACCCAGGTGGTGGCCGGCTCCAACCTGGAGAGCATCGTCAAGCTGCTCAGTTTTATCACCGCCTCGTACAGCGCCCTGCTGCTGATGTTCTGCGTGCATTTGCTGCTGATCAGCGCGGCGGGCCTGAACGCGGCGCGCTACGTGAAGAAGATTTTCCCGGTGCTCGCCTTTGCCTTCACCTCGCGCACCAGCGCCGGCTCGATCCCGATGTCGGTGCAGACCCAGACCAGCCGCCTCGGCACGCCGGAAGGCATCGCCAACTTTGCCGCCTCATTCGGCTCGACCATCGGCCAGAACGGCTGCGCCGGCATCTATCCGGCCATGCTGGCGGTGATGATCGCGCCGACCGTCGGCATCGACCCGATGACGCTCTCGTTCATCGTGCCGCTGATCGCGATCATCACGGTCGGCTCGGTCGGGGTGGCCGGCGTGGGCGGCGGCGCCACCTTCGCGGCCCTGATCGTGCTCTCGGCGATGGACTTGCCGGTGGCGCTGGCGGGTTTGCTCATTTCGATCGAGCCATTGATCGACATGGGCCGCACGGCGCTCAACGTGAGCGGCTCGATTACGGCCGGCACCGTCACCAGCCGCGTGCTCGGCCAGACCGACATGGCGGTATTTAACAGCGACGCCGCCGTGAACCTCGATGCCGACGAGAAAGCTGCGTAGAAAAAGCACCACAAAAAGCACCACAACCGCTTGTATCGTGCGCTGAGCTACCGTCGAATCCGTCTATGATGACGTCGTGTCAACATTTCAATGGCAGGCGAAACGATGGAACAAAAGTGGCCCCAACAGATCTGGCTGGTCAGGCACGGACAAAGCGCCGGTAACGTGGCGCGCGACGCCGCCGAGGCGGCGGCCGGCTTGCATATCGACATCGCCGAGCGCGATGTCGACGTGCCGCTCTCCGCGCTGGGCGCCGACCAGGCGCGCGCGCTGGCGAGCTGGTTCGCGGCCATGCCGGAACACGAGCGCCCGACCGTGGTGCTGCACTCGCCCTACGTGCGCGCGGCCGAGACCGCCCGCATCATCATGCAACAGCTCGGTCCCGACAGCCTGATGGCGGTCCACGTGGACGAGCGCCTGCGCGAAAAGGAATTCGGCATCCTCGACCGCCTGACCGTGCTCGGCATCCAGCATCAATATCCGGAGCTGTACGAACAGCGCCAGCACGTGGGTAAATTCTACTTCCGCCCGCCCGGCGGCGAGAGCTGGTGCGACGTCATCTTGCGCCTGCGCAGCATCATCGACACCATCACCCGCGAGTTCTGCAAGGAGCGCGTGCTGATCGTCGGCCACCAGGTCACGGTCAATTGCTTCCGCTACCTGTTCGAACGGCTCGACGAAGCCGCGATCCTGGCGTTCGACCGCGCCGCCGACGTGCCGAACTGCTCGGTGACCTCGTACAGCTTCAATCCGCACGAAGGCAAGCACGGCAAGCTCGGCTTGCAACTGACTAACTTTGTCGCTCCCCTGGAAGCGGCAGGCACGCCGGTCACGGTTCAAAAAGATGTGCCCGCTGCTCCGAAAGCGTAGGCGCGCCGGTCCCATGGACATGCCGCTCGCCAGCACCCACATGATCACCATCGACAGCGCCGCCCTGCGCGCCTGGCCGCTGCCGATGCCGCCGGCCGAAGGCGACAAGGAACGGCGCGGCCACGTGCTCATTGTGGGCGGCTCGTGCGAAATGCCGGGCGCCGTGATTTTGGCGGCCACGGCGGCCTTGCGCGCCGGCGCCGGCAAGCTGACCATCGCCACCGGCGCCAGCGTGGCCCAACTGGTGGCGCTGGCCATGCCGGAAGCGCGCGTGATCGGCCTGCGCGAGACGGTCCAAGGCGGCTTCGAACGCGACGCGCTGGGCGTGCTCGACCCGCTGGCCGACAAGATCGATGCGGTGCTGATCGGCCCCGGCATGCAGGATGAAGCGGCCACGGCGGCGCTGGTGCGCGCCTTGCTGCCGCGCCTGGCCGGCACCAGCGTGGTGCTCGACGCCAACGCCATGGGCATCGTCACCAATCCCGACCAGGACGACGATGACGGGCCGCCGTTCCGCTTCGCCGAGACGGTGATCCTGACCCCGCACGCGGGCGAAATGGCGCACCTCTCCGGGCGTGCGAAAGAAGAGATCGTGGCCGATCCGGACGGCGCGGCGCGCGCGGCGGCGCAGGCGTGGAACGCGGTGGTGGCGCTGAAAGGGGCGCGCACCGTGATCAGCGCGCCAGAGGGCGGGCCGTGGCAGCACGAAGGCGGCAATGTCGGGCTGGCCATTTCGGGCTCGGGCGACACCCTGGCCGGCATCATCGCCGGGCTGGCGGCGCGCGGCGCCACCCTGGCGCAAGCGACCTGCTGGGGCGTGGCCCTGCATGCCAGGGCCGGCGAACAGCTGGCCTTGCGCTTCGGCGTGCTGGGCTACCTGGCGCGCGAAATTCCGGCCGAAATTCCGGCGTTGATGGAGCAGGCCGCGCGCTCGTCGTCCGACGGAATATCTTGACGCAGCGGGTGCGGCCGGTAGCAAAGTTTGATCCGCATCAAATTGCGCGGACATGGAGGTAAATCTACGTCAGATACGTAAATAAAGATGAACTGGCGCAGAAGTTGAAAGTCTAATTTTTTACAGTCGAATTCGCGCATCAGTTAATGGAACCGCGTTATCCACGCGTCGGTTCCCTGATGGTCCTCGCCGGGTGGTGTGCATGTCCGGCAGGATCGACCTAGCGCCGTTTCCCACGCTAAGTTACGGGCAACGGCACTCATTGACGTGACCGAGGAGTAAACAATGAAACCATTCACAACCGCACCAAAAATCATCTTGACCGCGGCGCTGCTGGCGTCGATGCTCGTTGCCTGCAAGCGCAATGACACCCCCGCCACAGGCACCGGCGACACCACCACGACCACCACGCCGGGCACCACTTCCGGGACCAGCGGCACGACCGGCACGACCGGCACCGGTGGCACGACCGGCACCGGCGACACCGGCACCAGCGGGACGGGCGCCAGCGGTACCGGTACGGGCACCAGCGGGACGGGCACCAGCGGCACCAGCGGCAGCACGGGCGATACCGGGACCGGGACCTCCGGTACCGGCACATCGGGGACAGGGACCTCGGGCACCAGCGGCACGTCCGGCACCAGCGGAACAGGTACGAGTGGCACGGGTACGAGCGGCACCACGGGCAGCACGGGCAGCACCGATACCACTACGCCACCGAAGGACAAGCGCTAAACGATCGCCATAGCGATAGCGATCAGCCCAGGCACCGGCGCATCACTGACGATGCGCCGGCGGTCAATTGCTTACGCCCGCTTGTCGAGCGCCACGGCCCCCGGCGCCACGACCACCGTGCGGCGGCCGGTCACCAGACGCACCAGCCGCATGAGCACGCGGTAGATGAAGCGGCCGAAGGTGAGAAACAGAATCACTTCGGCAAACGTCGTCAGGAACCCCAGCAGCGGGCCGAAACGCTCCGAACGGCGGTGGAACTTGACGCTCATGCTGTCGACCTTGATTTCGATGCTGTCGTAAAAAGTCGGCACCACCAGCAAGGTCAGAATGGTCGAGGTAATCGTGCCGCCGATAATCGCAATGGCCAGCGGACGATAAAACTCGCCGCCCTCGCCCAGACCCAGCGCCACCGGGAACATGCCGGCGATCAGCGCGAAGGTGGTCATCAGGATCGGACGCAGGCGTGCGCGTCCCGCGTCCATCAGCGAATCTTCGCGGCTGTGGCCTTCACGCTCGCGCGCACGGGCCGCATCGAGCAGCAGGATCGCATTCTTCGCCACCAGACCCATCAGCATGATGATGCCGATGAAGCTCATCAGGTTAAGCGTGTTGCCGGTCAACAGCAGCGCCACCACCACGCCGATCAAGGACAGCGGCAAGGACAGCATCACCGCCAGCGGCGCGGTAAACGAGCCGAACTGCATCACCAGGATCAGGTACATCAGCCCGATGCCCGACACCAGCGCGATGCCCATTTCGGTAAACAACTCGTTCTGGTTCTGGGCGGCGCCGCCCAGTTCGCGGCCGTAGCCTGGCGGGTAGTCGAATGTATCGGCCAGTTTCATGGCGTCGCCCGTGACTTCGCCGTTCGAGCGGCCTTGCGCATTGGCCGACACTGAAATGGTGCGCTTGCCGTTCTTGTGCGAAATGCCGGACGGTCCCTTGCCCATGGTAATGGTGGCGATCTGGTCGAGCGGCACCATCTGGTTGGTGCCGGTCACGGCGATCGGCAAGCGTTCGATATTGTCGGCGCTGACCCGGTCGTCCGGATGCAGGCGCACCGCCACGTCGCGCGTTTCGCCGGTCGGGTCGACCCAGTCGCCCACTTCGACGCCGGCAAACGCCACCCGCAGCGATTGCGCCGCGTCGTTGACCGAAATGCCCATCGAATTGGCCAGGCCGCGATTGAGTTCGATCCGCAGTTCGTTCTTCGGATCTTGCTCGGACAGGCCGACATCGACCGCGCCAGGGATCTGGCGCATCTTTTCCATGTAGGCGGTGGCGATCTCGATCAGCTTGCGCGAGTCGGGCCCGGTGAACTGGACCTGGACCGGCTTGGCGGCGCCATTGTTCATATCGTCGAGCACCACGTACTCGGCGCCCACCAGCTGGCTGATCTTGGCGCGCAGCTCGACCGCGATTTCCTTGGCGCTGCGCGAGCGCGTGACGCGCTTGCCGATATCGACATACACCTTGCCGCCGCCGGTGTTAATGAAGGCGTTGGTATCCTTGGTTTCCTTGATCGAGCGCGCCACTTCGGCCGCCTTTTCCAGCTTGGCGCGCGAATATTCCACGCTCGACGAGGCCGGCGTGCGCACATCGATCAGCAACTGGCCGTAGTCGGCCGCCGGGAGGAAGCTGGTGCCGCCCATGGTGGCCTGCAGGTACAGGGCGCCGGCGAAGGTGGCCACGGCGATCAGGGTCATCCAGATGCGGTGATGCAAAGCCCAGGCGATCACGTTGCCGTAGCGGTCGGCCTGGCGGTCGAACCACTCGTTAAAGTGATGCAGCACCAGGGACAAGCCTTTTTTCGGCGCCGTGTGGTGGTCCGGCGGGTCGCCCCAGTAAGCCGACAGCATCGGGTCGAGCGTGAAGGAAATGACCAGGCTGACCAGCACCGAGCAGGTGACCGTCAGCGCGAACGGACGGAACCATTCACCGGAGACGCCCGGCATGAAGGCCACCGGAATGAACACGGCGATGATCGAGAAGGTGGTCGAGGCCACCGCCATGCCGATCTCGGCGGTGCCCTCCAGGGCGGCCTTGCGGCGGTCGGAGCCGCGTTGCATGTGACGCACGATGTTTTCGCGCACCACGATCGCATCGTCGATCAGCACGCCGATGGCCAGCGACAGTCCGAGCAGGGTCATGAAGTTGAGCGTGAAGCCGCACAGCCAGACCGCGATGAACGAGGCGATCACCGAGGTCGGCAGGGACAGCGCCGTGATCAGGGTCGAGCGCCACGAATTGAGGAAGGCGTAGACCACGAAAATGGTCAGCACGGCGCCGAACACGAGCGATTCGATCACATTGTTCAGGCTGCGCTGGGCTTCATCGCCGCCATCGCGCGTGATTTCAAGCACGGTGCCTTTCGGCAATTCCTTTTCCAGTTCCTTGATCAGCAGCTTGGCCTTCTGGGCCACGCTGACGGTGCTGGCGTCGCGCGAGCGGGTCAGGGTGATGCCGACGTTCGGCTTGCCGCTGCGGATGCTCAGGTTGTTCACTTCGGCAAAGCCGTCGCGGATTTCGGCCACCTGGGCCAGGCGCACCACTTCCTCGCCGCGGCGCTTGACCACGATCTGCTGGAATTCCTCGGGCGACTCGATGCGGCCCACCAGGCGAATGCTTTTCTCATCGTATTGGCCGCGAATCTTGCCCACCGGCGCGTTGGTGTTTTGCGTGCGCAAGGCGTTCACCACATCGGACACGGCCACATTGTATTCGCGCAGCTTTTCGGCGCGCAGCAGCACCGACAGTTCGCGCCGCAGCGCTCCGTTGACGTTGACCGTGGCCACGCCATCGATGCTGCGGAAGCGGTCGGCCAGCACATCCTCGGCCAGGCGCGAGATGTCGGCGTGGGTCTGGCTGGTGGACGAAAGCGCCAGGTTCAGGATCGGCTGCGTGGCCGGGTCGAGGCGTTGCAGGATCGGTTCGCGCATCTCGGTCGGCAACTTGTAGCGCACGGTGGCGATGGCGTTGCGGACCTCGTCGGACGCTTCGATCAGGTTCTTGTCGAAGTTAAACTCCAGCCAGAACTGGGCATTGCCCTCGACCGCCTCGGCATGCACATCGGTCACGCCGGAAATGCTGAGCAGCGACTTTTCGATGCGGTTGATCACTTCGCGCTCGACCGTGTCGGGCGAGGCGCCCGGATACGGAATGTTGATCTGCAACACCGGCACTTCGACGTCCGGATTCTGGTTGACGCGCAGCTTGCTCAGGGCGAGCAAGCCCATGCACATCAGGGCGATGATCATGACAATTGTCGCGATCGGCCGCTTGATACTGAAATCGGAAAGGAACATGGCTTATTTCCCCTGCACGACGGGTGCGGCGGCGGCGACCTTGCCCGGCGCGAGCTGGACAGCCTGGCCTTCCTTGAACGACGAACTCGGATTGCGCATGACGATGTCGCCGGCGGCCAGGCCTTGCTTGACCTCATAATTGCCGGTGCGCGTGTCGCGCGGGCCGATCGCCAGGTCGACCTTGCCGATGGTCTTGTCTTTCAGGCGCCAGACGTAGGCCTTGTCGCCAGCCTTGACCAGCGCGCCTTCGGGCAGCATCAGCGCGGCCTTGGTTTCGGCCTCGATCCGCCCTTCCCCGTACAGGCCGGACACCTTCGGCACCGCCGAGCCTGGAGCAAAGGCGACCAGCACCTCGACCTGGCGCGTGACCTCGTTGGCGGCCGGATCGACCCGTTTCACGACGCCGCGAAACTCCTCGCCGGCGTAACCATTGATGCGGAAACTGACCGGCTGGCCGACCTTGACCGCGCTGATGCGGTCGGCCGAGACGCGTCCCTCGAAGCGCATGCTGGACGGATCTATCACTTTCAGCAATTCCTTGCCGATCGAGGCGGTATCGCCGGCCGATACCTTGCGTTCGCTGACCACGCCGTCGAACGGCGCGCGCACCACGGTGCGGGCCAGTTGCTGGCGCGCCAGCGCGGCGCGCGACTTGGCGGCCGACACTTCGCTCAGGGCATTATTGCGCCGCACTTCGGCGTCATCCATGGCCTGGGCCGAGGTCATGCCCGAGGCGCGCAGGGTTTTCATGCGTTCGAGCTGGCGTTCGGCCTGGTCGAGCGCCTGGGAGGCGGCGCGCGCCGACTGCTCGGCCGAGCTGAGACTGTCGCGGATGGCGGTTTCGTCGAGCTTGACGAGAATGTCGCCGCGCTGGACCAGGTCGCCGTTTTCCTTGAGCACCTGCAAGACGACGGCCGAGACTTCGGCGCGCAGGTCGGCCTTGCGTTCGGGCTGGACGGAGCCGGTCACGACCGGGCCGGAGGCGAGTGAATTCGAGGAAATGGTGAGCAAGTCTTCCGGAGCGACCAGCAGCTGAACGGGCTTGGCATCCTTGCCGTCCTTGGCGGGGTCTTTCTCGCCTTTACCGCAGGCGG
Source organism: Massilia sp. CCM 8734 (assembly GCF_011682155.1). Classification (NCBI taxonomy): domain Bacteria; kingdom Pseudomonadati; phylum Pseudomonadota; class Betaproteobacteria; order Burkholderiales; family Oxalobacteraceae; genus Massilia; species Massilia sp. CCM 8734. The sequence goes on from NZ_WHJI01000007.1 coordinate 133,521, forward strand.
AAAGCGCCGTGGCGATGGCGAGGACGAGCAGTGTTTTGCGCAGCATGGGATTCTCCGGGATCAAATCGGTCAGACGTCTGTAATCAGAATGAAAACAACCAGCCGCAAAGTATCCTTGAGACGAGTAGGGACGTCAATTAGCGATCTATTAACCTGGCCGATTCGATGGCTGAACTGCGGATTTGCGCGACTGAACTGCAAAGTTGCCGTGGTGAACGGCGCTTTGCCCTCGTCCCCGGGCATGCCGGGAACGCGGGCAAACGATCAAAAACGCGCGAACAGATGAAAAATCGCGAAGCCCATGCCGATGCCGGTGCAAATCCCGCCTGTGATTTCGACCAGCGTATGGCCCATGCGTTCGCGCAGATGGGTGTGATCGGCGGCGCTGCCGGCCAGGCGGTTGATCGCCCCCGCCTGGCGCCCCACGTGCTGGCGCAGGCTGTTGGCATCGATCATCACAATAAACGCCAGGGTGACCGCCACCCCGAACGCCGGACTGTCCATTCCTTCGCGCAAGGCGATCAGGGTCGCCATGCTGCTCACCACAGAACTATGGTTGCTGGGGAAACCACCATTGCCGACCAGGTTGAACGCCCAGCGCCGCTGCCGTGCGCTATTGATCAAAAATTTGATGGGTCCCACCACCAGCCAGGTCAGTACGGGCGTGATGAGATAGCTGATGTCCATGCAGGTGTCCTTGTCGTCGATGAAGTGCAAAATTGCTGCGTAATCGGCAATTATCGCAGATCGCTCCCCACCGCAGGCGCCTTCGATCACCCGCGTCACGGCGCGCGCGCATGGCAAAGGGGGGCGAAACGGGTGGCGCACGCGCGCATTTGACCGCTCACCGGGCCGAAAAACCTACTAGAATGACATCACAACGCCGCCGGCCGGCAGCCGCCATCCTGATCGAAATTTTCCTTAGGAATTAACGCATGCGCCATTTCAGATTCTCTTTCCTTGTCACCTTCGTTCTCCTGGTCGTCGCGAGCTGGTGGGGCTACACGCGCAGCGGCCTGCCCGGGCTGCTCAACGCGCTGTGGATCGCCGCCGTGCTGGGCGTGCTGGAAGTGTCGCTCTCGTTCGACAACGCGGTGGTCAACGCCTCGGTGCTGCGCCATTGGAACGACTTCTGGCGCAAGCTGTTCCTGACGGTCGGCATCCTGGTGGCCGTGTTCGGCATGCGACTACTGTTTCCGCTGGTGATCGTCTCGGTTGCTACCGGGCTCGGCCTGCTGGACGTGTGGACCATGGCGATCAACACGCCGGCTGAATATTCACGCCACCTGACCGACAACCACGCCGAAGTGGCCGCGTTCGGCGGCGCCTTCCTGCTGCTGGTCTTCCTCAACTTTTTATTCGACGAAGAGAAGGAACTTCACTGGCTCGGATGGATCGAAGAGAAGGTAGGCACCTACGGCAGCGAGAGCCTGGCGGTCATGCTGACCTTGTGCGCCTCGTTCGGGGCCATGTACGTGGTTCCGGAAGCGCGCAAGCTGAGCGTGCTCATCGCCGGCGTGACGGGCGTGGTCATTTACGTGGGTGTGAACTGGATCAGTTCCCTGCTGGAGGAAGAAGAAGCCGACCCGGGCATCGGGCAAATGGTATCGCGCGGCAGTATCGGCGGGTTTTTGTATCTGGAAGTACTCGATGCGTCGTTCAGTTTCGACGGCGTGATCGGCGCGTTTGCGATCACCAGTGATGTGGTCATCATCATGCTGGGCCTGGCGATTGGCGCCATGTTCGTGCGTTCGATGACCGTGTTCCTGGTTGACAAAGGCACCTTGCAAGAATTTGTATATCTGGAACACGGCGCACACTACGCGATCGGCATCCTGGCCTTGATCATGTTCGCCAGCGTGCGCTATCACATTCCGGAGTGGTTCACGGGGCTGTCGGGCGTGGCGTTCATCCTGGTGTCGCTGTGGTCGTCGCTGCGCTATAAGAAGCAGCAGGAGGCACTGGGGGTGGCTTGATGCCAGGTCGGTCCTGCCGCGACCATGGCGCCCTGCTGCGCGCCAGAGTCCGGCAGGCCATCGTGCGCTATTGTTTTTTGTAAAAACAATCGATGTCCTCGGAGTCGATGCACATTTTTTGCACGCGGCCTTCGATATTGACGAGCCAGTAGGCGGGCGCCTCCTCCGGCCAGCTGCCGCGCCAGGAGATACCGCTGAACGTCACCAGGCGGCCAGTGTCGTCGTCGGCCTGCCAGTTCGCTTGTATCACTTCCAGCGGCCGTCCCGGACTGGCCACGGTGAGCGAACATTCACCGCCCGCGCGCAGGGTCAGCGTATACACACTGGTGTCTTTGTCGAGAACGTAGACGCCACCCGGATCGATATTCTTGTCGGCACAGCCGGCCAAGCCGGCAAGCAAGGCTGCGGAAAGCAAGGCTTCGCCAAGCAGCGATCGGGTAAGCACATGGCGCTTCATCGTGCCCGTTGCGCCATGCATGACTCGCTTGCCTTACCGCAACCTGGACACATCACAGCTTTTCCAACTGCTGCTTTACATACGCTGCGCCCGCGCTGGCCGGCGCCAGCGCCATGAAAGTCTGGTAAGCCAGCTTGGCCTTGGCAGCATCGCCGGCCTGGACATGCGCATCGCCCAGGTTGCGGTAAGCCACCGCGCGCGAGGGGTCCATCTTCACGGCATTGTCGAACCAGCGCGCCGCTTCGGCGAATTTGCCCTGCTTGTAATAGACAAAGCCGAGGTTATTGGCCGCCAGCGCGAAGTCGGCGCGCAGTTTCAGCGCCTCGGTAAACTCCGCCTCGGCCGCCGCGTACTGCTTCTCCTTAAACAATTGCAGGCCGCGGTCATTGGCGCGCTGGGCCAGCTGGCGTGCCGACGAGGGCACCGCCAGCGGCGTGACCAGCTTCTGCTCCTTGCCCTGCAAGTCCTTGACCGCGACCGGCGCCGTCGGCGCCGTGACCCCAGGCTTGTCCTCCATCTTGGGCGCATCCGGGCGCACCGCGTCGAGCTTGGCGTTGAGCGCGATCGCCTCGGACGACAACTGCGCCGTCTGCGGATTCAAAAATTCCGCCTCGACCGGCAGTTCGAACACAAAGTCGCCACCTTCCGATCCCGGCAGGCTGCCGAAGGCCGGCGTCTGGTTCGACACGCCCGCCACCGCCGGCGCCACATAGGCGGCCAGCTCGGTGGCGGTGATCAAGCCGTCGCCATTCAGGTCGCCCTTGCCCGCCAGTGCCTGCAGTAAAGTCCAGGTGAACACCGAATGGCCGTTCGGCCCGCCGTCCGACACCAGCTGGTCGGCGCCGCCGGCGGTCAGCATCTGGCGCCCGATGCGGCGCGCGTTGTCGCGCAAAAAGGCGCCGGCCCCGCCGCCGCGCGTCAGGCCCAGGCCGCTGTAGCAGGCATCCATCACGAACAGCGCATGCTTGGCGGTCAGGCTTTCGGCGATGTTCTGTATTTCGCTCATCGGAATCGCATCGGTGGCGAACTGGGTCGGATCGGAATCGTAGGGCACGATGTAACCGAGATCGCGTCCCGAACTGAGCTGGCGGGTGGCGCCATGGCCGGCGAAAAACACGAAAATGCGGTCGTTTTTCTGCACGCCGCCGTGCGCCAGGCGGTCGTGGAAAGCGCCGAGGATGCCAGCGCGGGTGGCGTCGGCATTATTGAGCGAGACCACGCGCTCGGCCGCGAAGCCGAACTTGCCGATCAACACTTCGCGCACGCCCTGGGCATCGCGCACCGCGTACTGCAGCTTGGGCCACTTGGGATAGCTGTCGATGCCGATCACGATGGCCCAGGAATTGGCGTAGCCGGTGCTCACCGCCACTTTCTCGGCGGGCGCGGCGGCTGTGTTGGCGCTGGTGAAATTGGTTCCATCCCAGCCGGCGAACTGGTAACCCTCGGCGATCAGGCGGTCCAGCACGGCAGGCAGCGCCTTGACCGTGCGCGCGTGGATATCGTGGAACAAGATGATGCCGCGGCCCTCCTTGTCGACCGTGCGCAGGACGCGCTCGGCGATCGAGGCCGGGACCGGATCGGCCCAGTCGAGCGAATCGATATTCCACATCACCGAGCGCAGGTGCGCGCCTTCGAGCGCGTGCATGCCCTCGCTGTTGCGGGCGCCGTAGGGGAAGCGGAACAGCGGCGCGCGGCCGGCGTCGATGGCTTTTAACAGCACGTCGGTGTTGAGGATTTCGGCCTTGAGCTTGTCGCCCGTTTCCTTCGACAACTGCGCGTGCGTGTAGCTGTGGTTGGCCAAGGTATAGCCGCCCGCCTTGAGCTTGCGGCTGACGGCGGCCCCATCGGACAAGGTCGGCTTGCCGGCGGCGTCGACGCTGCCCAGGTTGCGGCCGACGCTGAAGAACACCGCCGGCACCCCGTACTGCTTGAGGATGGCCGCAATTTCCTCGCTATAGCGCTTGTGCGGGCCATCGTCGAAGGTCAGCACCACGGTTTTCTTGGGCAGGGAATTGCCGAAGATCTCGTTGGGGTCGGCCACGGCCTTGGGCTCCCCCTTGGGCTCGGGCGGCAAGGCCGAGGCCGGATACGGCACGACCACGCCCTGCTCCTTGAGGATGGCTTCGCGCGTGAACAGGGTGTTCAGGTAGGCCAGGTAGCTGTCCCAGCGCTCGCGTTTGAGCGCGATGGCGCGCGACTCATAGCGGCCGAAGACCTGGCGGATTTCCTTCTCGTAATTGCGTTCGATCTCGGCCAGGGCGTCGAGATCTTCCGACAGCCGCTTGTGGATCTTAATAGCCGGCAAGCTCGAATCTTTCGCCACCTCGGCCAGCAAGCCTTGCAGCAACTCACGAAACGCCAGGCGATCGGCGTCGAACAGGGACTTGTCGGACTCGATAAAGCTGAGCAGGTCGGTGACGGCATCGAAGCGATTCGGCTGGTTCGACGCCAGCAGCGTGGCCAAGTCGCGTTCGAGCTTCTCCGCGCGTGACTGGTTCTCGTGAAACAGCGTTTGTCCCACCCGCTGCGCCTGTTCGCGTTCGTTGGCCGGCATGGATTTCTCGTCTGCAAGCAGCACGATAATCTTGCGGTAATTGGCCAACAAGGCGTGCAGATCGGCGGTCAACGGCGCGGCATCAAGGCGTGGCGCGGCGATGGCGGCGCTCTTGACGGGCGGCGGCGTTGCTGGCGGCGGCGGTGCCGGCTTACGCCCGGCAAACAAAAAGGTCGCCCCAGCCGCGCCCGCGATGGCAAGCGCAGCGGCGATTTTAATGGGAGTGGAAGTCACAAAGACACACCTGTCGGAAGAAGTCCCTTGATTGTATTGCAAATGCCCAACACCCACAAAATTCCTGCCGCCAACGCTCAAAACCCCGACAACCGGGGTCTGACCTCTGATTAGCAACAATGTTCGCTTCCCAACCGGGGTCAGAGCTTTAATCTGAAATTTTGTAAAATTCGGAAAATCGAAAAGCGAGCAAAATGGCTGTACTGAGCCAAAATGCTAGGTTCTGACTGTAAGTGCGTCGACTTTCTTGATCAGTTCGCTTAACAATGTTGCGAGTTAAAGCTCTGACCCCGGTTTAGGAAGGAAAAGAAACGAACAAAAATTGCTAATCAGAGGTCAGACCCCGGTTGGGGCGGACCCCGGGGGGCGCGGCTATTGGTAGCGGGCCAGGATGGCGGGGATGGCGTTGGCGGCGATCAGGCGCGCGATGGCTTTGTCGACGTCGGCTAACTTGACCTTGCCTTTGGGCGACACCGCGCACTGGCCCATGTAGCTCTTGACCGCCAGCGGCGGGTGCAGCTCGAGCACCGGGTCGCCCAGCTTTTGCCGGTAGTCGAGGAAAAATCTGGCCGTCACCACATGCCGCACCCTACCCGCCGCCAGCTTGCGCAGGTTGATCAGGGAGTTGGCGCTGTCGTCTCGGATGAAGTCTTTGCCCAGCATGCCGTCAAGCTCGGGATGGGAGTAGCCCAGCACTGTACCGATCGGCTGCCCGGCCACATCAGCCACGCTGCGCGGCCGCGTCGCAGTGCGCGTCGTGATCAACACTTCGGTGATGGGGATGAACGCATGGCTCCAGCCAAACGAGCCGTTGAGCCATTCGGGGACGTAGCTGCACAGAACGTCCGCGCCGCCGTCTTCCAGCGCGCGCACGATCCGCTTGCGCGGCAAGGCAACGAACACGGCCGTGCGCCCCATGGCGCCAGCCAGCGCTTGCCCGATATCTTTGTGGATGCCTTCGGCCAGCCGGCCGCGCTCGAAGCGCGCCATCGGCATGTCGGTACTGGTGTCGACCAGCACCGACAGTTCGGCCGCCTGTAATCGCAGCGGGATCGTTAACAACAGGGTCAGCAGCAGCCTGGTCGTCGTCATGCCGTCGATCTTACCCGGTCAAGGCCGACGCCGTGCCGCCAGCCCCGTTGCCGTCAACATCGTGCATCGACTCAACCCTTGTTCGGCGCGGTCAGCCGCCCGAGCACCTGGTGCGTCATGGTGGCGGAGGTGGACCGCTGCGCCGCGCCAGTGGCGCTTTCGCGCTTTTCGTCGTCGATCGCGTGCCGGGTGACCATCAGGGTGCGCGTGTCGGCCTCCAGGCGGCGTGCTTCGAGTGCGACCAGTTCGCGCCGGGCGTCGGCCATTTCTTTGGTGGTGAGCGCGCTCTTGCGTTGCATGTCGGCTTGCGCCTGCGCGCTCTCGAGCAGCACGCGCTGGGCGTCGCGCTTGTCTTGCGCGGCCAGGGCGGCGATTTCTTGCGCGACCTGGAACTGGCGCGCCATGCTGGCCGCTTCGTGTTCGGCTTCGGCCCGCGTGCGCGCCGACAGGCTGGCCGCTTGTTCGGATGCCAGCCGCGCCGCAATCGCTTGCTCGGCGCGCTGGTCGGCCGCCAGTTGCTGGCGCTGGGTGGCGAGCTTTTGTTCGATCAGCGCCAGCGAGGCACGCTCGGTCTGCACGCTGGCCCGCTCGGCCTCGGCGCTGTCGCGCTCAAGTACCAGCGCTTCCTGGGCCAGTGCGAGTTTTTGCTGTTCGGCCTCGGCCCGCACTTGCTGGACCTGGGCGCGCTCAATAGCCACGCGCGCTTGCGCGGCCAGCGCATCGGCCGCGCGCGTGGCTTGCTCGGTTTCGACCTGGGCCTGCTGCGCCAACATGCGCGCAGCCTCGGCTTCGGTACGGCGGGCTTGCTCGGCGCCGCTGGCAGCCGCCGCCTGCTGGCGCTTGGCCGCCAGGGTCTGTTCGGCCAGCATGACGGCGGCGCGTTCGCTGTCGGCCAGCGCGCGTTCGTGCGCCAGGGCCTCGTCGGCCAGCGCCAGTTTTTGCTGTTCGGCGCGAACCCGCTCGCGCTGCGCGTCGGCCAGTTCGGCGGCGGCGCGCGCCTGCGCCACGGCGGCGTCGGCAGCGCTCTGCGCCTGCACGCTGTCGATTTCAGCCTGTTGCACCAGCGCGCGCGTGGCTTCGGCTTCGACCCGCCTGGCTTGCTCGGCGTAGGCGGCGGCGACGGCCATCTGGCGCTGGTCGGCGGCCATCCGCGCGGCCAGCGCCAGGGCCGCCGTTTCGCTCTCTGCGCAGGCGCGTTCGTCGGCCAGCGCTTGCTCGGCCAGGGCCAGTTTTTGCTGTTCGGCGACGGCGCGCGCACTCTCGGTCTGGGCCAGGTCGATGGCGGCGCGCGCCTGGGCGGCGATGGCGTCGGCGGCCGCTTGCGCCTGCACGCTTTCGATTTCGGCTTGCCGCACCAGGTGGCGCGTCGCTTCGGCTTCGCGCCGCTTGGCTTGTTCGGTGCCCGCCGCCAGCTCGGCCAGTTGGCGCTGCCCGGTGGCGTGTTGTTCGGCCAGCGCCAGCGCGTGGCGCTCGCTCTCGGCGCGGGCGGTTTCCGCTGCCAGGGCATCGGCGGCCAGCGCCAGCGCCTGTTCGGCCATGGCAAGGGCTTGCTGTTCGGCCGCGGCACGCGCGCTTTGCGCATGCGCAAGCTCGTGCGCCACGCGCGCCTGGGCGGCTACCGCGTCGGCGGCGGCCTGCGCTTGCGCACTGTCGATGTCGGCTTGCTCGGTCAGCACGCGCAGCGCCTCGACTTCGATGCGCTTCGCTTCGGCCAGGCGCTGTTCGGCGTCGGCTTTCTGACGCAGCAGCACGGCCTCCATCTGCTCGGCGTCGGCGCGCGCCTGGGCCACTGCGGCGGCGCGGGTTTCGGCTTCCAGCCGCTCTTGCAGGCTGACCAGCGCGGCTTGCTCGGCGTCGGCGTGGGCTTGTTCGGCCAGCGCCAGGGCGCCCGCTTGGGCGGCTTTCTCGGCAGCCAGCGCGCTGGCGCGGCGCTGCAGTTCGACCTGTTCGGCGATCGCGGCCACGGCAGCCTGGTCGGAGGCGTTCTGCGCGGCAGCCAGGTCGGCGGCGGCCTGGGCCAGGCTGGCGCGTTCTTCGGCCAGCGCGCGCGCGCGTTGCTGTTCTTCGGCCTCCATCAGGGCGGCGGCGGTCGCGGCCTGGTCGGCCAGGGCGCGTTCGTTCGCTTGCGTCATGGCGAGGGTTTCGGCGTCGACTTTCGCTTGCACCAGTTCGCCGGCGTCGGTTTCGGCCTTGGCGCGCGCCAGGGCCACTTCGCGCAGGCGCTTGTCGACCTCGATCCGTTCTTCGGTCGCGCTCAGGATGCGCGCTTCGGCGTCGCGCCGGGCACACGCGCCGGCGGCGGCCATTTTTTCCAGCCGTTCACGGTGCACGGCGGCGTCGCGCAGTTCTTTTTCCGATTGCAGGCGCAGGTGGATCGACTGGGCCGCCACGCGTTCGGACTCGGCCTGGGCAATCGCAATCGCTTCGCGTTCCTGTTCGATGTGGGCCAAGGCGCGTGCTTCTTCCAGCGCGCGTGCTTCGGCCACGGCGCGGGCGAAGGCCGAGGCCAGGGCGATCTGGTCGGCTTTTTCGCGCTGGACGGTCAATTCGAGCGCTTCGGATTCGGCTTCGGCCAGCAGTTCGGCGGTCTGGCGCGCGCCCTTGGCCTGGCGTTCGCGTTCGCGCGCCAGGGTGGTCATGCGGGCGTCGGCGTTGGCGATGTGCAGCACTTCTTCCTGGGCGGCGTGCACTGCGGCCACCCGTTCGACCGCTTGCAGGCGCGCCTGCTCGGTCTGGGCCAGCAGCGCTTCGGTGGCGCGCGCGGCTTGTTCGGCCAGCTCGGCTTCGGCGGCGATCTGTTCGGCCGTGCGGCGGCGCGCTTCTTCGTCGGCTTTGAGGCGCGTTTCGGCGGCCAGTTTGATCTGGGTGTCGGCTTCGACGCGGGCGCGCAGTTCGGCGGTCTCCTGGCGCACGGCGTCGAGGCGCTCGAGGCTGGCCTGGGCGGCGGCGCGCAGGGTTTCGAGGCGGTCGCGATTGGCTTCGATGGCTTCTTCGGACGCTTGCGCGTTTTGCAGGGCGGCGGCGGCGGCGGCGGCGTCGCTGGCGGCGCGTTCTTCGGCCAGGCCGCGCGCGCGCGCTTCGGCGTGGGCGCGGCTTTCGGCGGCGCACGAGGCCTTCGCTTCGGCTTCGACGCGGGCGATGGCTTCGTGGATGGCGCGCATTTCGGACTGGGCGCGGTCGGGGGCGGCTTCGACGGCAGCCGGGGGCGCGGCGGCAGCCTGGGACGCGGCGCCGTCGGGCGGCAGCGCGATGGTCAGGTTGGCGTCGTCGTGCGGGGCTGCTGTGGTTTCCATCTTGTTCTCGCTTGGGCTACCGTCCCGGCATGGGAAGGCCTGACCTTGATTATCTGTCAGGTTGGCCGGCCCCGGCGCACGGATCAGACGCGGAAAAGCCGGTCAATTCGACCGTTTGCCGGACAGGGGCGTTACCACAGCGCCGGCTCGTCCATCAAGGCGATCTGTTCGCGCAGTTCGAGGATGCGGTCTTGCCAGTAACGTTGTGTATTAAACCACGGGAAGGCGACCGGAAAGGCCGGATCGTCCCAGCGCCGCGCCAGCCAGGCCGAATAATGGATCAGGCGCAGGGTGCGCAGCGCTTCGATCAGGTTCAGCTGGCGCTCGTCGAAATCGGCAAAGTCTTCGTAGCCGGCCAGGATGTCGCTCATCTGGCGCACCATGTCGCTGCGCTCGCCCGAGAGCAGCATCCACAAGTCCTGGATGGCGGGGCCGGTGCGGCTGTCGTCGAAGTCGACGAAGTGCGGGCCGTCCGGCGTCCACAGCACGTTGCCGACGTGGCAGTCGCCGTGCAGGCGCAACTGGGCCGACTCGCCCGCCCGCGCGTAGCAGTGGCGCACGCCCTCTAAAGCCTGGTCTACCACGCTGGTGTAGGCGGCCAGCAGTTCGGGCGGGATGAAGTCGTTGGCGAGCAGGTAGTCGCGCGGTTCGCGCCCGAAGGTGTCGATGGTCAAGGCCGGCCGTTCGCTGTAGCTTTTCAGGGCGCCAACGGCGTGAATGCGGCCGATGAAGCGCCCGGTCCACTCGAGCACGGCGGGGTCGTCGAGCTCGGGCGCGCGCCCGCCCCGGCGCGGGAACACGGCAAAGCTGAAGCCGCCGAAGCTGTGCAGGGTGCGCCCGCCCAGGGTGAGCGCGGGCACGACCGGGATTTCGCGCTCCGTCAGTTCCGCGACAAACGCGTGCTCTTCCAGGATGGCGGCGTCGCTCCAGCGCTCAGGGCGGTAGAACTTGGCGACGACCGGGGCCTCGTCTTCCATGCCGACCTGGTAGACCCGGTTTTCGTAGCTGTTCAGGGCCAGCAGGCGGCCGTCGGCGCGCAGGCCGACGCTCTCTAGCGCGTCGAGCACGCATTCCGGGCTCAGCTTCGAGAACGGGTGGGTGGCGGGTGTGTCGGGGTCGGGAAATGGCGTCGTCATGATCGCTATTGTACGGCGCGCCGCATTTAACAGTACGTCCCGATGCGCGAACGCGTTAAACTAGCGGCTTCAACGATCAAGATAAGAACACGCCATGCAACTCGACCAGCCCCTCTCAGAAAAAGAATTCGACGAACTCGACCAGTTCCTCCTGTCCGACCGCAGTGCGGAAGACGCCATGACCATGGACACCCTGCACGGTTACCTGACCGCCGTGGCGATGGGTCCGGAAACCATCATGCCGGCCGAATGGCTGCCGAAAGTGTGGGGCGAGGATGCCAAGAGCGCCCCCAAGTTCAAGAACGCCAAGGAAGAAGAGCGCATCGTCGAGCTGATCATGCGTTTCATGAACGAAGTACTGGTCACATTCGAAGTCGCGCCGAAGGAATTCGAGCCGCTGTTTTGCGAAGCCGAGCACGAAGGCACGATGCTGCTCGACGGCGAAGCCTGGTGCTGGGGTTTCTGGGAAGGCATGGAATTGCGCCCGGGTTCGTGGGATCCGATCTGGGCATCGGACCTGGAACCGCTGATGCGCCCGATCTACCTGCTCGGCGCCGACGAGATCGAGGAAGAAGAGCTGAAAGAAGTCGATACGCCAATGAAAGGCCACAAGCTGGCCCTCGATATCCAGGCCAACCTGCCGGCGATTCACCGTTTCTGGGTGCCGCTGCGCAAGGCGCCGGTCACCACCCTCAAGCGCGACGAGCCGAAAGTCGGCCGTAACGACGAGTGCCCTTGCGGCAGCGGCAAGAAGTACAAGAAGTGCTGCGGCGCCGATCCGGTTGCCGAGTAATTAAGAGCCTATCCCGGTAGGCTCTAAGTCATCAAGGCGGCGCGCGTGGGGTGCAAGGCCCTACGCCGCCGACGCCAGTTCCGCCAGTTCCGACAGGCGGCCCTGGTACAGCGCGGCCACCAGGTCGGACTGCGTCACAATCCCCGCGAAGCGGTCTTCATCGTCGACCACGGGAATGTGGTGCAGGCCGGCGTTGGCCATCAGCGGCACCAGTTCCACGATCGGCGTGCGCACGTGCGCCGTGGCCACCTTGGCCGTCATGATCTGCCCCACCACTTCCGGTTTGTCCGTATGCGTCAGCCCGCTGCGTTGCAGCAGTGCGCGCAGGCTTTTCCCAGGCCGCTGTAGACGTCCAGGTCGCTGTGGCGCAAGAAATCGGTCTGGGTGACGATGCTGATCACCCGCCGCGCCCGGTTCAGCACCGGCAGCGCGTGCACCTGGCGATGCCGCATCAAGCCCCAGGCGTCGGCCAGCGCGGTCCCGAATTCGAGCGTCACCACATCGGTCGACATGATCTGCCCGCAACGGATCACGCCGAAGCGGCGCCCGTACGCCGCCGTTTCGGTGGCCAAAATAATGCCTTCAACGTACGCCGCCGTTTCGGTGGCCAAAATAATGCCTTCAAGGTCGTCGCGGCTGACGTCGAGCACCTGGTCGTAGCGCGCCAGCACGGCGTCCAGGTCGGTGCTGCGAAAACCCAGGCGCGCGGTCGGCACGTTGTCGGCGGTGTCGTGCACGTTCTGCATGGCCGATTGCCGGCGGTGCGGATAGCGCCGGCCGGTCAGGTTGTTGACGACCAGGGCCGCGCCCACCATCAGCAGGCAGTTGAGCGCAACCGGCATCAAGGCAAAACGCAACCCTAGCTCATGCACGGCGGGACCGGCCAGCACCGCCGTCAACGCCACCGCCCCGCCCGGCGGATGCAGGCAGCGCAGCGCGAACATGGCGGCAATCGCCAGGCCGCCGGCCAGCGGCGCGGCGACCTGGGGCGACAGGCCCGACTTGACGCAAGCCACCCCCACCAGCGCCGACACGACGTTGCCGCCGATGACGGCCCACGGCTGGGCCAGGGGACTTGCCGGCAGGCAGAACAGCAGCACGGCCGAGGCGCCCATGGGGGCGATCAGCCACAGGCCGGCAGCCCCGCCCGTCCAGGTGCAGAGCACGCCGGTGAGGATCAGCGCCAAAAAGGCGGCAACGCTGGCGCGCCATTGTTCGAGGCGACCGGCACTGTTGGGCGGGGGTAATAAGGCGGTGAGCCAGGCGGCGCGCGCGACGGACATGAGCGGTAAACGAGAGCGGGGAAGCCGCAATTACATCACAGATGAGCCAGGAAGGTGCGGAGGCGCACTATTTTCGTGCAGATGACGAGCGGAAATGCTGCGTTTCCGGCAAGTCGGCGATGGTCGATTGCTGGATCAATTCAGGCGCGGTAAGATGGCAATGTTTCCTGTATGCACATCAAACAAGCGACGTGGCGATAAAAAGGAAACGCATGTGGAAAGAAGTCGTGTACGGCGTCGTACTGCTGGCAATGGCGGCATCGCTGCTGCTGTCCGTGCGCGGACTACGGGTGCTGCGAAGGGCCTGGCAAAGCACGCGCTGGCCGACTGCCTGCGCCCGCATCAGCCGCGCCGGCATCCTGGAGCGGCACGATGAGGAGGGGCCGAGGGGCTATTGCCCCGATGTGGCGTACACATTCCTTGTCGACGGCGTTGTTCACGACGGCGAACGGATCGCCTTCGGCGTGGAAAAGCTGTACGGCTCGCATGGGTTTGCGCATGCCTACGACCACATTTTGTGCGTGGGAAAGGAGATGCCGGTTCACTATCATCCGGCAAAACCGGCGATCTCGGTCCTGTATCCGGGAATCACCAGGAACAGCTTCCTACCTTTGTTGCGCGCAGCCGCGTGTGGTATCTTGCTGGCCCTGGTCCTGATCGTGCTTCCCCCCGCCATGGGAGTCGCGCCGATGCTGGCGCCGCTTTTTAACGCCTTGTGAGGAATGAAGGTCGAAGAATGAAGAAAGTCCTACTGGCCGTGGGCCTGGGCCTGCTGTGCCATGCGGCGCTTGCCGCCGTCGATGACATGCACTGGTTTAAGACCGAGCTCACGTGCGCCGATGCGCGCCTTACCGTGCGCGCGTTTTGCCAGGAAACCTACCATGCCGGCGCCACCGTGCAATTCAATTCCCTGTGCAGCCGGCAGTCGCTGGTGATCGAGCGCCCCGGACAGCGCGCCGTTGTGCGCGATCTGCTCGAGCGCCAGTCCCGCCAGGGGGAACCGCCATTGCTGCTGTCGTCGCTGCAATGCGTGGCGGCGCGCGGGAACATCTATCTTTCCGGCCAGATGGGTAACGGCGGCAATTGTCCCGGCTGCGAGCGCAGCGTGCTGCTCGGCCTCGACGGCCGCTGGAAGCGCGATGGCCCGCGCTGGCTGGTTGGCGCACAGGAAAAGCGCATGATCGTCGCGCAGCAAGGTCGCTGGAACGACAGCGAGCAGGTGTTCATCACCAATACCACGCCGGCCTCGGCATGCACGGTACCGACTGAGGTCAGGTGTGGCGCCGATGACGAGTCGACGAAATCGTCCAGGTCCAACCGCTAAGCCGGGCAGGTCCCGGCCACGCCCACGCAACATCGGCCCGGTGTGCGATCCTATGCAGGAACGCAAACCGGGCCGATCAAGGTACTACCATGGCGAATTACTGACCGCGCGGGCCTTTGTCGGCGCCCTGGTGGTCCTTGATGCCGTCGTTCTTGTGGTTGCCGGCGACTTCTTCCGCTTCGGCACGCTGGCGGTTCTTGGTGACTTCCTGCTGCGCCTGTTCATTGTCGCGCTGCTGTTGCTCACTTGGGTCGTTGGTGTGCTTGGTCATAGAGCCTCCTGTTTGTCTGAGACATAACAATACCCCTTCTCCGCGAATCGTTCCGTTCGCCAACCCACGTAAGCGGAGAATTCTTTCCTAAGGCACAGTTTGCGGTGGCAAACGCGCCAGCACGGTCTTGAACGGCAACTTGCCGGCGTGCGGCGGCCCCAGCAGCGCATCGATGCCGTCGAAGGTCTCGTTCGCCAGCGCCCAGCCCAGCGGCGTGTCGTTGGCCGAATGCATGCCGAACCACAGAAAGCGTTCCGGCCCGGCGGGCAGGATCACGGCCATGTCGCGCAGCTCGGCCGTCACCGCGAAGGTGGCGCGCGCGCTGCGGGTGTTGAACAGCCCCAGCGGCGGGGCCAGCAGTTCAGACAGGAAGGTCGTGTCCATGCGCGCGTTGCCCGGGTCTTGCTTGCCCGACGGCGCGATCGCGTCCGGCGAATTGCTGATGACGATCACGGCCGGGTCGATGTCGTACCCGCGCTCGCGCCATTGCGCCAACTTGGGACGCAGGGCGAACAGCAGGTCGCGCACCGATTCGACGCCGGAGTTCTCGAAATAGCCGCCGTCGATCACCCTTCCCCACGGCCGCCTGTCACGCCCCGGCGCGCAAGCCACCAGCGCCTTGCCCTCGTGGCAGGCCGACACCGTGCCCGCCGGACTGATGTAGCTGAAGCGCGCACTGTTGTGCACCGCCGTGGCCAGGCTCATGCGCCGCAGGTCGAGCACCGGGTCGAGCGCGTCGTAGGCGTCGGGAAAGCGCCCGTCGATGGTCAGGTCGCTGGCGATGATGCGGTTGCCGCCGTCGACCAGGGTGGCGTTGAGCAGCAGCGAGGGCACGTTCATGGCGCTGTCCCCGGCCCACAGCTGGTCGAAGCGCCGGGCGAAGCGCGGGTTGCCGGTGGCGCTTTCCCAACCCTGCGCCCAGGCCGCCTCCATCGCGCGCGCGCGGTCGGCCGCGGGAATCGCGAACGGCAAAAAGCGTTGCAGCATGTCCGGATAGAAGGCGTAGCCGAGCGTGGGCGAGAGGAAGTCGCGCTGCAAGACCTTGCGCATGCACGCCTGGTAGGCGCCGTCGCGCGCGCCCCGGGCGCATGGCGCGCCGGCCAGGCCGCTGGCGCCGGCGTCGGCCACCAGGGCGGCAAAGGCGCTGCTGCCCAGGCTGCCGCCGGAGACGCCGCTCAGCGCGAACAGATGGCGTCCGAAGCGCGCCTCGCTGTCGTCCTGCAGCTTGGCCAGCACCATGCCGGCCCAGTAGGCGGCGCGGATGCCGCCGCCTTCGGCCGCCACCACGAACAGCGGAAACGGCCGCCCCGGCGCCAGCGCGCCGCTGTCGACCCGCGTTTGCAGCCAAGCCTCGAGATGATCGTCGATCGGGCGCCGGATCACGGGCGGATCGCGCGGGCCGGCCGGCAGCAGCGTGACCTGGTGGTTGTCGTTCCACAGGCTGAACACGACGAACAGCAGCAGCGGCAGCGCCGCCATCGATGGCAGGCGGGCCTGCTTGAAATAATAGGTCAGCACCAGGTCGCCGAACAGGATCCAGCTGGCAAACGCGAAGCACAGCAGCGCGGGGGCGCTGACCAGGCGCGTCACTTCGACCGGCCACATCCAGACGGCGAACAGCAGCATGAAGGTCAGCACGATGGCAATCGAGACGGTCAGCACGGTGCGCTGTTGCAGCGATTCGAAGCGGATCGTGGTGGTTTGTCCGTCGAAGCGGCGAAAGCGCGACGCGAACCAGGCGCGCCGCTTGACCACGAACACGCCCATGGCGAAAGCGGTCATGAAGCACGCCAGCGCCAGCACCGGTTGGCCCATGCGCTGGAACTGGATCGACAACACGCTGGCCGGCACGATGCCCAGAAAGCGCGGCAGCCACATGCGGATGCCGTTGACGAACGGCGTGTCGGTGCGGTCCAGCAGCGAGGTGCCGTCGAACACGCGCCCGAGGGTCAGGCGCGCGCTGTACCAGGCGGCGGTGGACCAGGCGGCGACCGAAAAGATAAATACCGGAAAGGTCCAGCCGGGATGGCTGACCAGGCGCAGCGATTCGGCGCCCTGGGGGATCAAGACCAGGCCGGCCGAGCAGAGCAAGGTGAGGCTGAAGCTGTAGACGCAGCGCCACAGGATGGAGCCGACTTCCTTGCCGCGTTCACCAAGGACGCGCACGATAGTGACCATCTGGTTCTCCTTGGGTTCTCCCTGGATGGGGACGTGCTCTGCCCGATAACCCCCTGGCCCGCTGATGCTAGCGCATCGCCAGCGCCTGCCGCTTCTTCGGCGGCGGGAACGCCCGGTCCAAATCCTCCAGGTCGAAGGCGCTAAGCACCACATCGAGCGCCGCCCGGTTCTCGCGCACATGGGCCGGATCGGCCGCCTTGGGAATGGCCACCACCCCATCCTGGCGCAGCAGCCACGCCAGCGCAATCTGCGCCGGCGTACACGCATGCCGCTGGGCCACCGCCACCAGGGCGGGATGAGTCAGCAAGGCCTGGCGTTCCGGCCCCGCCGACTCCAGCGGCGAGTAAGCCATCACCGGCATGCCCTGCTTGCGCGACCACGGCAGCAAGTCCCACTCGATCCCGCGCTTGACCAGGTTGAACAACACCTGGTTCGCCGCGATCGCGCGCCCGCCCGGCAAGGCCTCGGCCTCGAGCATGTCGCCCAGGTCGAAATTGCTCACGCCAAAATCGAGGATCTTCCCTTCTTTTTTGAGCGCGCCGAAGGCGTCGAGCGTCTCCGACAGCGGCACCGCCCCGCGCCAGTGCAGCAGGTAAAGATCGATGCGGTCGGTGTTCAAGCGCTGCAGGCTGCGCTCGCACGCCGCCCGCACGCCGCGCTTGTCGGCATTGTGCGGATAGACCTTGCTGACGATAAACGCCTGCTCGCGTCGCCCGACAACCGCCGCGCCCACCACTTGCTCGGCCCCGCCCTCGCCGTACATCTCGGCCGTGTCGATCAAGCCCATGCCCAGATCCATGCCCAACTGCAGCGCGCCGATCTCGGCCTGGCGCCGCGCCGGGTCTTCCCCCATGTTCCACGTGCCTTGTCCGAGCGCGGGGAGGACGCTTCCGGACCGCATCGTCACAGTTTTCATGTCGCACCTTCCCATCGCTTGTTGCGTAAAAATCATTCTAGAGCAAAAAGCACCAGTTGGCTTGAATGTACCTGAGTCCGCCGGCGGCGCGGCGGCAACGATACAACAGGAAGGGACAGCATGCCCCGGCCAGGACGGCCGGGGCGAGAGGCAAAGCAGATTACAGCTTGATGAAATGCTCGCGGTAGTAGCGCAGCTCTTCGATCGACTCCAAAATATCGGCCAGCGCCGTGTGCTTCTGGTGCTTCTTGAAACCGCTGACGATTTCCGGCTTCCAGCGCTTGCACAGCTCTTTCAGGGTCGACACATCCAGGTTGCGGTAGTGGAAAAACGCTTCCAGCTTCGGCATGCCGCGCACCATGAAGCGGCGGTCCTGGCAAATGGTATTGCCGCACATTGGCGACTTGCCGGCGGGAACGTAGTTCTTCAGCCAGGCGATCAGCGCGCTTTCCGCTTCGGCTTCAGTCACGGTCGAGGCCTTGACACGCTCGATCAGCCCGGAGCGCCCGTGGGTGCCCTTGTTCCACGCATCCATCTTGTCGAGCGTTTCGTCCGACTGGTGGATGGCGAACACCGGGCCTTCGCCCAGGATGTTCAGGTGCATGTCGGTGACGACGACGGCCACTTCGATGATGCGGTCGCTGTCCGGCTCGAGGCCGGTCATTTCCATGTCCACCCAAACCAGGTTGAACTCATTTGGGCGCGGTAACGCGGCCGGTGCTGCTAAATCAGTGGCATGTGACATAATTCTCTCTTGGCCTAAACAATCCTGCATTTTCTCACAGGCACAGAATGTCTTCACTCGCGTTTTCGATATTGTTCGTTTCTTTCTTCATTTTGAGCCTGCTGCTGCGCTTTTGGCTGTCGACCCGCCAGCTGCGCCACGTGATGGCCCACCGCGGCGCGGTGCCGGCCAATTTTGCCGAAAAGATCCCTCTTGCGGCACACCAGAAGGCGGCCGACTACACCGCCGCCAAGATCCACTTCGGCCTGGTCAGCCTGCTGTTCAGCAGCGCCGTGCTCATTGGATTCACCCTGCTCGGCGGCCTGCAATGGCTGGCGCTCGCCCTGCTGCCGCATACCGGCAACGGGATCACGTTCCAGATCGCCCTGTTCATCGCCTTCGCCGCCGTGAGCGGCGTGCTCGACATGCCGTTCGACTACTACCGCCAGTTCGTGCTGGAAGAGCGCTTCGGCTTCAACAAGATGAGCCTGGGCCTGTGGCTCGGCGACGCCGTCAAAAGCACGGGCCTGGGCCTGGTGCTCGGCCTGCCGCTGATCTGGGTGGTGTTGCAACTGATGGAAAAAAGCGGCAACCTCTGGTGGCTGTACACCTGGCTGGTCTGGCTCGCCTTCCAGCTGATCATGATGGTGATCGCCCCGACCTTGATCATGCCGCTGTTCAATAAATTCGAGCCCTTGAAGGACGAGAGCTTACGCCAGCGCATCGAAGGCTTGATGGTGCGCGTCAACTTTGCCGCCAAGGGCCTGTTCGTGATGGACGGTTCCAAGCGCAGCGGCCACAGCAACGCATTTTTCTACGGTTTCGGCGCCAACAAGCGCGTGGTGTTTTTCGACACCCTGGTCGCCAGCCTGACCGGCCCCGAGATCGAAGCGGTGCTGGCGCACGAACTGGGCCACTTCAAGCTGCGCCACAACCTCAAGCGCATGATCGTCGGCTCGGTCGTCTCACTGGCCTTCCTGGCCTTGCTCGGCTACCTGAAAAACCAGGCCTGGTTCTACAGCGGCCTCGGTTTCGACCCGCTGCCGGGCGTGCCGAGCGACGCCGTGGCCCTGCTGCTGTTCATGCTGGTGCTGCCGGTGTTCACCTTCCTGTTCTCGCCGCTGACCTCGATCAGCTCGCGCAAGCACGAATTCGAAGCCGACGCCTTTGCCGCCACCCACACCGACGCGCGCGACCTGATTTCCGCGCTGGTCAAGATGTACGAAGAAAACGCCTCCACGCTCACGCCGGACCGCTTGCACTCGACCTTTTACGATTCGCATCCGCCGGCCAGCATCCGCATCCATCAACTTAACCTGGCGGTACGATGACCCTGCTCGCACAAACCTGCCGCGCCAACGCCGCGGCCCTCGACGCCGACGCCATTGCCGCCCTGCTGCCGCAGGTGCCCGGCTGGAGCGTCACCGACGGCAAGCTGGCGCGCAGCTTCCCATTCAAGAATTACTACGACACCATGGCCTTCGTTAACGCGCTGGCCTGGATCAGCCACCATCAGGACCACCATCCGGAACTGACGGTCACCTACAAGGAGTGCGCAGTGCGCTACAACACCCATTCGGCCGGCGGCGCGCTGTCTGACAACGATTTTATCTGCGCGGCCAAGGCCGACGCGCTGTTCGGCCAGCGGGGCGGCGCATGAGCGGCGCCACCTTGCCTGCGCCGGCAGCGACCGGCCTGACCGGCATCATCATCGCCGCCCACGGACGCCATTACCTGGCCGACGTGGGCGGACGCAAGCTGCAATGCGTCACGCGCGGCAAAAAGACGAATATCGCCGTGGGCGACGTGGTCAACCTCAAGATGACGTCGGAAGACCAGGCCGTGATCGAATCGATCACCGAGCGCAAGACCCTGCTGTACCGCTCCGACCAGTACAAGTCGAAACTGCTGGCGGCCAACCTGAGCCGCCTGTTCATCGTGGTGGCGACCGAGCCCGGTTTTGCCGACGACCTCATTTCGCGCTCGCTGGTGGCGGCCGAAGCGGCCGGCATCGAGGCCCACCTGATCCTCAACAAGACCGACGTGGCCGACCTGCTGCCCAAGGCGCGCGAGCGGCTGCTGGCCTATACCTCGCTCGGCTACCCGCTGCACGAAGTGTCGGCGCGCGCCAATCCGGAGCACGCGGTGGCCACCCTGATGCCGCTGCTGGAGGGGGAATCGTCGATTTTCATCGGCCAGTCGGGCATGGGCAAGTCGTCGCTGATCAATTTACTGGTGCCGGACGCCGACATCGCCGTGCGCGAAATTTCGGCGGCGCTCGACACCGGCAAGCACACCACCACCTTTACGCGCCTGTATTCGTTGGGCGAGCATGCCTCGATCATCGATTCGCCGGGGTTCCAGGAGTTCGGGCTGTATCACCTGAGCGAAGGGATGCTGGAACGGGCGTTCGTGGAGTTCGGGCCGTACCTGGGCGGTTGCAAGTTCTACAACTGCCGCCATCTGATCGAGCCGCAGTGCGCGATCCTGACGGCGGTGGCCGAAGGCAAAATCGCCAAATTCCGCCACACGCTGTACGGACAGCTGCTGCACGAGTCGGCGCAGACCTTGTACTGAGCGACTGTAGTTAGCCCGAAGCCGTCGAGCCATCGTTCCGCTTGCCCCGTTGCTCCCTCTTGCTCGTCGTTCCCGCGCAGGCGGGAACCCAAGTCTGTTGCGATACCTGTGGCATTGGCTCGAACTTGGGTTCCCGCCTTCGCGGGAACGACAAAGTTGGCGCCTTTTCAGCATACAATGGCAACACCATCGTAAAGGGGTCCCGGCAATGGAGATGTTCACCGTCGATGTCAACGTTGCACAATGGGAGTCCGCGCTGCCCTCGCTGCGCGGCATGGAGCGCTTGCCGGTGCTGCTGCCGCTGGCCTGGCACCTGCGCCAGCGCGACCCGGCGCGCGCCCTCATGCTGGCCGGCGAAGCGCTCTCCCAACTGCCCCTGTCCGACCTGCCGCCGAGCGACTGCGCCAGCCTGGAGGCGCGCATGCACCTGCTGCACGCCGAATGCGAATGGCTCGACGGCGCGCTCGACCTGGCCGGCACCCACGCGCAGGAACTGCTGTCCCACTTCACGCTCCTGAACGACCATGCCGGCTGCGCCGACGCCCACTGGCTGCTGGCCTGGATCGCGGTCGACCGCGGCGACCATGACGGCAGCGACGCAGCCTTCGCCGCGGCCGCCGCCAGCGCCCGCGCCGGCGGCGACGCCTTGCGCTGCGACCTGGCCGAAGCGGCCATCGCACGCTGGGCCGTGCTGCGCGACCCCGGCGCCGCCGTCGCCCGCTGGGGCCAGCGCTTCGACGCCGACAGCGCGCGCCTGCACCCGTCCCTGGCCACCTGGGTCAACGACTTTCATGGCCTGGCCGCCAGCCAGGCGGCGGACTTCGGCGCCGCCGCCGGCCACTACATGCGCTGCTACGAATCGGCCCTCGACACCGGCCAGGTGCGCGCCGCCATCACCGCCGCCACCAACATCGGCGAAGACTTCACCATCCTCAACGACCACCACTCGGCGCTCGAATGGGTCCAGTGCGCGCTCGAACTGGCACGCCCCACCGGCTGGCCGCGCAGCGTCGGCGCCTGCCTGATGCACAGCGCCGACACCTTGCGCCGCCTCGGCCAGCTCGACGCCGCCCACGACATGCTGCAGGAAGCGCTGGTCATCCTGAAACCCCTGGAGAACGCGCGCAGCTACGCCATCGCCCTGCAATACCTGGGCGACCTCTCGCTCGACCAGGGCGACTACGACGGCGCGCTCGACGCCTTTACCCGCCTGGCGGCGCGCGCCGAAGTGCTCGACCAGTCCGACTTTCGCAGCATCGCGCGGCGCGGCCAGGCGCATGCCCTGTCGCACCTGGGCCGCGCGTTTGATGCCATCGCGGTGGCCGCCGACGCCGCCGCCATGGCCGCCGCTCCCGGCTACGCCTACAACCAGATCGCCGCCCTGCGCGTGATGGCGCTGATCCACGCCCAGCACGCGCTGCCGGCGCCGGCGGGCATGGTCGAACCGAATCCGGTGCTGCACTACCTGCAGCAAGCCTTGTCGGTGGCGTCGACCATCGAGGGCTACACCGTGCCGGGCGACCTGTACGACGCCATGGCGCGCGAATACGCGGCCACCGGCGACTACGCGCGCGCCTACGAGGTGGCGCTGGCGGCGTCGGGCTCGCGCGAGAAAACCCACAGCCAGGAAGCGACCAACCGCGCCATCGCCATGCAGGTGCATCACCAGACCGAACACGCGCGCAGCGAGGGTTACCACCATCGCGAGCTGGCCGAATCGGAAGCGCGCCGCGCCGAGGTGTTGCAACGCACCAGCGCCACGCTCGAACGCCTCTCGGCGATCGGCCAGGAGATCACCGCCCACCTCGACGCCGCCGCCGTGTTCCAGGCGCTCGACCGCCACATCCACGGCCTGCTCACGGCCAGCACCTTCGCCATCTACCTGATCGACGCCGCCGGCACGGTGCTCAATCGCGCCTTTGGCGTGGAGCTCGGGCGCGAGCTGCCGAGCCACGCGATTGCCCTGTCCAAGCGCGAAGCCTATTCGGTGCGCTGCCTCGACGAGCGGCGCGAAATCTACATCGAGCACTGGCCCGACGCCGAACACCGCAAGGTGGTGCCGGGCACGATGGTCAATATGAGCGCGCTGTTCGTGCCGCTGACGGTGGGCGAGCGCGCCATCGGCGTGATGACGGTGCAGGCGCCGCAGTCGCACGCCTACGGCGAGAACGAGCGCATGATTTTCCGCACCCTGTGCGCCTACGGCGCGATCGCGCTCGATAACGCCGAAGCCTACCGCCAGTTGCAGGATGCGCAGACGCAGCTGGTGTCGCAGGAAAAGCTGGCCGCCCTCGGCTCGCTCATGGCCGGGGTAGCGCACGAACTCAATACCCCGATCGGCAACAGCCTGCTGATCGCCAGCACCATGCAGGAAAAGACCGCCGAAATCGAAGCCCTGCTCAACGGCACGGGCCTGCGCCGCTCGGAACTGGCCGCCTTCATCACCGACTCGCAAAAAGCATCGGCGCTGGTGCTGCGCGGGCTGACCAGCGCGGCCGACCTGGTCAACAGCTTCAAGCAGGTGGCGGTCGACCGCACCACCGAACAGCGCCGCTTCTTCAACCTGCAGCAGGTGTGCCACGAAATCATCGCCACCATGATGAACCGCATCCGCGCGGTCAACCACAGCATTGCGATGGATGTCTCGGACGCGATCGGGATGGACAGTTATCCGGGGCCGTTCGGCCAGGTGATCACCAACTTCATCAACAACGCCCTGCTGCATGGGTTTGCGCCGGGCCATCGCGGCGTCATGCACCTCAGTGCCGCCATGCCGGCCGAGGGACGGGTGCTGATCGAGTTCCACGACAACGGCGGCGGCATCCCGCCCGAACACCTGGGGCGCATCTTCGATCCGTTTTTCACCACCAAGCTCGGACAAGGCGGCAGCGGGCTGGGACTGTCGATCAGCTACAACATCGTAACCTCCCTGCTGGGCGGACAGATCACGGTGCTCAGCAGCGCGCAGGACGGCACCAGCTTCGTGCTCGACCTGCCGCTGACGGCGCCGGCGCATCCGGAATCGGACGTGCCGAAAATTTATTGACCGGAACTGCGCCGTCACCCGGCGGCGCTGCCGTCTTAAAAAGAGGAAACAGTTGCTTCCGGGATTGATTGAACCTATAGTTGCCGGATGAATAATCCGTATCAATCCCCGTCAAGCGCCACGATGGCGCCCGCCCAGCCGCCAGCCAAGCGACCGCTGTCGGCATGGCTGATGATGCTCGTCCTGGTCGTGATAACGCTCGCCATCGCGTTCGGGGCGGTCAGTACCATCTGGTACCTGATCGCCTTTGGCGACTGGATGAACTTCCGCTTCCTGTTCGACCTCGCGATTCGCCTCGCCATGATCGCGTGTTGCGTCGCTGGGCTGGTCGGCATCGCGCGGCGGCTGCGCTGGGGGCGCTGGCTTGGTTTGTTCCTCATCGCCGCGCTCACGGTCATGATCATCCTCATGCCGGATACGGCGCAGTACGACAATGAAACCCAACGCAGCGGCGGCGCCTTCGGCCGCATGATCCTCGCGCCATTGCTGATGGCCTTATGGGGCTACCGCTTCGGCTTCTCGGCCAAGGCACGCCGCTATTTCGGCAATTGACATGCATAATCCATACCAATCCCCGGCAAGCGTGGCGACGGATACTATCGGGCTGCCGGGCAAGCGTCCGCTCTCCCTATGGCTACTTCTGATCATCGTGGGCGCGATGACGATCGCTGCTGCGGTAGGCACTGCGGCGACGGTCTGGCTCGTGCACTCGTATGGCACCTGGCCGCCGATCGACCTGGTGCTCCATATCGGATGGCGCCTGGCCGCCGTCGCGGCCGGGCTGGGTACGCTGATCGGCATTCTGGGCCGGCGCCAATGGGCTCGCTGGATCGCCGTGCTCGGCATGGCCGCGCTGACCGCCTTGCCGTTTTTGATGCCGGATACGGCGCAGTACGCCGACAATGCCGAACGATTCGGCGCTGTTATTGGCCGCAAGATCGTGGGGCCGGCCCTGATGGCCTGGTGGATTTACGCGTTTGCATTCTCGGGCAAGGCAAAACGCTATTTTGCGGCGCCGGCCAGCGCTGCCCTTGCCCCGAAGTAGTTGCCTCATGTATTGATTGAACTTATAGTGGCCGGATGCACAACCCCTACCATCCCCCGCCCAGCGCCGCGCCCGACGTCCCCGCCGACCTGCCCGGGCGGCCGCTATCGGTCTGGCTGTTCCTGCTGATCATGTGGCCGACGACGCTCGCGCTCGCCATCGGCGCAATCCGCTTCAGCTGGTTCACGCTCGGCGCCATCAACGTCGCCTGGTTCTCCAGCCCTTTTCCCGCGAGCACGAGTTACCGCCTTCTGGGTGGTATCGCCTGGCGCCTCGCCGTGCTGGCGCTGCTGTTCACCACGGTGCTCGGTGCCACCCGCCGCCGCCAATGGGGGCGCTGGCTCGGCATCCTGCTCCTCGGGGCGATGACGGTCGGGGTATTTTTCCTGCCGGAGACAATCCGTCACGCCGGCGACGCCGGATCGCCCCAGGCCTTGCCGATTCCCGTCTCCCTGATGGCGACGCTGGCCGCATGGTGGACCTACGCCTTTGGTTTTTCGCGCAAGGCAAGACGCTACTACCGCACCTGAGACGTCGACAGGCGCGTCAACAAGCGCGTCAGCGCGCCGCGCCGGCCATCTTGAACATGCCCGCCTTGACGTAGACCGTCATCAGCTCGGCGCAGGCGGCCTCGTCGACCCCGTGCAGCGCGGCGATGGCTGCCGGCTCGTCTAACGGGGCTCCGGCTACCTTCTTGTAGTTGCCCATCTCGTCGACCGGCACCCGCACGCAGGCCGGATCCTGCCCGACCTGGCGCATCAGCCAGCAGCGCAGCGGCTCGAGCTGCGCCATGCCGAGCGCCTCCAGCACCAGTGCCTGCGCGCGGCCGCACCAGGGCAGTACTTCCAGCAGCGCCGCCGGCGGGAACTGGCCCAGCTGCTGCGCCAGCGCCGCCATCTGCGCCGGTTCGGCGTCGTCGACAAAGGCGAGGTGGCGCATCAGGTCGGCCCAGTCATTGACGGTGCGCACGCCCAGCTTGCGCTTGCGCGAAGCCACCCACGTCAATACACCGACCAGGGCGTCGGTGCCGGCCAGGTAGCACCATGGCTGCTGCCAGCGGAAAACGGCGGCGCCGCGCCGGTGGATGTCGTAGCAGAGGTCGATCACCTCCTCCGGCGAAAATGCCTTGCTGGCGGCCAGCTCGCGCAGCCGTTGCGGCAAGCGCGCGCGCAGATTGGCGGTCAATGCCTCCAGCCCCGCCTCGCTCTCGGGCGTGGCCAACAGATACCAGGGTTCGAGCAGGGGATGGCGCGCGATCACGGCCTCGGCCTGGGCGCTGTCGATCCAGTCGCGCCGCACGCCTTCGACCAGCAGCGCGCGTACGCGCTGGCACCATTGCGGCCACTCGGCGGTGATATGGAGCGCGCAGGCCCTGGCGCCGGCCCCGCCTTGCGGCGCGAACTCGCCGTCCGCCAGCAGCCATAGCTGGCCGCCGGCGAGCTGCTCGCACAAAGGGCGCAGCCAGGCCAGGCCGCTTGGATGGTCGAGCGCGGGCCACAGGAATTTTTTGATGATGTCCGGATGGTCGCAGCTCAGCGCCGGCGACCAGCCGTCCGGCGCCTGCCGCGTGACCGCCAGCGCGGCGGTGCTGGCCAGCATGCCGATCCGTTCGCTGTCCTGGAACAGGCTGTCCGCGCCCGGATCGCCGATGTGCGGCAGCAGCAGCCGGTCGACAGTGTCGCGCAAGGTACACATCTGCGAGCACACGGGTGTCCCGTTCGTGGTTTCGGAGACCATGCTGCGCGCATGCAGGGCGAACTGGCGCATGCACGCCTTCAGGCCCGTTTCGCCGAACAGCTCGCGCATCGCGCTGACCCAGCCCCGGCCGGCACCGGCGGCAATCAGCGCCGTGCCACGCTGGACGAATACCGGCATGAGCGGCAGCGCGAACTGCTGCACGGCGCTGAAATTGGCGACCCAGTCGCAGTCCGGGCTGGCGGCGGCGAGCGCCACGGCGGGAGGGAAATCGGCAAGCGCGAGTTGGGGCATGATGGGTGCGGGAGCAAGGGTTACACGGCCGAACCGTCGGCGGCGCTGGACCGTGTAGTATAACGGGTTGCCCCCGGCAAATTTTCAAAACCCTTATAATTGATACGCAACCCTACGCCAGGGCCCGGCCGCCTGCGGCTCACGCATTCAATCGTTGTGTCTATGCCTACAAATAAACCGATCAAGCATTTCCTCCAGTTTTCCGACTTCACGCTGGCCGAATTCGAGTACGTGATCGAGCGCGCCAAGATCATCAAGCGCAAGTTCAAGAACTACGAGGTCTACCATCCCCTGATCGACCGCACCCTGGTCATGGTGTTCGAGAAAAACTCGACCCGCACCCGCCTCTCGTTCGAAGCCGGCATGCACCAGCTGGGCGGCGCCGCCATCTACCTGAACACGCGCGACAGCCAGCTCGGTCGCGGCGAACCGGTCGAAGACGCCGGCCAGGTCATGAGCCGCATGTGCGACATCATCATGGTGCGCACCTTCGGCCAAGACATCATCGAGCGCTTCGCCGCCCATTCGCGCGTGCCGGTGATTAACGGCCTGACCAACGAACACCATCCATGCCAGGTGCTGGCCGATATCTTCACCTTCGTCGAACACCGCGGCTCGATCGCCGGCAAGATCGTCACCTGGGTGGGCGACGCCAACAACATGCTGTACTCCTGGCTGCAGGCGGCCGAGGTATTCGGCTTCCACCTGAACGTCGCCACGCCCACAGGCTACGACATCGACCATTCCCTGGTGTCGACCACCCGCTTCACCGTCTTCGACAACCCGTCGGACGCGTGCCGGGGTGCCCACTTGGTCAACACCGATGTGTGGACCAGCATGGGCTACGAGAAGGAAAACGCGGCCCGCCTGGCGGCCTTCGACGGCTACATCGTCGATGGCGCCAAGATGGCGCGCGCCGCGCCCGACGCGCTCTTCATGCACTGCCTGCCGGCCCACCGCGGCGAGGAAGTCGCAGCCGAGGTCATCGACGGAGCGCAGTCGGTGGTCTGGGACGAGGCCGAAAACCGCCTGCACGTGCAGAAAGCGCTGATCGAATACCTGCTGCTCGGCCAGATCGAAGCGCAGTAAAAATACATATAACACCATCGTCAACCCAAGATTGGAATCTCCATGAGCGACATCAAAAAAGTAGTCCTCGCCTATTCGGGCGGACTGGACACCTCGGTCATCCTGAAATGGCTGCAGGATAACTACAAGTGCGAAATCGTCACCTTCACCGCCGACCTGGGCCAGGGCGAAGAACTCGAACCGGCGCGCGCCAAGGCGATCAAGTTCGGCATCAAGCCCGAGAATATCTACATCGACGACGTGCGCGAAGAATTCGTGCGCGACTTCGTGTTCCCGATGTTCCGCGCCAACACCGTGTACGAAGGCGAATACCTGCTGGGCACCTCGATCGCCCGTCCCCTGATCGCCAAGCGCCTCATCGAGATCACGCGCGCCACCGGCGCCGATGCGATTTCGCACGGCGCCACCGGCAAGGGCAACGACCAGGTGCGCTTCGAGCTGGGCGCGTACGCGCTCAAGCCGGACGTCAAGATCATCGCTCCGTGGCGCGAATGGGACTTGCTGTCGCGCGAAAAACTGCTGAAATACGCGGAAGACGCCGGCATCGCCGTCGACATGAAGCACAAGAACGGCGGCGCGCCCTACTCGATGGACGCCAACCTGCTGCACATCTCGTTCGAAGGCCGCCATCTGGAAAACCCGAGCGCCGAAGCCGAGGAAAGCATGTGGCGCTGGACCGTCAGCCCGGAAGCGGCGCCGGACCAGGCCGAGTACCTCGACCTCGAATACGAAAAGGGCGACATCGTGGCCGTCAACGGCGTGCGCATGTCGCCGGCGACCGTGCTGACCGAACTCAATCGCCTGGGCGGCAAGCATGGCATCGGCCGCCTCGACCTGGTCGAGAACCGCTACGTCGGCATGAAGTCGCGCGGCTGCTACGAAACCCCGGGCGGCACCATCATGCTGCGCGGCCACCGCGCCATCGAATCGATCACCCTGGACCGCGAAGTGGCCCACCTGAAGGATGACCTGATGCCGCGCTACGCGTCGATGATCTACAACGGCTACTGGTGGGCGCCCGAGCGCGTCGCGCTGCAGACCCTGATCGACCACACCCAGCAAACGGTCAACGGCTGGGTTCGTATGAAGCTGTACAAGGGCAATGTGATCGTGGTCGCGCGCGATTCAAAGACCGATTCGCTGTTCGACATGAACATCGCGACCTTCGATGAAGATGGCGGTGCGTACAACCAGGCCGACGCCGGCGGCTTCATCAAGCTCAACGCCTTGCGCATGCGCATCGCCGCAGTGGCGCGCGAAAAGCGCGGGCAGTAAGCGTTAGCTAAGACCACCAGCCAGTGACCCGTCGCCCCCCGCGCCTTGGCGCGGGGGACGACGTTTTTGGGCGAATCAAAGGGCCCCGAACAGAAAAAGTTCCCGCCCCCACAGCGAAACGTACCGTGCCATCCCTCAACGATGTTACATTTATAGAGAACAACATCGTACCCGGAGAGCCCCCATGTTTAAAGACCTGAGCATCAAGAACAAGCTGTTTCTGGGCTTCGGCGCCATCGTCGCCATCATCCTGTTCCTGCTGATCCTGGCCTACAACAATTTCTCCAAGATATCCGAAGCAAGCCGCTGGGACCGCCATACCCTGGAAGTGCTGCTGGAAACAAACAAAATCGCCACCAATGTGCTGGAAATCCAGGCCGAAACCCGCGGTTTCCTGCTGACCGGCGAAGAACGCTTCCTGACACCCGACATCAATGAGGAAAAATTCCTCCTGGAGAACATTCGGCGCGCCATTCAGCTCACCGCCGACAACCCGGCCCAGCAGGCGCGCGTGAGGACGCTCGAATCGCTGACCGCCAACTGGCTCAACAACGTGATCCACCCGCTGATCGAACGGCGCCGGGCGATGGGCAAGGCCAGCGACGGGGTGACCGAACAAGTCGTGCGCTCGCCGGAACTGGCCAGCGGCTTCCAGACCGTCAGCCAGGTGCGCAGCCTGATCGACCAGATGACCGACGAGGAAAACGCCTTGTTGAGCGGGCGCACGATCGAATCGGCGCAACTGCAAAAAACCATGTCCCTGCTGCTCAGCGTGGGCGGCGTGCTGTGCGTGGCGCTGGCCTCGGTCGTGGCCTGGATGCTGGCGCGCGCGCTGCTCAATCCCCTTAACAACCTGACCGAAGCGGTCGGCAAGATCGCGGGCGGTCAACAGTCGGCGCGCGCGGCCGTGGTCTCGCGCGATGAACTGGGCAAGGTCACCGAAGAATTCAACCGCATGGCGCAGTCGATCCAGGACAGCCAGGCCAACGAGGCGGCCGCCACGAATGCGCTGCGCGCCAATGTCGACGCCCTGCTCGACGTGGTCTCCAAGGCCGCCATCGGCGACCTGACCGGCACCGTGACGATTACCGGCAGCGACGCCATCGGACGCATGGGCGACGGCCTGAAAACCATGGTCGGCAACCTGCGCATCCTGCTCAACAACGTGCAAAAGGCCGGCATCCAGGTCACCACCTCGGCCACCGAAATCGCCGCCTCGGCCAAGCAGCAGGAAGCGACCGGCATCGAACAGGCCCAGACCAGCATCGAAATCCTCTCGACCACCAAGGAAATCTCGGCCAACACCACCCAACTGCTCAAAACCATGGAAGACGCCACCGCGGTGGCCGACTACACCACCAACGCCACCGCCGACGCCCAGCAAAACCTGAAACGCATGGACAGCACCATGCAGCACATGGTCTCGGCCACCGATTCGATCAACGCCAAGCTGGCCGCGCTGTCCGAAAAGGCCAGCAACATCAACAGTGTCTTGACCACCATCACCAAGGTGGCCGACCAGACCAACATCCTCTCGCTCAACGCCGCGATCGAAGCCGAAAAAGCCGGCGACGCCGGGCGCGGCTTCTCGGTGGTGGCCACCGAAATCCGGCGCCTGGCCGACCAGACCTCGGTGTCGACCTGGGACATCGAGCAGATGCTCAAGGAGATGCAGTCGGCGGTATCGGCCAGCGTGATGGGCATGGACAAGTTCTCCGAAGAGATCCGGCGCAGCGTGGGCGAAGTGCGCCAGGTGGGCGAACAGCTCTCGACCGTGATGGACCAGGTGCAAAAGCTCGCCCCCCAGTTCGACCTGGTGCTGCAGGGGATGCAGTCGCAGGCGGTGGGCGCGTCGCAGATTTCCGACACCATGATGCAACTGAACGACGCCACCCAGCAGACGGTCGAATCGCTCAAGGCCACCAGCGAAGCGGTGCACCAGTTGCAGTACGCCGCCAGCGACCTGCAATCGTCGGTGGCCACCTTCTCGGTCAACGCCTGAGGAGCGGGTCGATGAAAGTGATGGTCTTTCACATCGGCGCCGACCGCTACGCCCTGCCCTTGTGGGCGGTGGCGCGGGTGGTGCCGGCGGCCGCCCTGAAAGCCATTCCGCTCGCTCCCGCCTGGGTGGCCGGCCTGCTCGACCTGCACGGCGAAGCGGTGCCGGTGATCGACCTGTCCAGCCTGGCCGGCGTGGCGCCCGGGCAGCTGTGGTACGACTCGCGCATCATCCTGGTCGATTACCCCACCGGCGAGGGCGCCACGCGCCCGCTCGGCCTGCTGGCCGAACACGTGGTCGGCGTCGACAGCGTCGATGCCGACGCCTTGCTCGACCCCGGCGTGGGCGGCGCGCCTTTTCTGGGCCAGGTGGCCACCAGCGGCACCGGCATGCTGCAACTGGTCAGCCTCGAGCAACTGCTCGCGCCCGACGTGCGCGCGCTGCTGTTCCCGAACGCGGGAGCGGCGTCATGAAAGCGCGCGACCTGCTCCAGCAAGTGACGGGACTGAACCTGACCGAGGCCGTGGTCGGGCGCGCCGTCGAACGGCGCATGCAGGCCATCGCGCTGGCCGACGCGCTGGCCTACGAACGCCTGCTCGCCACCAGCGCGCAAGAATTGTCGGCCCTGACCGAACTGGTGGTGGTGCCGGAATCGTGGATGTTCCGTGATGCCGAAGCGTTTGTCGCGGCCACCGCCTTCATCGTGCGGCGCCTGGACGCCAGCGCCGCGCGAGCGCTGCGCATCCTGTCGGTGCCGTGCGCCGGCGGCGAAGAGCCGTACTCGATGGCCATGTCGCTGCAAAGCGCCGGCGTGGCCAGCGCCGATGTCGCGATCGACGCGGTCGACCTGTCCCAGGTGGCGCTGGCGCGCGCCCGCGCCGGCCGCTACACCCGCAACGCCTTTCGCGGCCGCCACCTCGATTTTCGCGATCGCTTCTTCACGGCGGTCGACGCCGAATACCAGATCTGCGAAGAGATCCGCGCCCAGGTGACGTTCAGCCACGCCAACCTGCTCGACCCGGCCTTTTCCAGCCGGCCCGGCTACTACGACGTCATCTTTTGCCGCAACCTGCTGATCTACTTCGACGACCCCACCGTGGCGGCCGCCATCGCCAGCCTTGCGCGCCTGCTGGCCGACGACGGCATCCTGTTCGCCGGCTACGCCGAAGTGCCGGCGTTCTGCCGCAACGGCTTTGCGGCGCTGCGCGCGCCGGGTGCGTTCGCGCTCGAAAAAACCGGCGCGCACGCGGCCTGGCCGGCGCGCCTGCCGGCACGCCAGCACGTGCGCCCGGCGCGGCCGCTGGTCGCCACGCCGGCGCCGCCGGCCGCCACGGCGCCCGCCACGCGGGGGCTGCGCGTGACGGCCCCGGTTGCGGCGCAGCTGGTCATGCGCACGGCCCCTGCCGACCTGCTGGCGCGCGCGCGCCGCCAGGCCGACCTGGGCGACTTGCAGGGCGCCGCCGCCGCCTGCCGCGAGCTGCTGGCGGCCGATCCCGATTCGGCCGATGCCTATTTCATCCTCGGCATGGTGAGCGAATGCGAACAGAAAATGGACGCCGCCGGCCACTACTGGCGCCGCTGCGTCTATCTGAAGCCGGACCACTACGACGCGCTGTGCCACCTGGCCCTGCTGGCCGAACAAAGCGGCGACCAGGCGCAGGCGAGCGCCTTCAAGCAGCGCGCCGCGCGCATCTACCAGCGCGGTAACGGCAATGGTAACGGCGACACCAGCGACAGCGCGCCACGCAAGGCGCTCCGATGACCAGCGCCCCCGACACCCTGCACGCGCTCGACGACCAGGATTGCTGGAACACGATCGGCGTGGCCGGCGACATGAGCTGCCCCAAGCTCGAACAGCATGTCCACTGCCGCAACTGCGAGGTCTACGCCGGCGCGGCCAGGCGCAGCATGCAACGCCCGGTGGACGCCGCCTACCGCGACGACTGGGCCGCCCTGCTGCGCCAGCCGCAGGCCGCGCGCGCGCAGCACGACAGCTCGGGCCTGGTGTTCCGTCTCGGGCGCGAGTGGCTGATGCTGCCGGCACACATCGTGGCCTCGGTCGCGCCGCTGACCGCCAGCCATTCGCTGCCGCACCGCAGCGGCGGCGGCCTGACCGGCATCGTCAACGTCGGCGGCACGCTGGCGCCGTCCATCGCACTGGCCACCCTGCTCGGCATCGACGAAAACGACGCCCCGCAACAGGGCGGACGCCATGTGTTCGCGCGCCTGCTCGTCATCAATTGGGAAGAGCAGCGTTTCGCCCTGCCGGTGGCCGACCTGCACGGCATCCTGCGCTACGGCGCTGCCAGCGTGGGCGCGCCGGCGGCCACCCTCAACAAGGGCCTGCAGCGCTTCATCACCGGCGTGCTGACCCACGGCGAGATGCGCATCGGCGTGCTCGATGCGCCGCTGATCGGCCACCAACTGAACAGGTTACTGCGATGAGCAGCGGCAGCGGCGACCTCAGTCAATTCTCGATGCTGGACCTGTTCCGCATGGAGGCGGACGGCCAGACCCAGATCCTCACCGACGGCCTGTTGAGCATGGAACGCGGCGGCGGCGACGCTTCGACGACCGAATCCATGATGCGCGCCGCCCATTCGATCAAGGGCGCCGCCGCCATCGTCGGCCTGGACGTCGTGGTGCAGCTGGCGCACGGCATGGAAGACGCCTTCGTCGCCGCCCAGCACGGCCAGTTGCAGCTCACCCCCGCGCGCATCGACGTGCTGCTGGCCGGGGTCGACCTGATCCTGCAGTTTTCGACCCTGGACGAAGCCGCCCTGCCGGCCTGGCTGGAACAGCACGGCGCGCGCATCGGCGCCACCATGAACAGCATCGCCGGCATTGCGCAGATCGTGTCGGCGCCGCCGCCCGACCCGCTTCCGGTCGCGCCGCCGCCGCTGGCGCTGGAACCGCCTGCGCCAGCGCCGGTCGCGCCGCCCGACGAAGCGGCGCCGCATCGGGTCGTGGGCGCGCCCAAGGCGACCCAGAACTTCGACCGCCTGCTGGCGCTGGCCAGCGAGTCGCGCATCAACGCGCACCAGATGCACCCGTTCATCGCGCAGCTGCAGCGCTTCAAGCGCAACCAGGCGAGCCTGTTCCAGGCGCTCGAACAACTGCACGACGCGGTGGTGCGCGGCGGCGACCAGGCCTTGATCGAGCAATCGGCCCTGACCGGCCAGAAGGCCCATCCGCTCAAGCAGTTCATGCTCGAACACATGGCCGACATCGAAAGCTACGAGCGGCGCCTGCTGGGGGTCTCGAAAAACCTGGTGGACGAAGTATTGACCTTGCGCATGCGCCCTTTCCGCGACGGCGTGCAAGCCTTTCCGCGCATGGTGCGCGACCTGGCGCGCAGCCTGGGCAAGGAGGCGCAGCTCGTGATCGAAGGCGAAGACACGCTGGTCGACCGCGACATCCTGGCGCGCATCGAAAGCCCGCTCAACCACATGCTGCGCAATGCCGTCGACCACGGCATGGAAACCCAGGCCGAGCGCATCGCCGCCGGCAAGCCGGCGCTCGGGACCATCGTGCTCGAAGCGCGCCACCGCGCCGGCATGCTCAGTATCGAGATTGCGGACGACGGGCGCGGCGTGGACATCGAGCGCATCCGGCGCCAGGTGGTCGAGCGCAAGATGGCCAGCGCCACGATGGCGGCGGCCATGTCGCAGCCCGAGCTGATTGAATTCCTGTTCCTGCCCGCCTTCAGCCTGAAGGAAACCACCAGCGCCATCTCCGGGCGCGGCGTGGGGCTCGATATCGTGCACCAGACCATCCGCGAACAGAACGGCACGGTGCGCATCGAGTCCGTGCCCGGCGCCGGCTTTCGCACCTTGATCACCCTGCCGCTGACGCAATCGATCGTGCGCGCGCTGGTGGTCGACGTGCAGGGCGAAGCCTACGCGATCCCGATCGTCAAGGTCGAACGCGTGCTCAAGGTGCCGCAAAGCGAGATCCACACGCTCGAGAACAAGCAGTTCTTCGACTTCGGCGGCGAGCACCTCGGCCTGGTGTCGGCGGCGCAGGTGCTGGAACTGGGCCAGATCGGCGCCGGCGCGGGCGAGCTGGCGGTGGTGGTGATCGGCGCGGCCCAGCGCCGCTACGCGCTGGTGGTCGATGCGATCCGCGGCGAACAAAGCCTGGCGGTGCAGGCGCTCGACCCGATCTTCGGCAAGATGCGCGACATCAGCGCCGGCGCCCTGCTCGACGACGGCGCTGCGGTCCTGATCCTGGACGTGCCGGACCTGCTGCTGTCGATCGACAAGCTGCTGCACGAAGGCGGCCTGCACCAGCTGGGCGCGCGCGGCGGCCCCGAAAAACGCAAGGTCAAGCGCATTCTGGTGGTGGACGACTCGCTCACCGTGCGCGAAATGGAACGCAAGCTGCTGCAGGGGCGCGGCTACCAGGTCGACATCGCCATTGACGGCATCGACGGCTGGAACGTGGTGCGCAGCGGCGACTACGACCTGTTAATCACCGACGTCGACATGCCGCGCATGGACGGCATCGAACTCGTTGGCCTGGTCAAGAAGGATATCCATTTGTACAAACTGCCCGTGATGATCGTCTCCTACAAGGACCGTCCCGAAGACCGCGCGCGCGGCATGAGCGCCGGCGCCGACTACTATCTGACCAAGGGCAGCTTCCACGACGAGACCCTGCTCGACGCCGTGTTCGACCTGATCGGCGAGGCCGGCCTATGAAGATCGGGATCGCCAACGACGTCGCCATGGCGGCCGAAGCGCTGCGCCGCGTGGTGGCCAGCACCAGCGAACACCAGGTGGTGTGGATCGCGCGCACCGGCCTGGAAGCGGTGCGCCTGTGCGCCGACAACCGCCCCGACCTGGTCCTGATGGACCTGAACATGCCGCAACTGGACGGGGTCGAAGCGACGCGCCAGATCATGGAAAGAACGCCGTGCGCGATTTTGGTGGTGACCGGCCAGCCGCAGGACAATGTGAGCCAGGTGTTCCGCGCGCTCGGCGCCGGCGCACTCGACGTCACCGCCACGCCGCTGCTGGCGCGCGGTGACGGGGGCGACAGCGCACTGCTGCACAAAATCAAGACCATCGGCAAACTGATCCGCGTGAGCGGCGCCGAAGCCCATCCCGCGCAGTCGCCCGAGCGCGCCGACGCCAGGATCAAGCACCTGCTGGCCATTGGTTCATCGACCGGCGGCCCGATCGCCGTGGCCAAGATCCTGGCCGGCTGGAACCCGGCCCCCGGCACCGCCATCGTGGTGGTCCAGCACATCGACGAAAACTTCGCGGCGCACTTTTCCAAGTGGCTCGGCGAGCAGCTCCTGATGCCGGTGCGCGTGGTCGAGGACGGCGATGCGCTCGAAGCGGGCTGCGTGCAGGTCGCCCGCACCAACGACCACCTGGTCCTGAGCGCGCGCCACCGCCTGCATTACGACGACGTGCCGCGCGATTACGCCTACCGGCCCTCGGTCGACGTGTTTTTCCACTGCGTGGCGCGCTACTGGGAAGGCGACGCGACCGGGGTGCTGCTGACCGGGATGGGGCGCGACGGCGCCGCCGGCCTGCTCGCCATGCGCCAGGCCGGCAAGGCCACCATCGCCCAGGACCAGGCCAGCAGCGCCGTGTACGGCATGCCACGCGCGGCCGCTGAAATCGATGCCGCGCAGCAAATTTTATCGTTAGAAAACATCGGGCGCGCATTGCGCAGTAGAATTGGGTCGAAACTGGCCGGGAATTGAATCTCCACCTTCGCGCCGGCACTACCGAAAAGCTGATTACCGATGTCTGATGTAAACAAACCCTACATGCCGGAGCCGGCCGTTTTCAAGGTGCGGGTCCTGATGGTGGACGACCAGGCGATCATCGTCGAGGCGGTGCGGCGCATGCTGGCCGACCAGGCCGACATCGAATACCACTACGTGCTCGACTCCTCGCTGGCGCTCGAGACGGCCGCACAAATGCAACCGACCCTGATTTTGCAAGACCTGGTCATGCCCGGCATCGACGGCTTCGGCTTGATCGCGCAGTACCGCGAGCACGACAGCCTGCGCCAGGTGCCGGTGATCGTGCTCTCGGCCAAGGAAGACCCCAAGCTCAAGGCGCACAGCTTTGCGGTGGGCGCCAACGACTACATGGTCAAGCTGCCGGACAAGCTGGAACTGCTGGCGCGGGTGCGCTACCACTCGGCGGCGCACACCAGCCGCCTGCAGCGCGACGAAGCGTTCCGCTTCCTGCGCGAGAGCCAGCAAAAACTGGCCGAAGCGAACATCGAACTGCAAAAGCTCGCCGCCCTGGACGGCCTGACCGGGATCGCCAACCGGCGCCGTTTCGACGACGTCATCACGCTCGAATGGCAGCGCGGCCAGCGCGAACAGAAGCCGCTGTCGCTGCTGATGTGCGACATCGACTGCTTCAAGGCCTACAACGATACCTTCGGCCACCTCGCGGGCGACCTGTGCCTGAAAAAAGCGGCGGCCGTGCTGACCGAAAACCTCAAGCGTCCGGCCGACCTGGCGGCGCGCTATGGCGGCGAAGAGTTCGCCATCATCCTGCCCGAAACCAGCCTGGCCGGTGCGCGAGTGGTGGCCGACGCCGTGCGCAGCCACCTCGAAAGGCTGGCGATGGAGCATCCCCAGGCAGCCGGCGGCATCGTCACCATGTCGATCGGCGTGGCCAGCGTGGTGCCCTCGCGCGGCGACAGCCCCGCCAACCTGACCGCGCGCGCCGACAAGGCGCTGTACGCGGCCAAGACGGGCGGGCGCAACCGCGTATGCGTGGCCGAATCCGAGATTCCCCCACCTGAAGAAGGAAGTCCATGAGCATGATTGAAAACGTCGCCGTCAGCAAAAAGTCGAACATCTACTTCGACGGCAAATGCGTCTCGCACACGGTGTTGCTGGCCGATGGCAGCAAAAAAACGGTGGGGGTGATTTTCCCCTCGCAGCTGAGCTTCAACACGGCGGCGCCGGAAGTGATGGAAATCGTGGCCGGCAAATGCCGGGTCAAGCTGGCCGGCAGCGACGCCTGGCAAGACTACGGCGCGGGCGAGCGCTTCAGCGTCGGCGCCAACACGGCGTTCGAGATCGACACGACAGAGACGCTCGACTACGTCTGCCACTTCGGCTGACGATTCAACGGACGCCGCCCGGCGTCCGTCCTTCAGCGCGACAAGGGCTTACTGCACGAAGCGGATCTGACGCAGTTTGTACTGCACGCCCTGCTGATCGCCCCACTTCGGCAAGGTGCCGAACGGCATGCCGATGTTGCGCAGGTCAAAGCAAGGATCGGCCGCCGCAGTCAGCGTACTGACCTTGACCGAGACCGGTGTCCAGCCACCCGGCGCCGGACGGCCGAAGACATGATCGCCCGACTTGCAATTGGTGCCCGGGCTTTCCATCTTGACCGCCAGGCCGCCGCTGTTGGCCCCATAGCTGCCGACATTGATCTCGAACTGCAGGGTGCCGCCGGCGAAGTTGCTCAGATTGACTGGCGTGCCGGTGATCATCACCAGGCCGTCGCCACCGTCGGCGGCGAAACTCATGTCCAGCCCATCGGCTTGGGTGAGGCTGGCCTTGACGTGGCTGCCATTGGACGAGTACGTGGTCAGCGCCAGGTCGCCCGTCAGCGCGCCCGCACTGAACACGCCGTACGTCGGCCCCGGCAGCGGCGGCCCGAACACCACCGGTTCCGGCACCAGGCTGGCGCAGGTGGCGGCATCGGCATCCTTGGCCGCGCCCGGCACCCAGCGGATGTTGGCGAACGAGGCCGCAAACGCCTTCTCGGTGTAGACCAGGAACGGCGTATCGACCAGGGTGAAGTCGGCGCCCTTGGCGGCGAAGCAGGACAGCGGCAATTTCACGGTGCGCTTTAGCGCCAGCGGCAAGCCCTTGAACAAGCTGGTGGCGTCGACTTCGCCCGCGCAAGGGTGCTTGCAGTCCACCCGCATTTTCACCGCCCCGGCCGGCGCCTTGTGCACGATGGTGTCGAACACCAGGGCCGCGTCGGCGTTGAGGTAGCTTTCACGGTCGGCCGTGGTCGCCGCTTGCGAGTAAAACTGGCCGGCGCCGCTCCAGGTGATTTTCTTGCCGTCCTGCTGGACATTGATCTGGGTGGTTTCGGCTTTGACGTTGGGCAGGGTCGTGACCGCGTTCAAGTCGGCGCCCAGCGGCAGCGACCAGGCGCTCGGGTCGCCGATGCGGGTCGTGTAGGGCGCCTGGTCGGCCGACCGGAACACCTCCAGGTCGCTACTGGCCTGGCTGCCGTTACCGGCGACCTGGGCGCAACCGAGGGTGGGCGCCGTTTCGTCCAGCCTGGCCAGTTTGGTGTCGTCCGCGTAGCGCATCCCGAAGCCATAGGCAAACAGCGGATCGTAGCTGGCGTCGCCCTTGTTGGCCATCTGGCACGCCGTTTTGGGCCAGGAGAAGGACAGCTTGCCGTTGAAGTCCAGATTGACGTCGCCATTGTCCTTGCGGAACAGCACATCGGTGACACCCTTGCCTTCGGTGCCGGGCAGCCAGGCCACCACGAACGCATTCGAGCGGTTCAGCTCCTTGTTGACCCAGAGCGGACGGCCGGTGATCAGCACGGTGACCACCGGCACGCCCTTGCCGCTGACGGCATCGAGCACGGCCAGGTCTTCCGGATAGCGGCGCGCGTGCTCCAGGGTGCCGCTCTTGCCGATGTCGCCCACCCCTTCGGCGTACGGGGTTTCGCCGATGACGGCGATGACGGCCTTGAAGTCGGCCAGCTTGAAGCCGGCCACGTTCATGTCCGCGGCGTTCTGGCGGTACACCACGTTGGCCTCGCCGGCCACCGACTTGATCGCCGTCAGGATGCTGTCCGCGTTCGGGAAATCGGCATTGGTATTGGCCGTGCCCTGCCAGGTGAGCGACCAGCCGCCGGTTTGATTGGACAGGCTGTCGGCGCTTTTGCCGACCACCAGGATCTTGTCGCCGCGCTTGAGCGGCAACACCTTGTTATCGTTTTTCAGCAGCACAAGCGACTTTTGCACCGCTTCGCGCGCCAGTGCACGATGCTGCAGACGGCTGGCGTCGGTGTACTGGCGTTCCAGCGGCGATTTGGCGCTCATGATGCCAGCGCGAAATTTCACGCGCAGGATGCGGGTCACGGCATCATTCATGCGCGCCAGCGGAATGTCGCCCTTGTTGACCGAGGCGATGGTGTTGTCGATAAACTCTTTCCACTTGTCCGGGACCATGATCATGTCGACGCCGGCGTTGATCGCCTGTGCGCAGCCGCCGTCGTTGCAGCCCGGCACCTGGGCGTGGCCGTTCCAGTCGCCGATGACGAAGCCGTCGAAGCCCATCTTGGTCTTGAGCACATCGGTCAACATCTCTTTGCTGCCGTGCATTTTGCCGACCTTGATATTCAGGCTCTCATTGTCCCAACTGTTAAACGAGGCCATCACGGTCTGGGCGCCGGCGCCGAGGGCGTGGTAATACCCCTGGCCATGGATGTTGATCATGTCGTTGCGGCTGGACATGTTGACGCCTTGATCCCTGCCCAGATCGGTGCCGCCGTCGCCAATGAAGTGCTTGGCCGTGGCGATGACGTTGCCGCTGCCGGCGAAATCGTTCTGCAAGCCCTTGACCATTTCACGCGCATATTTGGTGATGATGAGCGGATCTTCCGAATAACTTTCGTAGGTGCGGCCCCAGCGGTCATCGCGCACCACCGCCAGGGTCGGGGCGAAGGTCCAGTCGATCCCGGTGGAAGACACTTGCGCGGCCACGGCCGCGCCGATGCGGCGCATCATGGCCGGATCGTTGGCTGCGCCCAGGCCGATGTTATGCGGGAACATGGTAGCGCCGAACACATTATTGTGGCCGTGCACCGCGTCGGTACCCCAGATCACCGGGATCTTGACCTTGGCATCGGTGGCCATCGACGCTTTCCAGTACGCGTCGGCCAGCTTGACCCAGTCTGCCGGCGCGGCCAGCTTGTTGTTACCTGGGAAAGAACCACCGCCGTTCAGCACCGAGCCGATGTAGTACTGGCGCACCTGCTCCGGCGTGATGCTCTTGATTTCAGGCTGCGTCATCTGGCCGACTTTCTCGGCCACGCTCATCCCCGCCACGATGGCGGCGATGGCGGACTCGATCGCCGGATCTTTCTTGATATCGCTGGCCACGTTGGGGAAGTCGCTGTACTGCGTCACCGTGTCGACGGCGACCGGCGGCGGCGTGGGGATCTCCGGCCTGGCCGGGTCGCTGTCGCCATCGCAGGCGGCCAGCATGGCGCCACAGGCGGCCGCTGCCAGCAGCGTCCGGATCAAGGTAGGTAAGGTGTTTCGCATCTTGTTGGTCTCCTGATTGAATGGCTGGGGCGCGCCAGCGCTGTGCCGCACCGTGAACGGACACCCAGGCAAGGAAGCGGCGGCAATCGCGGAAAGCGAAATTGGAAGCGCTTCACTCGCACTTTCATTATTTAACAGAATTAACCAAAAAGATAATGTTTTCTGAACATTTTCGCCAGGCCCGGGCCTGGCGCGCATGGACACTAGACGAAGACGGGCTCGGTTTCGAGGGAGACGCCGAAGCGGGCCAGCACATCGGCCTGGATGGCGCGCGCCAGCGCGAGCACCTCGGCGCCGCTGGCGCCGCCACGGTTGACCAGCACCAGCGCCTGTTTTTCGTAGACGCCGGCCGCGCCCAGGCTGCGCCCTTTCCAGCCGCACTGGTCGATCAGCCAGCCGGCCGCGAGCTTTTCGCCACCGTCGGCCTGTTTGTGATGCACCAGCGCGGGGTGCGCGGCCAGCAAGGCGGCACATTGTTCGCTACTTACCACGGGATTTTTGAAGAAGCTGCCGGCGTTGCCGATCTGCGCCGGATCGGGCAGCTTGCGGCGCCGGATCGCCACCACCGCATCGCTGACCTGCTGCGCGGTCGGCGCTCCCAGAGCGCTTGCCGCAAGTCCGCTTGCCGCAAGTTCCTGCGCCAGTTCGGCGTACTTCAGGTTCGGCGTCCACGCGCGCGGCAGCGCGAAGGTGACGTCGACAATCACCAGCCCGGCCCCGTCGGCATGCTTGAACACGCTGTCGCGGTAGCCGAAGCGGCAGGCCGCCGCGTCCATCGTGCGCAGTTGGCCGCTGGCCACGTCGAACACGGTCAGCGCATGGAACACATCCTTGACTTCGGCCCCGTACGCGCCAATATTCTGGATCGGCGAGGCGCCCACCGTGCCGGGAATGAGGGCCATGTTTTCCAGCCCGCCCAGCCCCTGCGCGAGCGTCCACTGCACGAAGCCGTGCCAGTTTTCGCCGGCGCCGGCGCGCACCAGCACGCTGCCGCCGTCCTCGCCCGCGGTGTCGCCCCCGGTGTCGCCCACGACGGCGCGCCCTTCGATGGCCATGTGCAGCACCAGCCCGTCGAAGTCGCCCGTGAGCACGAGGTTGCTGCCGCCGCCAAGCAGCAGGCGCGGCATGGCGGCGAGCACCGGGTCGGCCAGCACCTGCGCCAGTTGCCCGACCTGCGTCACCTTCAGGTAGGCGCGCGCGCGCGCGTCGATACCGAATGTATTGACGCTACGGAGGGAAAAGTCGGGCGAAATGACGAGGTCTGTTGGCATGAATGAGCGTTCTGGAGGCATTTAGGGGAAAAAACCGGTTCAGTTCAGGGGCGCCGCCCCCGTTGTCCGTTAAAATATCGGCATTCTACATTTTGCAAGTAAAAAGGATCCCATTATGCCGTCGTTTGATGTCGTCTCCGAAGCAGACATGATTGAAGTGAAAAACGCCGTCGAGCAGTCCAACAAGGAAATCACCACCCGTTTCGATTTCAAGGGCAGCTCGGCCAAGGTGGAACAGAAGGATACCGAATTGACCGCCTTCGCCGATTCCGATTTCCAGCTCTCGCAGGTGCGCGATGTGCTGACCAATAAGCTGGCCAAGCGCAAGGTCGATGTGCGTTTCCTCGATGAAGGCAAGATCGAGAAAATCGGCGGCGACAAGGTCAAGCAGGTCATCAAGGTGAAAAACGGGATCGAAACCGACGACGCCAAGAAAATCGTCAAGGTCATCAAGGATAGCAAGATGAAGGTCCAGGCCAGCATCCAGGGCGAATCGGTGCGTGTCACCGGCGCCAAGCGCGATGACTTGCAGGCCGCCATGGCGATGCTGCGCAAGGATGTGCCGGATATGCCGCTGGAATTCAATAACTTCCGCGATTGATCGGTTTCATCGTTCAATCGACAGTAACCGGCCCTTCGCGCCGGGAATGGATGAACAAACCGGGGCGCTTGGTCCCGGTTTTGCTCGCTGGAACGTAGAACACCAAGGTCGCTTGGGGTAGAATTGTAGGTGCGCAAGCTGGCCGCAGGCCGCGCCGGCGCACCAGTAAACTTGGCAGTCTAAGGATAGCAATGAAACGTGTTGATGATTTCCGCCTGCGTCTGGGCAACAAGGACTATGTGCCCATCATGATCGGTGGCATGGGGGTCGATATTTCGACCTCCGAACTGGCACTCGAAGCGGCGCGCCTGGGCGGGATCGGGCATATTTCCGATGCCATGGTCGAGGATGTCTCGGACCGCAAGTTCGACACCAGCTATGTCAAAGACAAAACCAAGACCTATAAGTTCAATATTAACAATATGGACAAGGCGGTGGTGCAGTTCGACCTGTCGCGCCTGGCCGACGCCACGCGCCGCCACGTCGGCGCGACCATGGAAGCGAAACGCGGCGATGGCCTCATTTTCGTGAACTGCATGGAAAAGCTGACCATGAATTCGCCGCGCGAAACCTTGCGCACGCGCCTGACCGCCGCGCTCGACGCCGGCATCGACGGCATCACCATGTCGGCCGGCCTGCACCTGGGCTCGTTCGCCCTGATCGCCGACCATCCGCGTTTCCGCGACGCCAAGCTGGGCATCATCGTCTCGTCCGTGCGCGCGCTGCAGATTTTCCTGCGCAAGGTCGCCAAGCTGGACCGCCTGCCCGACTTCATCATCGTCGAAGGCCCGCTGGCCGGCGGCCACCTCGGTTTCGGCATGGACTGGGCCGAGTACGACCTGCACACCATCATGGATGAAATCCATGCCTACATGCGCGCAGAAAAGCTTGAGATCCCATTGATCGCGGCCGGTGGCGTGTTCACCGGCACCGACGCGGCCGGCTTCCTGGAAAAAGGCGCCGCCGGCGTGCAGGTGGCGACCCGCTTCACCATCACCCACGAATGCGGCCTGCCGGACAAGGTCAAGCAGGAGTACGTGCGCGCCACCGAAGACGACATCATCGTCAACGGCATTTCGCCGACCGGCTATCCGATGCGCATGCTCAAGAGCACCCCGGCGATCGGCGCCGGCATCCGTCCGGGCTGCGAGTCGTATGGTTATCTGCTTGATGCGACCGGCAACTGTTCCTACATCAATGCCTACAACCGCGAAGTGCTGGCCAATCCGGACAGCAAGACCGTGGTGGTGATGGACAAGACCTGCCTGTGCACGCACATGCGCAATTTCAATTGCTGGACCTGCGGCCACTATACGTATCGCCTCAAGGATACGACCCACAAGCTGGCGGACGGCAATTACCAGATGCTGTCGGCCGAGCATGTGTTCC
This sequence comes from Massilia sp. CCM 8734, assembly GCF_011682155.1. Taxonomy (NCBI): domain Bacteria; kingdom Pseudomonadati; phylum Pseudomonadota; class Betaproteobacteria; order Burkholderiales; family Oxalobacteraceae; genus Massilia; species Massilia sp. CCM 8734. The sequence goes on from NZ_WHJI01000007.1 coordinate 178,329, forward strand.
AGGATTACCAGTTCAGCGTCGACAACCAGATCGCCCTGCCGGTGCGCCAGGAAATCGCGCTGGCGTAAGGGTGCGCTGATGCCTGCCGGCGGGCTGCTTGCCCGCCGCTTTCATTGAATCGCCGCTCGCGGCGAACCTTCCGCGCATTTGCCGGTCCAATCCCCATTATGGTCGATTGGAGAGGCGCATGCCTGACCGCGAGAACACCTTTTATGCCGCCCTGTTGATCGATGCGGGCGGCCATATCATTACGTGGAACGCGGCTTGCGAAAAAGTGCTCGGCATTGCCGCCGCCGATGCCTTGCACCAGCCGCTGACGGCGCTGCTCAGCGAGCACGGGCGCCGCGTCTGGCGCCAGCACTGGAGCGAGTTTCCCAGCGATTGCGATGCTTCCGAGCTCGAATTCGTGCGCGCCGACGGCAGCGTCCACACCATTTTCCTGACCCTGCTGCCGCAGCATGGCAACGACGGCGCGCTCACCCATCTGGTGGCCCTGCTCGACGGCGCCTGCGACGAGTCCGATTCCGAGGCGGTCGGGCGCATGCCGCTGTCGAGCATCATCGACGTGCTTCCCGGCACCTTCTACGTCTTGCGCGAGGATGGCAGCTTTGCGCTGTGGAACAAGACGCTGGAACAGGTGACGTCCATGACGTCCGACGAAGTGCGCAGCGCCAACGCGCTCGACATGTACGACCTGGCCGAAAAACGCCTGATCGCGGCCACGATCCGCAACGTGTTCGAGCACGGCGCCCCGTCCATGGTCGAGGCGAACTATCTCGACAAGTTCGGCCGCGCCACGCCCTACCTGCTGTGCGGCGCGCGTATCAGCTGCCGCGGCCGCTATTACCTGTGCGGCATGGGGCTCGATATTTCCGAACGGCGCGCCCAGGAAGACCGCCTGCGCCTGCGCGAACGCGCCCTGCACGCCACCAGCAGCGGCCTGGTCATTTCGCGCTGCGCCGGCAAGGATAATCCGATCGAGTGCGCCAACCCGGCCTTCGAGCGCATCACCGGCTACAGCGCCGAGGAAGTGATCGGACGCGATGCGCGTTTCATGGGCATGCCCGGCATGGACGAGGACGAACGCGACCAGTTGCGCGCGGCCGTGCGCGAGCGGCGCGAAGTGAACGTGGTGTTCCGCAACCGGCGCCGCAATGGCGAGCTGTTCTGGAACGACCTGACCATCACGCCGGTCAGCGACGGGCGCGGCAAGGTCACCCATTTCATCGGCGTGATCAACGACGTCACGGCCGTCAAGCAGCGCACCGCCCACCTCGAACACGAGGTCAACCACGATGCGCTGACCGGCCTGGCAAACCGCACCCTGCTGTGGGACCGGCTGGAACAGGCGCTGCACATGGCCCAGCGCAACAAGTCGCTGGTGGCCACGGTGCTGATCGACCTCAACGGCTTCAAGCAGATCAACGACAGCCATGGCCACGAGGCGGGCGACGAGGTGCTCAAAATGGTGGCGCGGCGCCTGCAATCGTCGGTGCGCGAGAGCGACACGGTGGCGCGCCTGTCGGGCGACGAGTTCGTGCTGGTGCTGGTCAACCAGCCATCGCTGCGCTACACCTTGCGCATGATCGAGCGCTTGCGGGTGGCCATGTCGCAGCCGGTCAGCTTCGATTCGAACGATATCGCGGTCGGCGGCAGCATCGGCGTGAGCGTGTATCCGCATGATGGCGGTGGCGCGCTCGACCTGGTGCGCGCGGCCGACGTGGCGATGTACCACGCCAAGGCGGCCAGGACGGGCGAGGTGCATTTCTTTTCGGCCGACATGAAGTCGACCACCCAGGCCAAGCAAAAGCTGGAAGACGCCATGCGCGGCGCGCTCGAACGCCACGAAATGTTCCTGCTGTACCAGCCCCAGATCTGCCTGCGCAGCGGCCGCATCCAGGGCCTGGAAGCGCTGTTGCGCTGGCGCCATCCGGAACTGGGGGTGCTGGCGCCGGCCTCCTTCCTGCCCGAAGCCGAAGAAAGCGGCCTGATCGTGGCCATTGGCGACTATGTGCTCGAAGAAGCCTGTCTGTTCATGCAGCGCATGGGCAGCGCCGGATTTGCCCCGCTGCCGGTGGCGGTCAACGCCTCCAGCCGTGAATTTTCCCAGCCCCATTATGCCGAACACATCGCCGGCATCCTGGCGACCCACAAGATCGCGCCGTCCCAACTGGAACTGGAATTGCGCGAAGAGAGCCTGAACGCGAATGCGCACCTGAGCGTGGAAGTGGTGTCGCAATTGCGCGACCTGGGCGTGCTGCGCTCGCTCGACGCCTTTGGCGACGCTTCGACGAACCTGAATTTCTTGCAAAAACTGCCGCTCACGCACGTCAAGCTGGCCAAGGTGGCGGTGCACCAGATCACGTCCGACGAGCGCAGCGGCGCGATGGCCAAGGCGCTGATCGACGTCGGCCACGACCTCGGCGCGCGCGTCATCGCCAAGGGGGTGGAAACACGGCTGCAGATGGAGTTTTTACGGGCCAACCGTTGCGACGAGCTGCAGGGCACGTATTTCAGCGCCCCGCTGGCCGAGCATGCCTTGCACGCTATGCTGGTGGCGGCGCCGGCGGCCTGAGGCCCCCGCGCTCAGCCCTCGCTGGTGATGCGCTGGATCAGCGCGCCCAGCACTTCCTCGGCCAGTTCGTTCGAGACCTGGCAGGTGCCGGCGTTTTCGTGCCCGCCGCCGCCGTATTCGAGCATCAGGGCGCCGATGTGGGTGCGCGAGGTCCGGTTCAGGATCGACTTGCCGGTGGCGAACACGGTGTTCTGGTTTTTCAGGCCCCACAGCACGTGGATCGAGATGTTCGTTTCCGGGAACAGGGCGTAGATGATGAAGCGGTTGCCGGCGTAAATGGTTTCTTCCTGACGCAGGTCGAGCACGACCAGGTTGCGGTGCACCGTGGCGCAGCGCTTGATCTGCTCCTTGCACTTGCTGTTGTGCTCGACGTACAGGTCCATGCGTTCCTTGACGTCGGGCAGCGTCATGATGTCGTCGATGTTGTGATTTTTGCAATAATCGATCAAGTCCATCATCAGGGCGTAGTTCGAGATGCGGAAATCGCGGAAGCGCCCCAGCCCGGTACGGGCGTCCATCAGGAAGTTGAGCAAGTCCCAGCCGTGCGGATCGAGCACTTCCTCCTGGTTAAAGCGCGCCGCGTCGCCCTTGTCGACGGCGGCCATCATGTCGTACCAGGCGGCCGGGAAGGCCGAGGCGCCGCCGTAGTAGTCGTACACCACCCGCGCCGCCGAGGGCGCTTCAGGATGGATGATGTGGTTAGCGCGCTCGCCGCTGTTGCGGATCGTTTCGGATGCGTGGTGGTCGAACGCCAGGTGGACCCCGGCCACGTACGGCAGGTTGGTGCTGATGTCGCCGTCGCCGACCACGATTTTGCCGTCCTGCATATCCTTGGGGTGGACAAACAGGATATCGTCGATCAGGTCCAGGTGTTTGAGCAAGACGGCGCAGACCAGGCCATCGAAATCGCTACGCGTGATCAAACGGTATTTTTTCACATCGGCAGACATAAGACATCCCCTTGGGCAGGTGGAACAGCGGGCCGGCCGCGACCGGTTCGATCCTTCATCATACCGCGCAACCGACCGCTGCGGCGCGATCGTCGGCGCTGGCGGGGCGCTGGCGCGACAAAGCGCGCGCGTGGCGCCCGCCTGCGCCCTGGCGCCCCACCGGCCCGGCTGGCGCGCTTTGTTCCCCCGATTATGCAGCCTGTCGCAAAGGCCGCGCAGCGCGGCGGGCGGCGTCCTACAGTGACAACATCTCATCAGTATTGCGCGCCGCGAGGCGCTTTTTACGGCGGGCACAGGCGCGCAGCAGTTACACTCTTCGCTACGACAATGTCACGCAATCTCACGCCCTTGTAAACCACGCAGTTTTTATACAATCTAACGGAACACACTCACCATGGAAGCACGCCGCCCTCCCGAGCAAGCCATCGCGACCGTCCTGGCCTGGCTGCACCGCGCCTTCGACGCCACCGCCACCTGGGTGACCCAGCTATCGTGGTGGAAGTTTTTCCTGTTCGCGGCGCTGGCCCTGATTGCCGCGTCGATCTTGCAGAACGAACTGTTCTCGGGCGGGGACGTGGTCGAGGTGCGCCAGGAACGCAAGCGCGACAAGCGCGAAGGCAATATCATCTTCGACGACAGCGGCATCAGCTACAGCCCGCCGAAAAAGCGCAGCGCCCCGCCCGAACCGGCCGAACCGCCCGAGCCGCCCGAAGCGGCCGAGCCGCCCGAGCCGCCGCAGCCGCCCGAGCCGCCCGGCACCGCCGCGCATACGGGCAAACCGGCCGTCGCGACCGTGCCGGACATCCCACCGGCGCCGTCCGTGCCGGACGCCGACGGCGAAGTGCGCGTCGCGCTGCCGCCACAGATCGTCGAGGGTTTGTCGAGCGCGATCGAAGCGGCGGTCGAAAATGCCGCTGAAGAAAAAGTAAAGGTGTATCACGGCCAGGCCTCGACCTGGTTCAAGAGTTTCATTTCCTTGCTGGTGCTGGCCCTGTTCGCCACCAAGGCGCTGGTCGGCGGCAAGAAGCGCGCCGAAGCCGAGACCCAGACCGCGAACGCCGCCGCCGAGCGCGAATCGATGCAGCGCCAGCTGTCGGAAGCGCGCATGCAGATGATGCAGGCCCAGGTCGAGCCGCACTTTTTATTCAATACCCTGGCCTCGGTCGAATACCTGATCGAGACCGATCCGCCGCGCGCCTCGGCCATGCAGCGCAGCTTGATCCAGTACCTGCGCGCGGTGCTGCCGCAGATGCGCGACAACGCCGTGGTCACCAACCTCGGGCGCGAAGCGGACATGGTCAAAGCCTACCTGAGCCTGCTGAAGATGCGGATGGAAGAACGCTTGCAGGTCGACCTGCGCATTCCCGACGGCCTGCGCAGCGCGGCGTTTCCGCCGATGATGCTGCAATCGATGGTCGAGAACGCCATCAAGCACGGCCTCGAATGCAAGCCGGAAGGCGGCTCCCTGTCCATCGTGGCCGAGGTGGCGCACAACAAGCTGCGCGTGATCGTCAGCGATGACGGGGTCGGTTTCGGCGTGTTTCCCAGCGACGGCACCGGGCTGGGCCTGATGACGATCCGCGAACGCCTCAAGCTGCTCCATGGCGACGCCGGCCAGTTGCACATCGCCGCCAACACGCCGAGCGGCGTGATCGCCACCATCGAAGTGCCCTATCAGGTATCGAAGTAATGCACAAGCAAGCGCAGCCGTTGAAAACTGGCCAAGGAATTGATTGATTAAAGCCCGGTTTCGTTGAATAATTGGCACTCTTGCCTCTCACCAGAAACGCACCATGCCTACCGCTATTATTGCCGACGACGAAAGACTGATGCGCGACCAGTTGCGCCTGCGCCTGAACCAGGCATGGCCCGAACTGGACATCGTCGGCGAGGCCAAGAACGGCGATGAAGCGATCGAGCTGGTCAGCCAGCTCAAGCCGGACCTGACCTTCCTCGACATCCGCATGCCGGGCAAGACCGGCATGGAAGCGGCGCGCGCGATCGGCGCCGGCAGCAATATCGTGTTCGTCACCGCCTACGACCAGTACGCGGTCGAAGCGTTCGAGCGCGGCGCGGTCGACTACGTGCTCAAGCCGCCCGAGGCCGAGCGCCTGCAGGTGACCATCGACCGCCTCAAGGCGCGCCTGGCCAAGCCGAAGGAAGCGGTCAACGACAGCGTCACCGCCATGCTCTCGCAGCTGGCCGAAAAAATGGCGGCGCCCAAGCCGACCTACCTGCAATGGATCCAGGCCAGCATCGGCCAGGACTTGCGCATGATTCCGGTCGAGGACATCCTGTTTTTCCGCTCCGACGAAAAATACACCTGCGTGCAGACCGAGCGCTTCGAAGCGCTGATCCGCAAACCGGTGCGCGACCTGGCCGAGGAACTCGATCCGGCCCTGTTCTGGCAGATTCACCGCGCCACCCTGGTCAACGTCAACGCCATCGAAGGGGTCACGCGCGACATCCGCGGGCGCCACCTGGTGCTCATCAAAGGCAAGAGCGACAAGCTCGAAGTGAGCCGCAGCTTCTTGCACCTGTTCAAGCAAATGTAAAACAGCGCCGCGCCGCTCGCGGCGCCTGCTTTCCGTTCCATGCACCATCTTGCGACCCGCCATGACATTCCGTACCCCGCCGCGCACCGCACCGCGTTTTGCGCCCCGTTTTGCGCCCCGTTTTGCGCCCGGGTTTGCGCCCCCGTCGGCGTCCGGTTTGTCGCGCCTCAAGGCGCTCGCCAACCCCGCTTTTATAATCAGCCCACGGTCCGCGTCCCGCGGGCCTTTGACGGCAGGCACGCATGGCACACCAGCGTTTTTCCCGCTTCCTGAGCTGGGGTGCGATCATGTTCGTGCTCGGTTTGCTGGGCGGTCACTCCCTCGCGCGCTTGTTCGCGTATAACCGCTGGCCGCGCTTTGCGCGCAGCCACAGCCGCGAGATCATCCAGAACGCGAGCGAAGCGATCATCTCCACCGACGATACGCAGACCATCGTGCTGGCCAACCCGTCGGCTGCGGCGATGTTCTCGACCACGATCGAGCAGATGCAGGGCAGTCCGCTGCAACAGTTCATCGCGCCGCTGCCCACCGTCACCGGCGACGCCGCGCCCGCCTATTTCGGCGACGTGGCCGGCCGCGCCGGCCGCCGCGCCACCGATTACGCCGTCACGGGCGTGCGTGCGAGCGGCGAAACGTTCCCGCTCGAAGGCTCCATTTCCAGCATGATCGAGGCCGACCGCACCATCTACACCATCATCCTGCGCGATGTGACGGAGCGCCAGCAGGTGCAGGAAAAGCTGTCGCGCTCGCATGCACAGCTGCGCCAGCTGTCCTCGGCCCTGCAAACCGTGCGCGAGGAAGAACGCGCCCACATCGCGCGCGAGCTGCACGACGACCTCGGCCAACTGCTGGCCTCGCTACGGATGGACCTGAACCTGCTGCAAAAGGAGCCCGACGCCAGCAGCAACGGCCAGCGCCTGATGAATGGCATGGAAGATAACCTGCTCACGGCGATTACCTCGCTGCGCCGCATCGCCACCAACCTGCGCCCGCGCGCGCTCGACGAAGGCGGCCTGTATTTCGCGCTGCAGGGCTTGCGCGACGAATTCGTCGAACGGCACGGCATCGCCTGCTCGCTGTTCGCCGACGAAGCCGAGCTGCGCCTCGACGACGCGGCCAGCACCGCCATTTTCCGCATCGTCCAGGAAGCGCTGACCAATATCGCGCGCCACGCCGGGGCCAGCAATGTGACCATGTATGTATACCGCATCGACGGCCAGTTGCTGGTCTCGATCCGCGACGACGGGCGCGGCATCCAGGCGGCCGACATGGAAAAAGCCCAGTCGCTCGGCCTGATCGGCATGCGCGAACGGGTGTGGGGAATGAAGGGCGAGATCACCGTCAGCGGCGACGATCCGCCCGGAACCCGGATCGATATCGTCTTGCCCTTGCCCGAAAGTACGCGCGACGAGGCCGCCAACGAGCGCGCCGCCGGCGCACCGGAACGGGCGCGTCCGCTGCCCCCGCCGGTCGCCTGAGATTTCCCATATCGCCCGCAACGGCGGGCGATATGCGGCATTGCACCATTCCCCACGGCTTCCATTAAGCGCACCTGAAGCGTGCATTTGCAGGGTATTGACGCCCTATTGCAGGGCAAAACCAGACTGTCTCATTCTTGCCACATTTCACTTTGTCATGGATTTGACATACGTGGAAGCTATAATTACGTCCGATTAAGAGCATCCCTGGTTAATCGACCCTTATCTGTGCAACTTTTTGGAGATTTATATGCAATGCAAACTGATGGCCGTTGTCCTGGCCGCTGCGATTCCCCTGTGCGCTTCCGCTCAATCGAGCGTCACGATCTACGGTGTTGCAGACGCTGCGCTGGCTAAAGAAGACACGGGCGCTCCAGGCGGAAGCCGTACAGTCGTCAACTCGGGCAACCAGTCGACCAGCCGTATCGGATTCCGTGGCGTTGAAGATCTGGGCAAGGGCCTGAGCGCTGTGTTCAACATCGAAGCTGGCGTCGCACTCGACACCGGCAAGCAAGATGAAGTCATGTTCGGCCGCCGCTCGGTCGTTGGTCTGAAGGGCAACTTCGGTACCGTCATGATCGGTCGCGAGTACACCCCAATCGCTGACGTCGCTAACGCAAGCGATATCAACGGCCAGGGCTTCTACGGCACCAACCTGAATTCCTTCGGCGGTGGTCGTCTGACCCGTCGTATCAGCAACTCGGTCAACTACAAATCGAACTCGATGGGCGGCGTGATCGTCACCGCCGGCTACGGCTTGGGCGAAACCGCAACCGGTCCTTCGCAGGATCTGATGGGCCTGGCAGTTGAGTACAAAGCCAACAACATCTACGTCGGCGCTGGTTACCACCAGGTCGAGCGCCTGGCTGCTGGCGACGACAAAGAAATGATCTTCGGCGCAGGCTTCACCGCTGGCGCGATCGAAGTGCGTGGTAACTACCTGGTTGCCAACCCAACCGGCAACAGCAACAAGTATGAGCAGGCCAATGCTGGCGTGTCGTACACCTTCGGCGACAACAAGATCTACGGTAACCTGCAGCAGAGCAAACTCGAAGGCGGCGCCAAGGGCAACGGCTACTCGCTGGCTTACTCGTACGCTCTGTCGAAGCGCACCAATGTGTACACTTCGTACGCAACGATCCGCAACAACAATAAAGCAGCCTTCGGTGTCTTCTCCGCTGGCGCTCAAGTTACTCCAGAAAAAGGCCAGGTCGGTTCCGATCCTAGCGCTTTCTCGGTCGGCGTTCGTCACTCGTTCTAAATTCACTGACGCGCTTACCCGCGTTTAGCTGAACAAACACCCCGCACGCTGCCTGGCAGCCTGCGGGGTTTTTTTATGCCTGATTGCACGTTTATGCGCATTCATGTATATTTGTGCGCATTCATTCCTGTCTGATTGTCCTGATGCCCGCCGATCCCCTCCTCCTGCAGGAACGCCATGCCCTGATCCTGCAACGCCTGCAAAGCGACGGACGGGTGCTGGCGCCCGACCTGGCCCAGTGGCTGCAAGTGTCCGAAGACACCATCCGGCGCGACCTGCGCGACCTGGCCGCCGCCGGCCTGTGCCAGAAAGTGTATGGCGGCGCCCTGCGCATGCCGCTGCCGGCCGCCCCGGGCGGCACCCCGGCCCAGCGCCGCAGCGCCCAGACCGACCGCAAGGCGCGCCTGGCCGCCGCCGCCGCGCCCTGCGTGGCGCCCGGCAGCGTGCTGTTCATCGATGCCGGCTCGACCAACCTGGCGATCGCGCAAGCGCTGGGCGAGGCGCGCCTGACCGTGATCACCAACGCCCCGGCGATTGCCGCCGCGCTGGTCGACAAGGCGCTGATCGAGCTGATCGTCATTGGCGGGCGCATCCATGCCGAGACCGGCGCCAGCATCGGCGCGACCGCCCTGCGCGACCTGGAACTGATCAGCCCCGACCTGTACATCCTGGGCGCTTGCGGGGTCGATGCGCAGGCCGGCATCAGCGCCATCCATTACGAGGAAGCCGAATTCAAGCGCCGCGTTGCCGCCCTCAGCAAAGCGGTGCTGGTCGCCACCACCAGCGACAAGGTCGGCACCGCCGCGCCGTATGCGGTGCTGGCGGCGTCCAGCCTCACCGAGCTGGTCGTCGAGCACGATATCGATGCGCGCCAGTTTGACGCCTTCGCGGCGCGCGGCGTGCGCGTGCGGCGCGCCGCCGCGCCTTGAGCGTTACCATTTTCCAAAAGAAATTATGTCAGGTACCGGAGCGCAACGACGTCTTTCCACCCGCCTCGCCTTCCTGGCCATGTCGGCCTGGGCGAAGGCCAGCTGTTCAGCGTGGGTGGCTTCCTGGGTGCGGGCACGATGCGCGGGTGCGCGATGCGCCCATCTTCGTCATGCCGCTCGAGTTTGCCGGGCTCGGCTGTGCAATGCTGCTGATCGCGGCCAGCGCGACACTGGGCGCGTCGAGCGCGCCCAAGGCGGTAGCGCAGTAACTTACTTGAGCCGGCAGGTCAGCAGCCAGTAGTATTCCAGGCGCACGATCTTGATTTCGCGCACAGAGGAAGCGAGCTTCTTGCGCAGCGCGCTGTCGGAGGGATAGGTTTTGGGAATCTCGTAGCGCTCGCCATCGGGCGCGATGCGGATCTGGTAAGTGTTGCCTTCCATATCGGTGCGCGCCACGGTTTCGCTGCTGCCTTCCACATACGCATCGTCCAGCAAGACGATGAACATATCGTCGCCGACCTTGCTGCGCAATTGGGCCAGGAAACGTTCCTGCTCTTCGCGCTTGACGTGCGACCACCAGAAGCCGATGAACACGGCCGTGTAGCTGCCGATATCGTCCGGCAGGTTCCAGGCGTCCGCCACCTTGAAGTCGACCTTGTCGCCTGGGAGCGCGCGCAGCTTGCCCAGCGCGATCATTTCGGGATTGATATCGGTGGCGACCACCTTGTCGGCCGTCTCGGCGATGACGGCGGTCCAGTAACCGGTGCCGCAGGCCAGTTCCAGCACGGTATGGCCGCGCAGGGTCTCGGCCACGTGGCCGCGCATGGCGGCCAGGTCGTCCTTGCGTTCCGGCCGGTCGTAGATGCGGTCGTGGTTCGATGCGCTCTTGGCGTAAAACTGTGCAGATTGTTCGGTGATCATATTTTTCTTGGTGTGAAGGCTTTTACAGCTCGTAAGTTTCTTTGGTGCCGCTCATGGCCGACTCGACCAGCTTGCGGTTCAGGGTCGGCGCCAGCAATTCGATGAAAGTATAAATGTAGCTGCGCAGATAGGCGCCCTGCTTGACGGCCACGCGCGAGATATTCATGCCGAACAAGTGCCCCACTGGAATGGCGCGCAGGTTCTTGTCGCGCTCGGCGTCGAAGGCCATGCCCGCTATGATACCAATACCCATGCCAAGTTCCACATAGGTTTTGATGACATCGGCGTCGATGGCTTCGAGCAGCACGTCGGGTTTGAGCCCGCGCAGCCCGAAAGCGTGGTCGATCTTGCTGCGTCCGGCAAACGCGGCGTCGTAGGTAATGAGCGGGTAGGTGGCGATTTCTTCCAGCGACACGGCCTTCGATTTGAGCAAAGGATGGTCGGGCGGCACCACCACCATGTGTTCCCATTGATAACATGGCAAGGTGATCAATCCATCAATGCCGGCGATCGACTCGGTGGCAATGGCCAGGTCGGCCTGGTCGCGCTGGACCATTTCGGCGATCTGGCGGGGGTTGCCTTGCAGCAGGGACAAGCGTACCTTGGGGTACTTGAGCATGAAGGCCTGCACCACTTTCGGCAAGGTATAGCGCGCCTGGGTATGCGTGGTGGCAATGGTGAAGCTGCCGCTGTCCTGGGCCGCGTACTCCTTGCCGATGCGCTTGAGGCTGTCGATCTCTTGCATGATCAACTCGACGGACTCCAGCACCAGCCGGCCGGGCTCGGTCAACCCCCGGATGCGCTTGCCGTGGCGGGTGAAAATGTCAACACCGAGCTCTTCTTCAAGCTCGATAATGGCTTTCGACACCCCGGGCTGGGACGTGAACAAGGCCTTGGCCGCATCGGTCAGGTTGTAATTCTGCCGCACGGCTTCACGGACGAAGCGTAATTGATGAAGGTTCATTGCTGTTCTCGTAGGCCGGAAGATACTCAAAATAAATATCTACCAGCATTTTATAAGAATGCTTATGCCGGATACGCATATAAGCAAATAAATTCTTAGTCCTTTGGAATAAAGGATGAGTTTATTACTATTGAGGCTAGTTTGGGGACAGTCTCATGGCCTTGCCCCAGAAGAAGCCCAAAAAAGGGGGCCCCGCAAAACCGTAGCGAGCGGCGCAAGTTTCGTCCGAGAAGCGCAGCCGTACGAAGGTACGGTGAGCACCGCAGGACTTTCGCGTCCCGGACGAAAATTGCGCCGCGCAGTAGGTTTGGCGAGGCACCCAAATATTCAGGATGACATATGTACCGCTACGACCAATACGACCACCTCATCGTCAGGGAACGCATCGCGCAATACCGCAGCCAGGTGGAGCGCCGCATCAACGATGAGCTGACCGAAGCCGAATTCGTGCCGCTGCGCCTGCAAAACGGCTTGTACATGCAGCGCCACGCCTACATGCTGCGCATCGCGGTGCCGTACGGCCTGCTGTCATCAAACCAGATGCGCATGTTCGGCCACATCGCGCGCAAGTACGACCGCGGCTACGGCCACTTCACGACGCGCCAGAACATCCAGTTCAACTGGATCGAGCTGGAACAGACGCCCGACATCCTGACCGACCTGGCCTCGGTCGAGATGCACGCCATCCAGACCTCGGGCAACTGCATCCGCAACATCACGTCCGACGAATACGCGGGCGTGGCGGCGGACGAAATCATCGATCCGCGCCCGTACGCCGAAGTGCTGCGCCAGTGGAGCACCTTCCACCCCGAATTCGCCGCCCTGCCGCGCAAGTTCAAGGTGGCGATCAACGGCGCCGTGGAAGACCGCGCCGCCATCGCCGTGCACGACATCGGCCTGACCGTGGTGCGTAACGACGACGGCGAGATCGGCTTCAAGGTCATGGTCGGCGGCGGCATGGGCCGCACCCCGATCCTGGGCAGCGTGGTGCGCGCGTTCCTGCCGTGGCGTCACATGCTGACCTACATCGAAGCGGTCATGCGCGTCTATAACAGCTACGGGCGGCGCGACAACAAGTACAAGGCGCGCATCAAGATCCTGTTGAAAGCCATGGGCGCCGAAGAATTCACGCGCCAGGTCGAGGCAGAATGGACCGACCTGAAAGACAGCGCATCGACCCTGACCGACGAAGAGATGGCGCGCGTGGCGGCCTACTTCACGCCGCCGGCGTACGACACCCTGGCCAATATCGACGTACGTGCCGAACATGCCGACAACAAGGCCTTCGGCAACTGGCTGACCCGTAACGTCAAGCCGCACAAGGTGCCCGGCTACGCCATCGTGCTGCTGTCGCTCAAAAAAACCGGCGTGCCGCCGGGCGACGCCACCGCGACCCAGATCGACTTCGTGGCCGACCTGGCGGACCGCTACAGCTTCGGCGAACTGCGCGTGACGCACGAGCAGAACCTGGTACTGGCCGACGTAAAACAGTCTGCCCTGTTCGCACTGTGGCAGGAATCCAAGGCGCACGGCCTGGCGACGCCGAATATCGGCCTGTTGACCGACATTATCTGCTGCCCCGGCGGCGACTTCTGCTCGCTGGCCAACGCCAAGTCGATCCCGATCGCCGCCGCCATCGCGGAGCGTTTCGATAACATCGACTACCAGCACGACATCGGCGAGATCGAACTCAATATCTCGGGCTGCATCAACGCCTGCGGCCACCACCACGTCGGCTCGATCGGCGTGCTAGGTGTGGACAAGGATGGCAGCGAGTGGTACCAGGTCTCGATCGGCGGCGCGCAGGGTAACAACGCGGCCATCGGCAAGATCATCGGACCGTCCTTCTCGGCGCTGCAAATGCCCGAAGTGATCGACCGCCTGCTGCAGGTGTACGTGCGCGAGCGCCACGAAGACGAAAAATTCGTGGACACCGCCCAGCGCTTGGGCGTCGCCCCGTTCAAGGAACATGTGTATGCCACGCCGATCAAGGCGGGCGAACTGGTTGGAGAAGACCACTATGCTTGAGTCGCACAAAGAAATCATCAAACAGCGCGCGGTCGTCGCCGACGACTGGAGCGTGCTGCGCCTGGCCGTTGCCGACCCTGATGCCGGCGTCGTCGCCGACGCGCCGGACGCGGTCGTGGTCCCGGAAGGCAAAGTCATCGTGCCGCTGGCGGTATGGCAGGCGCAGCGCGATTCGCTCGCTTCGCGCACCGACATCGGCGTGTGGCTGGCGCCCGACGAACGCGCCGAAGCGCTCAAGGGTGATCTGGACAAGTTTGCGGTGGTCGCCATCGACTTCCCCAAGTTCACCGATGGCCGCGGCTACTCGACCGCCTTCAACCTGCGCATGCGCATGGACTATCAAGGCGAACTGCGCGCCATCGGCGACGTGCTGCGCGACCAGCTGTTCCAGATGCAGCGCTGCGGCTTCGACGCCTTTGCCACGCGCCCGGACCGCAATATCGACGATGCGCTCAAGGGCTTGACCGACTTTTCCGAGGTGTACCAGGCTTCGGTCGACATCAAGGCGCCGCTGTTCCGCCGTCACGAACGCGACGTGCGCATCGACAGCACCGACGTCGGCTACGGCATCTGAGGCCGATCATGACCGATATTTCAGTCCTCATTGCCAGCACCCGCGCCACCCTGGAGCGCATCGCCGCCGAGTATTCGCCGGCGGTGTTCGCCTCCAGCCTGGCCGCCGAAGACATGGTCCTGACCGACTTGATCCTCAAGGCCAAGCTGCCGATCGGGATCTTCTCGCTCGAAACCGGCCGCCTGCATCCGGAAACGCTGGCGGTGCTGGGCCAGGTCAAGGACACCTACGGCGTCGACATCGCGCTGTTCAAACCGCAGACCGAAGCGGTGGACGCGTATGTGTCGCAGCACGGCCTGAACGCCTTTTACGAGAGCGTGGACATGCGCCGCGAGTGCTGCCGCATCCGCAAGGTCGAACCGCTGGGGCGCGCCCTGGCCGGCAACAAGGCCTGGGTGACCGGCCAGCGCCGCTCGCAATCGAGCACCCGCGCGCAGCTCGACATCCAGGAAGACGACGCCGCCCACGGCATGGTCAAGTTCAATCCGCTGGCCGATTGGTCCGAAACCGACGTCTGGAACTACATCCGCGACAACGGCGTGCCTTACAACGCGCTGCACGACCAGGGCTTTCCCTCGATCGGCTGCGCGCCCTGCACGCGCGCGGTGCAGCCGGGCGAAGACGTGCGCGCCGGCCGCTGGTGGTGGGAAAATCCGGACTCCAAGGAATGCGGCCTGCACATGGTCGATGGAAAACTGATTCGCATTAAATCCGTGGCCGCTTGAGGCTCACCCCTCAGCCACCATAAAAACAAAGGCCTAGCCACCATGACTACACTGACCGACACCCCGCGCGTACTGACCGACGTCAATGCGCGCCACCTCGATGCGCTCGAATCGGAAGCGATCCACATCCTGCGTGAAGTCGCCGCCGAATGCGCCAACCCCGCCCTGCTGTTCTCGGGCGGGAAGGACTCGGTCGTGCTGCTGCGCCTCGCCGAAAAATCCTTCCGGCCGGGTAAATTCCCGTTCCCGCTGGTGCACATCGACACCGGCCACAATTTCGCCGAAGTGATCACCTTCCGCGACGCCCGCGTGGCCGAGCTGAAAGAACGCCTGATCGTCGGCAGCGTCGAAGATTCGATCAAGCGCGGCACCGTGCGCCTGCGTAATGCGCTGACCGATTCGCGCAACGCGGCCCAGGCGGTCACCTTGCTCGAGACCATCGCCGAACACAAATTCGACGCCTGCATCGGCGGCGCGCGGCGCGACGAAGAAAAGGCGCGCGCCAAGGAACGCATCTTCTCCTTCCGCGACGAATTCGGCCAGTGGGACCCGAAGGGCCAGCGCCCGGAACTGTGGGACCTGTATAACACCCGCGTACACCCGGGCGAAAACATGCGCGTGTTCCCGATCTCGAACTGGACCGAACTCGATGTGTGGCTCTACATCCAGCGCGAAAAACTGGCGCTGCCGCCGATCTACTTCGCGCACGAACGCCAGGTCATCCCGCGCAATGGCTTGCTGGTGCCGCTGACCGACCTGACCCCGGCGCGCGATGGCGAAACCGTCGAAACCCAGGTGGTGCGCTTTCGCACCGTGGGCGACATTTCGTGCACCTGCCCTGTTTCGTCGGATGCCTCGACGGTCGAAGCGATCATCGCCGAAACCGCCATCACCCAGATCACCGAACGCGGCGCCACCCGGATGGACGACCAGACCTCCGAAGCCTCGATGGAAAAACGCAAGAAAGCAGGATACTTCTGATGAACGCCCGAATTGACACCACTGCAAAAAACCAAAATGGCGAACGCCCGGACGCGGTATCGGGACTGCTTCGCTTCATCACCGCCGGCTCGGTCGACGACGGCAAGAGCACCCTGATCGGGCGCCTGCTGTTCGACAGCAAAGGCATCTTCGCCGACCAGCTCGACGCCATGTCGCGCTCGAAGCACAAGCGCACCGTGGGCGACGCGGTCGACCTGTCCTTGCTGACCGACGGTCTGGAAGCCGAACGCGAACAGGGCATCACCATCGACGTGGCCTACCGCTACTTCGCCACGCCCAAGCGCAAGTTCATTATCGCCGACACCCCGGGCCACGAGCAGTACACGCGCAACATGGTCACCGGCGCCTCGACCGCCGACGCGGTGATCATCCTGATCGACGTTTCCAAGGTCAAGCTGCGGGAAGACGGCGGCGTGGACCTGCTGATCCAGACCAAGCGCCATTCGACCATCGCCCACCTGCTGCAGATCGAGCACGTGGTCGTCGCCGTCAACAAGATGGACCTGGTGAACTACGACCAGGCGGTGTACGACCGCATCGTCAAGGCCTACCAGGAGTTCGCCGCGACCCTGGGCTTGACAGACATCACGCCGATTCCCCTGTCCGCCCTGACCGGCGACAACGTGGTCGAGCCGAGCGAAAAAATGAGCTGGTACCAGGGTCCGACCCTGATCTCGCTGCTCGAGTCGCTCTCGGTCTACGACGAATCGCACGCGGCGCCGTTCCGCTTCCCGGTGCAGCTGGTGGCGCGTCACAACGGCCACGAAGCGAATGACTTCCGCGGCTACATGGGCCGCATCGAAGCGGGCATGGTCAAGGTGGGCGACAAGCTGGTGGTGCAGCCGTCGGGCCAGAGCGCCACCGTCAAGGATATCCTGACCCTGGAAGGCTCGCATCAGTCGGCCGTGGTGGGCCAGTCGATTACCTTGCTGCTCAATGAATACCTCGACATCTCGCGCGGCGACCTGCTGGCCGGAGCCGACCAGCCGGCGACCCTGCTCAAGACGCTCAAGGCGGACGTGTGCTGGATGTCGGACGAGCCGCTCGACATGCGCCGCAAGTACTGGATCAAGCACGGCACCAAGCAGACCTCGGCCAAGATCACCGGCGTCGACACCCTGCTCGACATCAATACGCAGCAGCGCCACGCGGCCGATGGCCTGAAGCTGAACGACATCGCGCGCATCGGCCTGACCGTGCAGCAGCCGCTGGCGGCCGACGCCTATGCCGACATCCGCGCAACGGGCGCCTTCATTTTGATCGATGAAGTTACTCACCAGACGGTTGCCGCTGGTATGATCCGACTGGACGCGTAAGTCATCAACCGCCAGCGCGCTTGCCAGCCGCCCGCCAGCAAAAGGAACACAGCATGTCAGCACTCGGAAAAGTCTATCTGATCGGCGCCGGCCCCGGCGCCCAGGACCTCATCACCCTGCGCGGCGCGCGCCTGCTGGAGCAGGCCGACGTGGTGCTGCACGATGCCCTGGTGACCGACGAGATGCTGGCACTGTGTCCGCAGGCGAAGAAGATCGCGGTGGGCAAGCGTTGCGGCCAGTTGTCGACGGCACAAGCCTTCATCAACAAGCAACTGGTCGACAGCGCGCATAAATACGCGCTGGTGGTGCGCCTGAAAGGGGGCGACCCGATGCTGTTCGGGCGTGCCGATGAAGAATTGCGCGCGCTGGAAGAAGCGGGCATCGAGGTGGAAGTCGTGCCGGGCATTACCACTGCGGTGGCGGCGGCGGCGGCGAGCAAGCAGCCGCTGACCAAGCGTGGCGTGGCGCGCAGCGTGGCGTTTTTCACGTCCAGCACCGCGCCCGAACTCGATGGCCAGACCGTCATTCCGGATACCGACACCTTGGTGCAGTACATGGGCGGGCGCGAGGCGATCGTGACGGCCCAGCGCCTGCTGGACCAAGGCCGCAGGCCGGATACGCCGGTGGTGGTGATTGAAAATTGCAGCCGCCCGGAACAGCGCATCATGCGCCTGACCCTGGCGACCCTGGCGCATGGCCTGGGGCCGGCGCATGGCCCGGTGCTGGTGATGCTGGGCGACGCCATGAAGCTGCGCGAGAGCCAGCCGATCGATACCGCGCAAGGCGGCGACAGCGTGGACGGAGCGCAGGATGGCGCGCAACTAAGCGCTTGAGCGCTTGCAGGCGGGCGCCTGTTGCGCGCATCCCTGCGGTTCGAGCGCGTCGATTTCCCATTGCAGCTTGTCGGCTGCGGCATAGGTTTTTTCGGCGATGGCCGACAGGCGGTTGAAAGCGCGCTGCAAGCGCGGCGAGCTCGTTGGCCCGCTCAGCGAATACAGCTGGCTGCGCACTGTGCGGATATCTTCCTTCAATGCCTTGAGCGCTTCGCGCAGGCTGGCGTCGGCGTCGAGCGGTTCGTCGAGGCCCTCGTCCATGCGCTTGCGCAGCATGTCGATCTTGTATCCCATTCCCGCGAGGCGGTCGGCCAGGCGGTCGAGGCGCATGGCGGCGCGACGTTCGTTACCCAGTGCGATAAGTGAATTGCGGCCGTGCCGGGCGAGCAGGGAGACTTCGCGGAGCAGCAGCTTCAGGAATGAACTGAGCATGATGGATACCGGAGAGAGGAAGAGAGTCAAGAAATTCTGAGCGCAATCGCCAGTCCAGTCAAACCCCGCACACGCTGGTAACTGATCCAGAACAAACCAACTGCGAATTCCCTGCCTCGGTCGTTCCCGCGCCAAGGCGGCCCTCGGCGGGAACGATGAGGGGGCGGTGATGCCTATAGTTTCAGCGCCTTCGCCACATCCTCCCAACTCACATACTTGAAGTTCTGCGGACCATCCGGCAGGCGCTTGTAGCCATCCTGAATCACCAGCATGCCCTGCGCATACGGGCCACCCAGGTTCTTCGATGTCACATCGAGTCCATCGGTATCGGACGTGCCATCGATCCCTTCGGCCAGGTTGAACCCCACCTTGAAGCGCCCGCGCACCTTGTACGGCGCTTGCGCATCGAGCACCACATAACTGCTGTCCCCCTGGCTCGACACAATCAGGTAAGCCCCCTTGGCGCCCTCGTAAATCGCCATCCCCTCAACATCCGCGTGCAGCTCGCGTCCCACGCCGAGCACCAGCTTGCGCGTGGAAGGCTGGTCGGCGCGCGCCGAGAGGGTCCACACGCCGCGCTTTTCCTCACCGATGAACAAACGCTCGTTGCGGTCGTCGGCGACACAGCCTTCCGGCTGGCTGTCCACCTTGAACTGGCGCGCCAGCGTGACTCTCCACGCCTCGCCGCTGCGCGTGATGCGGAACTGGCGGAACGCCCCACCCTTGTCGTTGACGATCACCTCCAGCCCACCGCTGCGCGGCTGGAACAGGCAGATCCCGTACACCTCCGGGAAACCGGTCGCAAAGCGGGTCAGCTCGGCCACCTTGCCGTCCGCATCGAAACCGAACAGCACCACGCTGTTGTCGTCACGCTGGCTGGCCACGGCCAGGTCGAGCACCTTGCCATCCATGTTCACGCCCTGGCGCAGGTCGACGTTATTCAAGCGGCCCACATCGAGGAACTGCTGCTGCTTGCCCTGCAGGTCGTACACCATCAGGCCCTGCTTCTTGTTCGTGCCCAGTACGCGCGAACGGGTCGCGTCCTGCGGATGAACCCAGATCGCAGGATCGTCCGCCACGTCGCCCAAGCGCGCCACGGGCATGGTCTGCGCACGCGGTTCGACCACCATCGCCGGTGACGCCGCAGGCCCCGCCGGCAGGCGCGCACCGGCCTTGAGCAGGGTGCGCGCCGGCATCGCCTCGCTGTTGGCCTCATAGGCCCAGGTGCCGACGCCCTTCTCATTCGCATGCAGGGTGTGCCGCGCATCGTCCACCTTGCACTGGCCGGCGCCCGGCGGCATGCTCAGTTTGCGCACCAGCTGCGGCGTGGCCCCGTGCATCAGCCACTGCTCCGCCTGGCCATCCTTGGCCGCCACGAACAGGAAGTCCAGTCCCTGCTGGTCGCGAAACAGGCACAGGCCCTCCAGGCCAAATGGCTGCTGCGGCAAAGGCGCCAGGCGCGCCAGCTCGCCGCGCCCTGCATCGACCCGGATCGGCAGCGCGTGCTGGGTGTCGGCATCGAGCACCACGGCGATGCCGCTGCCGTTGGTGGTGCGCGCGTCGAGCTGTTTGGCGCGCATCGGCAGGCGCGCCAGCTCCTTGCCGGCGGCATCGGTCAGTTGCAAGGCGTGCTTGTCGAGCGAGAGCCAGCCGCCGCCATCGAGCGCGATGCGGTCGGCGCCGTGCGCCGTAGCGCCGGCGAGGAGGCACAGCGAAGCGGCTGCGCGGAGTAGGTGTTTGTGCATGGTCATATCAGAAAAAATTCGCTTTCAGGCTCAATTTGTACGTGCGGCCGTACTGCTCGTACTGGACGTTGTATGGTTTGCTGCCCTGGTATACATAATAGGTTTCATTATTCAGGTTGATGCCCTCGAAGACCAGCTGCACACGCTTATTGATCTGGTAGCCGAGCGAAAAATCGACCTGGCGCTGGGCGTCGACGTAGCGGTCCTGCGAGGCGTCGAGCAGGTCGCCGCCGACTTCGAGCAGGTAGGCCGACTTGTGATTGAGCGCCAGGCGCGTGCTCACAGGGCCGCTTTCGTACCCGAGCATCAGGTTGACAATCTGCTTCGATTGTCCCGGCAGGCGGATGTCGCGCGTCAACTGGCCGCCGCTGGCCTTGTCGAAGCGACCGATGGTAGCCTTGGCGTCGTTAAAACTGGCGTTGGCGCCGACGATCATCCCGTTCCACGGCGCCGGCAGCATGCGCAACGACTGCGAATACGACAGTTCGACACCGTTCACGCGCGCCTTGTCGCCGTTGGCGTAGCTGGTGGCGGTGGTGTAGCCGGCCCATGGCCCGCTGCCCGCCAGGTCGGTGGTGTAGGTGAAGTTCTTGATGTCCTTCGAATACACGTAGGCCGACATGGCGCCGTCCGCGCCGAGCATGCGCTCGATCCCGAGGTCGAAGTTGGCCGCCTTCAGCGGTTTCAAGTCCGGGTTGCCGATCACCGCTTCGGTATTGCTGGCCAGGCTGACGCCCGGCGCCAGTTGGCTGAAATTGGCGCGCACGACGGCGTTGGTCCAGGCGGCGCGCACGCTGGTGTCTTTGTCGATATCGAAGCGCGCCTGCAGGTTGGGCAGCCAGTTCGCATAATCGCTGCTGCGCGACACCGACTGCAAGCCGGCGCCGGACACCTGCTGCCCGCGCGCCGCGAAGCTGGTGCGCTCGTGGCGCACGCCGGCAAGCAAGCGCCAGTTGCCGATATCGGCGCCGGCCTGCACGTAGGCGCTGTCGATATCTTCGTCCATCGAAAAATCGTTCAGGCTCGATTCCGACAGCAGGCGCGCGCCGGCGCGGTCCAGGCCCGCCACGCGCGCGCGCACCAGCGCCGGGTCGAGGCCCGGCCCGAGGTTGGCGAATGGGTAGTCCAATGCGCCCTGGGTAAAGCCGCTCATCGACACACTGCCGGCGCCCCAGTAATTACCGCTGCTTGCCTTGTTGCTGGTGTAGCCCCACTGCTCGGTGTCGTTATCCTTGGTGCGGCGGCTGGCCTTGACGCCGCCCTTGATGTCGGCAGCGGCGTCGCCCAGCGCCAGGCGGCGGCTCAGGTCCAGTTTCACGTGGCGCTCGGCGTCACGGCTGTCGCGCGCCTGCAGGGTGATGCCCTGCAGGTTGTAGGCAGCCGGGTCGACCAGGCTGGCGGGACCGGTCAGGCCGGGCGCCTCGGCACCGGAAAAACGCAGGCCGGCCACGTTGGCGCTGGCGCGAAAACGGCCATCGTTGATGCTCTCCGGCGTGTCTTCGGTGGCGCGGCTGGCGCCGCCAGAGGCGGCCAGTTTCCAGTCGCCGACGCGGATCTCGCCCCCGACGACGGCGGAGCTGATCTGCTGCGTGTATTTGCGCTGGCGCAGGCGGCGTTCGGCGCGCGCGGTAAAGGGCGTGTCGGGGGAGGCGGCGCCGCCGGCGATATTGCTGACCGAAAGGCGATCGCGCACTTCATCGTCCGAAAATCGGCTGAGAAAAGTGCGCAGATACAGCGACTGGCCGGCCTGCGGACGATAATCGACATTGAGCGCGAGCGCATTGCGCTCGCGCTGCGGCAGGTAGTCGCGCAGTTCGAGGCCGGACAGCTTGCCCTTGTTCCAGGCGCCACCGGTTTCCACATTATCGGATCCGAACTTGCGGCGCTCGCCGCTGATGCCGGCCGCCACGCCGAGTTTGCCGTCCAAAAAGCGCTCGGCCCACAAAGCGCCGGCGTTCGGGCTGGTCTTGCCGGTGTTCTGGTCGCGGCTCGCTCCCGCCTGGAACGACAGCGCGCTGCCGGGCAAGTCGAAGGCCGAGAGCGACTTGACGTCGACCGAGCCGCCGAGCGAATTGGCATCCTGGTCGGGCATGACGGTCTTGGACACTTCCAGCGAGCGAATCAGGCCGGCCGGCAGCACGTCGAGGGCGACCGCGCGGCGGCCCGCTTCCGGTGAGGGCACCGCAGCGCCGTTGATGGTGACGGCGTTGTAATCGGGGCCCATGCCGCGCACCACGATATAGCGGCCTTCGCCCTGGTCGCGCTGCACCGCCACGCCGGGCAGGCGGGCTAGCGCCTCGGCGGCGTTTTTGTCCGGCAGGCCGCCGATATCATCGCTGCTGATGACGCTGACGATGTTGTCGGCCTTCTGCTGGGCCGCCAGCGCGCGCTTCATGCTCGAACGCTGGCCGGCGATAACGACGGTATCAAGCGCGATCGCGCTCGCTTCGCTGGCGCCGGCGGCGTTGTCGGCCGCGTGGGCGACGCCGCCGCACAGTTGCAGGATGCCGAAGGCAATGAAGGACAGGCGCGGAAGACTGCCCGCCGCTGCGCGCTGACGGTGTGGTTGTTTGTCGCTGTTCATAGGTTCGCCGTTGGATGGGTGAAAAACAGGGCGAAGTCTAGAGAGCGAATATGTCCATCTCGTGACACGCTCCCCGCCGCCGCGCGCGATACGGCATTTACGGCAGCCGGTGAGCTGAAATGCCCCTCCCCCGCCGGTGTCAGGTCTGACATTCGGACACGAGCTGATCCGCAGGGACAATCCAGCAGCTATCTACAGCCGGGGCCGTGTCCGAATGTCAGACCTGACACCGGGGGCGCGACACCGGGGGCGGCAGCGGGGCGCCGGGTTGGTGAGCCGATCGGACTGGCGCCGCTGCGCTGTTTGCACCCCCGCCTGTCATCGTCCTGTCACGCGCGCGGGCTAGTATCGGCACGTATCACCCTCATGCAAGGCTTTGGCCTTTCGCCCATGCTCCACTCACACCGCACTGCGCTCGTCCTGGCCTCGCTGGCCCTTCTCGCCTGCTGCTTCCTGTATGCGTTCGCCGGCGTGCCCAAGCCGCCGGCCGACTGGAAGTGGATCGATATCGCCAGCGAGGCGAGCATCGCGCTCATGGCCGGCGTGTGGTTCGTGCTGGTATTGAGCTCGCGCCCGCCCGGCCGCGTCACCGCGCTGCTGGCCGCCGGCCTGGCCGGCCTGATGCTGGGCGCCTGCGCCGACTGCCTCGACGAATTTGTCAGCGTCCCCAAGGGCCAGTTGTGGAACCACGTGATCGAGAGCGGCCTGACCCTGGCCGGCATGGCCGCCCTTACCTGCGGCCTGCTCGACTGGCGACGCGAACAATTCATGCTCAACGAGCACCTGCACAAACGCGAACGCCTGTTCCGCGACCACCGCTCGTTCGATCCGCTCACGCAAGTGGGCGACGCCGACTACCTGCGCGCGCAACTGCGCATCGAGCACGAACGCGGCACCGGCGCGGATTGCTGCCTGCTGATGGTCGATATCGACAGCTTCCACCTGATTAACCGCGCCCACGGCCAGCGCGAAGGCGACCGCCTGCTGCAAGCGGTCACCCATACCCTGCTGCTCAACCTGCGCCGCACCGACCTGCTGTGCCGCTACGCGGGCGACCGCTTCGCGATCCTGCTGCCGGCCACCGATGGCGACAGCGCGCGCGCCTTGGCCGAGCAGTTGCGGCGCGCCGTCGCGACACTGCGCCATCACACCCACGGCAGCGGCGAGGCGCTGCAGGTGACGGTGCGCTACGCGGTGCGCCATGTCGATATCGAGCCGCGCCAGCTGCTCAAGGAAATCAACCGCGCGCTGGAACGGCGCATGCCGCAGCCGGCGCCTGCCGCGGACGACGCCAGCAGCTTCGCCGCGCCCGCGTGAGTCGCTTGTGAGCCGCCTTCTGCAAGCGGGCGACGCCTGCATCGTGGCGCAGCACCAGCCGGCGCTGGTGCTGGACTACGCGCGTTCGCGCGAGCTGGCGCCGCGCGCCATCCTGGCCGGCACCGGCATGGACGACCTGCAGGCGCCGGACGCGCAGCAAGCGATTACCCCCACCGAATATCTGCAACTGCTGGCCAACGTGGCGGCCGGCCTGAAAAGCGCGGAAACCAGTTTCATGCTGGGCCAGCAGATGCTGCCCGGGCATTTCGGGGCCTTGAGCCACGCGCTGATGCAGGCCCACAGCCTGCGCGAGGCAATCGCCCTGCTGGTGCGCTTCCAGATGCAGCTGTGCCCCTTGCTGGCGCCGCGTTTTCGCGAGGAAGGCGATCTCGCCGTGCTGTACTGGACCGACAGTTTCGGCGCCGGCGGGCAGCGCGGCTTCCTGGTGGAGATGCACATGACCGCCATGAGCGCCATGTGCCGCTGGCTGGGCGGCGAGCGCCTGCCGTGGCGCTACTGCTTCAACCGCACCCCGCCGCGCTACACCGAGCAGCACGAGGTGCACCTGGGCGAGCAGCTGCGCTTTCACTGTCACCTCGACGCCATGCTGATCGACGCGGCCTGGCTCGACCGCCCGTGGCCGCGCGCCAACGCGATGGCGGCGGCGGTGGCGCGGCGCAGCGTCGACGCGGCCCACACCGGCGGCCAGCGCAGCCTGCTGTGCGCCCTCTACGATTATCTGCTGGAGCACATCCGCAGCGCGCCGACCCTGGAACAGTGCGCGATCCAGTTCGGCGTCAGCCCCGCCACCTTGAAACGCCACCTGGCGCGCCATGGCAGCCACTTCCAGGCCGAACTCGACCAGGTACGCGCCCACGTCGCCCTGCACCTGTTCCACGGCGGGCGCCACGACAACGACGCGGTCGCGCGCCATCTCGGATTTCATGACGCAAACAACTTCCGCAGGTCGTTCAAACGCTGGACCGGCATGACCCCCATGCTATTAAGACAAAGCCTGGAAGCTTATCGCTTGCAATCGGGAGATACATCGGCCATAATCTAAATGAGAATTGTTCTCATTCACTGAAAGGCAGCGATGAATACCACCCAACAACCCGTGCGCGCGATCCCGGCGCCTGTCGCACCTGCGCTTCCGCTGCGCGTCAACAGCCAGGAACTGCTGCGTCAGGGCAAGTCGATCCAGATCGAACACGACGGCAAAATCTACGAACTGCGAGTCACCCGGCTGGGCAAGCTGATCCTGACCGCCTGATCCATCAACCCCCAGCCAGCCAGCGTTGCACCCGCCAGCCAGCCCCCCCCTTTTTTGACAGGAGCAACGCATGGCTATCGCTATCGATATGGCAGGACCCGCAGTTACCGCACCGACCGGCGCGCCGCCCCAGCCCGAACTGCTGGTCTCAGCCGCGCTGCACCTGATGTCGCATTACAGCGCCAATGCCACGCAAGCCGGGCCGTGCCTGAAGCTGGCGTCGGTGATCGAGCGCCATTTGAAAGCGCTGGCCAGCCATGGCGACTTGAATCCGGTGCTGCGCGCAACCTGCCAGCAGTTGTCGGAACAGTGGGCGGCGGTGGTCGACCAGGCGCTTCCGCGCCCGTCGCGCCCGACCCTGTTCAAGCGCTTCGTGGGCGGAACGCGCCCGGCGACGCGCTAAGGCGGCGCTGCCCGAAGCGCGCGCTTGCCCCGCGCCCATGGGCCGCGCCCGACCGGCGCGGCCCTCAGTTATACGCCTTGCTTCTGAACAGGCCGAAAAACAGCCATGCCCCGCTCCGAATAGCAACTGAAACCGTTTTCAAAGTCGCCTGGCCTGTGTACACTCTGGCCGGCTGTTTGTATCGTGGGTTGGTCCAGTTATGGTAATCTCGCGGTGACAGCCGTTCCGCACCCTACCAGGACCCATCCCTTGACCGACCACGACAACGCTGCCCCACCCTCCACCCTGATCGACGTCGCGCGTCACGCGGGCGTCTCGCCCAGCACCGTATCGCGCATCCTGAACGGCACCGCCAAAGTCTCGGACGACAAACGCGCCGCCGTGATGGCAGCGATCGAGAAAATGCATTTCGCGCCGAACCAGATGGCGCAGGGCCTCAAGAAGGGGCGCTCGATGACCATCGGGATCGTGGTGCAGGATATTTCGAGCCCGTTTTTCGACGAGACCCTGCGCGGTGTCGACGATGGCTTGAAGGGCACCGGTTACGCCTCGGTGATCGTCTCCGGCCACTGGAACGCGGTCGAGGAAACGGAGCGCATCCGCCTCCTGCTGGCGCGCAAGGTCGACGGCATCATCCTGCTGGCCGGGCACCTCGAAGATGACACCATTTTGCAGTTTGCGAATCATCGTCCGATCGTCTCCACCGGGCGCGACCTGCGCACCAAAAGCGCGCTCGGGTTCAAGCTCGATAATGAAAACGGCGCCTTCATGGCGGTGCGCCACCTGGTCGAACTGGGCCACCGCCGCATCGCCTTCGTTACCGGCCCGTCGCATCACCGCGATGCCGACGAGCGCCTGGTTGGCTACAAGCGCGCGCTGGCCGAATCCGATCTTGAGTATGACGACAAGCTGGTGGTGGGCGGCGACTTCCACGAGTCCGGCGGCTTGCTGGCGGTGAACCACCTGTTTGAGACCAACCAGCAGTTCACGGCGGTGTTCGCGGCCAATGACCTGAGCGCGTATGGGGTCAGGTTGTGCCTGTACCGCAAGGGCATCCGGGTGCCGGACGATATTTCCCTGGTCGGCTTCGATGACTTGCCGGGGTCGTCGTACACCACGCCGCCGCTGACCACGATCCGCCAGCCCTTGTACGACATGGGCCGCATCGCCACCAACGCGCTGCTGGCGCTGATCAACGGCGAACCGGTGATGGCGCAGATTCCGCCGCTCGAACTGGTGGTGCGCGAGACCACGCGCCGGGTGCGTTAAGAACGCCTTACAGCTGCGCCACGCAGAAGTCGGTCATCGCGGCCAGCACGCTGTCGTCCTCACCGACCGCACCGGAGACGGTAATGTGCATGCCCGGATGATCGCGCCGCAGTTCCTCGACGATCAGCGGCAGGTCGCGCAGCAAGTGCCCGCCCTGCCCTAAAAACACCGGCACCACCGTCAGCGCCGTCACGCCTTGCGCCGCCAGTTCGGCCACGCGCTCGGGCAGGCGCGGCTCCATCAATTCCAGGAACGCCAGCGAGACCGGAACGTCCGGCACGCGCGCCTGGGTCAGCTCGCGCAAGCGTTCGAACGGCTCGGCCCAGGTGGCAGCGCGGGCACCGTGGGCAAACAGGATCAGGGCGCGGGTCATCAGTGTCTTTCCACCCACCATAGCGCCGCAAAGGCCAATAGCAGGAATAGCAAACTCGGGGCGATCGCAATCAGGACGGCCGGCATGTTACTGAGCAGCCCGACGTAGGCGAACAGGTTATTGATCAAAATGAAGCCGACGCCAATCATGATGCCGATGAAGATCTTCAGGCTCACACCACCGCTGCGGGTGTGCAGGTAGGCGAACGGCAGCGCCAGCGCCATCAACACGAAAATGGCCAGCGGGTCGAACAGCTTTTTCCAGAACGCGATCTTGAAGCGCTCGGTCTCCTGCCGGTTCTCGGCCAGGTGGCGCGTGTAGATCGCCAGTTCGGTAGCCGACATGCGCACCGGGTCGGAGGCCGATACCGAAATGATTTTCGGCGTGATCTCGGACACCAGCTCCATGCTCGGCAGCTTGCGGGTGGCGACCATGCTGGTCTCCTGGCCGAAATTGCCCTGCGTGCCGCCGGCCTCCGGCTTGCCGCCCGGCGGCGGCAGTTCGCGCGTGTTGGTAAAGCGCGTTTCGGTCACGTCTTCCAGGCGCCAGGTGCTGTTACCGGTGAAGACCGCGCGTGCCGCCGTGATCAGGGAACGCATGCGGAAGTTGGTATCGAACTCGTACAGCCGCACATCGAGCATCTGGCCGTCGGTGCGGAACTGGCGCACGTTGAAAAAACGCGAGCCGGTCACGGCGCCCTTGGTGCCTTCGCTGCGCACGATATCCTTGGTCCACATCCCGGAGCGGAACTCCTGCGACACGGTGGCCCCGCGCGCGCTCAGTTTGAGTTTTTCTGCCAGCGGCGCGGTGCGCGGCGCAATCAGTTCGCCGAACACGAAGGTGATGATGACGAACACGAAGCCGATCTTAAACAGCATCCACGCCGCCATCTGGGTCGACATGCTCGACGCGCGCATGATGGTGAACTCGGAGCTCGACGCGAACTGCGCCATCGTATAAATCGTGCCGATCAGGGTCGCCACCGGCATCACCTCGTACACATGGAACGGCACGCGCAGCAGCACATATAAAAAGGCGTGCTGGATCGCGTAGCCTTCCTTGCCCACCGATGGCAGTTCGCCGGTCAGGTCCATGAAAGCGCTCAGCGCCAGGAAGGCGACCAGCACAAAGGCGACGGCCTGCGCGATCGAGACCGCGAAGTAACGTTGAAGGACCTTCATTTCGCGCCTCCCGCCGGCGCCGCATGATCGAGCCGGCCGCGCTTCATCGCCGCCCACAGCACCAGCGGATGGTAGCGGTGATTGACGTTCAGGCGCCACGCGAACATGCCCACCACGAGAACCGCGACGAACAGGTGCAGCGGCCACCAGGCCATGTAGAAATCGGACTTGCCCTGGCGGACATTGGCCTCGGCCAGCTTGGTCAGGTTGATGTACGTGAAGAAGATCAGCAGCGCGATGATCAGGTTAGCCGCACTGCCGGCCCGCGGATTGACGAAACCGAGCGGAATGGCCAGCAGGATAAGGAGCAGACAGGTAATCGGGGCGGCGATGCGGTACAGCAGTTCGGACTGGGTGAAGCGGTTCGGGGTTTCGAGCAGCTCCTGGGTGGACATGGCGTCCGACGAGATGTCGCCATCCATCGAGGTGTTCTTGCTGGCCACGCGCATGCTGTAGCGGCCGAACTCCATCGATTGAAAATCGGCCTGGCCCGGCACGCCCTGGTAGCGCCGGCCGTTTTTGAGCACCAGGAACTGGCCGCCCTTGCCGTCGGACTCGATTACGCCTTCCTTGGCCACGATGACGGAGTTGACGTTCTTTTCAACCGTGTTGACGAACACATTCTGCACCACGGTCGATTCGCCGGTGACGCCTTCGACGAAAAACACGCGGTTGCTCGACGACGATTCCTTGAACTGGCCGGGCGAGACCTTTTTGAGGTCTTCGCGCTTTTCGAAGCGCTGCACGAATTCGGTGCTTTTCATCTTGGCCCAGGGCGTCACGAACAGGCTCAGGGCGCCGGTCAGGATCATCATGGGAATGCCGAAGGTGAGGATGGGACGGATCCAGCGCGTGAGCGACAGGCCGGATGCGAACCAGACCACCATCTCGGAGTCGCGGTAGCTGCGCGTGACGACTGCCAGTACCGAAATAAAGCTGGTGAGAGTCAGGATAGTTGGCAGATAATTCAGCGTTGCGAAGGCGATCAACGCCAGCACGTCGCTCGATCCCACCTTTCCGCCTGCGGCTTTGCCGAGGATGGAGATCAGGGTCCAGATGGCGACGATGGAAAACAGCACCGTGAAAGTCGTTCCGGCCGAACTGGCTAATTCACGTTGCAAGGCGCGTTGAAAGATCATTCGAAAGTTATAATCACAGGTTAGGCAGTGCGCGTCACAAACACGAAACGGAGATTCAAATGGACTTTAGCATAAAAGCATTCGACACAAAGAACACCATCACGTCGGCCAAAACCGGTTGCATCGCGGTTGCGGTATTCGAAAACAAAAAACTGTCGCAGGCTGCAAAAGCCCTCGACCAGGGTGGTGACATCACGGCTGCGCTCAAGTCCGGCGACATTACCGGCAAAGCCGGTTCGACCCTGCTGTTGCGCGGTATTTCCGGCACCGGCGCGGCGCGCGTGCTGCTGGTAGGGCTGGGCAACGACGAGACGGTCAGCGAAAAAAGCTTCACTTCCGCAGTGAACGCGACGCTCAAGGCTTTCGCCTCGCTCGGCGCCGCGGACGCCATTATCGCATTACCCATGACGGATGTGAAAGAGCGTGACGTTTCCTGGGCTGTGCGCACGATCGTCTGCGCCGCCCACGAGAGCGTTTTCCGCACCGACGGCCAGAAGAGCAAGAAAGACCCGCTTCCTGCCGGCGTGCGCAAGATCACCCTGGCGGTCGACGCCACGGGCGAAGTCAAGACCGCGCTGGCGCAAGCCATTGCGATCGCCAACGGCATGGACCTGACCAAGGAATTGGGCAACCTGTCGGCCAACGTCTGCACCCCGACCTACCTGGCCGACACCGCGCGCAAGCTGGCCAAGGACTACAAGTTCGACGTTGAAGTGCTGGACCGCAAGCAGCTCCAGGCACTCAAGATGGGCAGCTTCCTGTCGGTCACCAACGGCAGCGAGGAAGCGCCCAAGTTCATCGTCTTGAAGCACATGGGCGGCAAAGCCAAGGATGCGCCGGTGGTATTGGTCGGCAAGGGCATCACCTTCGACACGGGCGGCATTTCGATCAAGGCCGGTCCCGGCATGGATGAAATGAAGTACGACATGTGCGGCGCCGCCTCGGTGCTGGGCACCTTCCGCGCGATCGGCGAAATGGGCCTGAAACTCAATGTGATCGGCGTGATCGCCGCCTGCGAGAACATGCCGTCGGGCCGCGCCACCAAGCCGGGCGACATTGTCACGTCGATGAACGGCCTGACCATCGAAGTGCTCAACACCGACGCCGAAGGCCGCCTGGTGCTGTGCGATGCGCTGACCTACTGCGAGCGTTTCAACCCGGCCGCGGTGATCGACATCGCCACCCTGACCGGCGCCTGCGTGGTGGCATTGGGCCATCACAACACCGGCCTGTTCACGCGCAGCGACGACGCCCACGAGAAGCTGGCCGGCGAACTGCTGGCCGCCGGCAAAGCCGCCAGCGACACCGCATGGCGCCTGCCGATCGAAGAAGTCTACAACGAGCAGCTCAAGTCCAACTTCGCCGACCTGGCCAACATCGGCACGCCGGGCGGCGCCAGCGTGACGGCGGCCTGCTTCCTCGAGAACTTTACGCGCAAGTACACCTGGGCGCATCTGGACATCGCCGGCACCGCCTGGAAATCGGGTGGCGCGAAGGGCGCGACCGGTCGTCCGGTGCCGTTGCTGTCGACGTTCCTGATCAACCGCGTTTAAGCGGCGAGATAGCGTACGCTGTCTGACCGCGTGCGCTGTCAGACCATCCCCCTCAAAACCGTCATTCCCGCGCAGGCGGGAATGACGGTTTTGCAGTTGGGGGCCTTGCAAGACGTTGTTTTATCGCGCGCTAGCAGCCTGTCGGACTTGGGGAGTCGAAGCGAAAAAATAGCTGGGCGAGGCCAGATTTTGACGATTTCGCAGTGCCAATAGCGAGCTATTGGCCGAGAAAGCGGCGAAATATGGACCGTCCC